>DASQWQ010000244.1:0-25581 GCA_035640175.1 Rubrobacter sp. | reverse complement strand
TCTTCCACATAGAGAGCACCCTGAACAACCAGACCTACCCCGCTGCCTTCGACTTTATGGCGAAACCGGAGTACCAGTGGAGCATGGTCACCAAAGCCAACTTCCTTGCCACCCACAAGGCCACGCAGACGATGCCGCTGGAAGCCGCTAGGCGCATCTCTCACTCCATAAACGCTCCGCACCGGGTGACCAGCGTACAGGCAGGCGCCACCGAGCCCGTCCACGCAGCGACCCTCAGCGACAATTACAGGCAGATGGTCGTTCCTGCCGGGGGCCAGTCGGACGTGCTCCTGTTGGGCATCCCGTACCTCGGACCCTACAACGTCAACTCGATCATGAACCCGATCCTGGTCTTCAATATGCTCCTCGGCTACCTCTTCAACCTCTACAAGGGCAAACCACTCGTGCGCGAGGGAGGAGTTCTGATCGGCACACACCCCATGCCAGCCAACTTCAACAAGCTCCACCACCCGAGCTACATAGACTTGTGGAACGAGGTCTTCCCCGAGACGAACGACGTCTACGAGATTCACCACCGGTACGAGGAGAAGTACGCCAACGACCCCTGGTACCGTACCCTCTACCGAAATTCCTACGCCTACCACGGCGCGCACCCGTTCACGGTCCTATACTGGGCAGCCCACGCCCTCGACCACCTCGGCGGCGTCATACTGGTAGGCGGCGACCCCGAGACGACATCCCGCATGGGACTCGGAAGGGCCGACACCGTAGCCGATGCGCTCCAGATGGCCCAGGACATCGTTGGCCCGAACCCCAGCACGACCTACATGCACATCCCGCCCCTCTTCATGTGCGAGGTGAGCTAAGGCCGGCGTCATAACGGGCCGCGCGACCGCGGCGTTAGCGCGTTTCTCCGCTCTTGGCGCCATAGGGCTCGCCTTCGGTGGCCGTGCCCGTTCGCCTTTCGTCCCTCAACTGCCACATCGGGTCGTCTTTGAGGTGGATGTTGTTGACCTGCAACCAGTGCCTCTCGGCGGTGTCGCCCCACTTCTGCCAGGGTCGCGTCAGGCCGACACTCAGGATCGCCTCCACCCCGGCTTCGAGGCGCCGTTGCACGCTGGCAAAGAGGTCCCGGCGGGGCGTTCGTCCGTCCCTTTCGTACAGCCGCAGGTCGTTCACCGACAGGTCCACGGAGGGCATCAGGTAGTCGAGCACCATCCGAACCGTGCCCCGGTGGTCAACGTACAGCCACGGTTGTTTCTCCGGCTTCAGGCAGCCCAGTGAGGCGCGACCTTCCCCAACGTCCACCGTGCCGCTTTCGTCCCACAGCTCGAGCGCGGAGCCGAAGATCTCCGCCAGGCTCTCCTGTGCCACCCCGTCGAGAGCATCCCAGTAGTCGTCCGGGTCGTCGTCGAAGAGCCATCGCGTGCTCGACGGATCGAAACGATGGTCCTCCAGTTCGGGAGGGCGTCCGGCGTAGGTCGCCGGCCCGAGGTCCACAACGGAACCGACGTCGAAGGGTCCGCCGCCGGTACTGAGGAGATCAATGGTGAGCCTGCCGCGGCGGAGGACCGGGCGGATGTGGCGCGGCGTGTTCACGTCCACGCCAGCCACGCAAAAGTAGCCCGGCCGCATCCGTGTCAGGTGATTTACGAGTATCTGCAAGGTCCCTACAGGTTAACGGTCCTGACGCCGTCCCATTCCCGGTCCAGGTACTCCAGGACCAGACGCCGGTGGCAATGCTCGGCTCTGGCCTCGCTGCACAGCAGCACCGTCGGTACTTCGAAGATGTCTCTATCCAACGTCTTTTCGACCTGGCGCTCCCGCAGGAGATCCAGGAACGCCCTCTCGTAGCCCGGCCATCCGCCGCCTTTTCTGTAGGCGTCGAGGATCTCGCGGGTCGGCGCCAGGCTGGGCTCGTGGAGGTACTCAGCGCCGCAGAGCCTCTCCAGGAAGAACGGAAGGTCGGCTCGACGGGCGAACCCGGCGAGCCGGGACGCGTTGTTCAGCCGCACGTCGAGGAGGCGCTTGATGCCTGTGTCCTTCAATGCTCCGAAGAACTCGGGCGCCGACTTTTTCGTGAAACCGATCGTATAGACTTCCGTGGGCTCGCCTCCGTCTCCGGGAACAGGACCGGCTGGCCACCGTCCGTCTCACCCTCTGTCTGAATGCTACCGTCACCCCTGATGTGCCACAGCGTAAACCCTCGCTCCTCCAGAGTCCGCCCGACGAGTAGCCTGCGGTGGCAACGGGCAGGATCTTCCTCGCTGCAAAGCAGGGTGATCCTGTTGCTTTGGATCTCCCTTTCCAGCCTCTTTATACCATCGAGGAATGGTCGGGATCTTTCGACCAGCGCGTACTCTACCCGGCCCTCCGTATCGTAGAACATCTCCTCTTCGGGCCTTCCGCCCAACTCTCTGCCCAGGAATAGGTATCGGATCCCATTGCCCGACAGGGTCGCTTCGATGCCTCTGGCGTTGAACTGCGGCGCATGCCTAGAGTATGGACGAGAGCGGATGTCCACCAGCACCTCGATCCCGTGCCTCTTCAATAGGACGGCGAACTTCTCCGCCGAATGGTTGGAATGCCCGACCGTGAACACTGGATTCATCTCCGTTCCTTGATCTCCGATCGCAATCCCTTTCCGTTCTCCGAAACCCTACGGACGGTATCGAGCATAATCCCGAGGCCGCATTCTCCCCAGACCCACTTTCGCGATTTTTGGCCGCGGGATAGCGGGCAACGGCCGGGCCGCGAGACAGAGTTCGAGGAATACGTGGAGCCGCTCCGCCTGGAGTACAAACGCAAGCGAGACTTCATGAAGCTGCTCCATGGGATTGAGCAGCTACAGCACCTTCGGCGAGTTGCCGTATCTTTCTCCGCCGGTCTACAATCTCGGATGCGAATAGCCTACAAGGACGGAGCTCGAGTCGTGTCATCCGACTCCGAAACGTTGCTGACCGAAAAGCAGTATCTCGCCATCGAACGTCGAGCCGAGTTCAGGAGCGAGTTTCACGGAGGCGAGATGTTTGCAATGGTGGGAGCGAGCCGCCGGCACAACAGGATAGTGACCAACCTGGTGACCGCGCTCGACAACCAGCTACGGGCCCGCCCGTGCAACGTGTATTCGAACGACATGCGGGTATGAGTAACGAGCACCGGGTTGTTCACCTATCCCGATGTCGTGGTGACCTGCGGGAAGGGAGCGTTCGCCGACGATGAACCGGACACCTTGCTCAATCCATTGGTGATCTTCGAGGTCCTCTCTGACGCGACCGAAGCCTACGATCGAGGCAAGAAGTTCGAGCATTACCAGAACATCGACTCCCCATTCACTTACGCGCTGGTCGCTCAAAAGGCTCCGAGGATCGAGCGGTACGTGAAGCACGAGGGCGGTAGGGCTTGGATCTACACCGAAGCCCACGAAACCGAGGCGATGTTCAGGATCGAAGCCATCGCCGGTGAACTGAAGCTAGAAGACGTATATGCGAAGGTTTAGCGGCTTCGCCCGACCCGCGACACGATAAATCTTACCTCGTCCGCTCGCATTAGAAGGTCTACTCGCCGCCGTGGTAGTCCTAGCCGCCGCTACCCTTGCTCATAGGGTGATCTTTTTCACCAGAGCGCCGGGTCTAGACGTTACAAAGTCGGATTTGCAGCGGGGAGTTTGCTACACTCAGTAGCGAAGGTTTTGAGAGACGTATCCGGAGTGAGAGTTCTTGAGAGTGCGCGGGAGGGTATTGGACGCTGGTCTGAGAACACCAGTAGCCTCCTCTGTATGCCCGACCTGTAAGGTTGCGACTGTCTGGCGGCGTTCGCCGCGGCTCACGAGCCCCGGAGTATCCGGGAAGGAGAGTTACGCTACATAGGGTTGTAGGGCCGCCTGTTATGGCGGCCAGGCACAGAAGCACATCTGCAGGAGGAGATCTCGCCGTCCCTGGCGTCCGCTGTCTTGCGGAAGGGGGCGGCGAATGAAGTCTTTGCGGGTCGACGGAAGGCTTTCTTTCATCGTGCTGCTCGCCTCGCAGCTCGCTGCGACGATGGGGTTCACGTTCGTTTTGCCTTTCATCCCGATCTACGTCCAGGCGCTCGGCGTCGAGGACGCCGGTAGTGCGGCGGCATGGGCCGGGGTCATCAACAGCTCGACCGCCGTGACGATGGCCCTCGCCGCGCCACTCTGGGGCAGGCTGGGCGACCGTGTCGGGCTCAAGCCTATGTTACTCAGGGCGACGATTGCGGGCTCTCTCGTCGTCGGGTTGATGGGGCTCGTGGGGAGCCCGTGGCAGTTGCTGGCGCTCAAGACGTTGCAGGGATGCCTGACCGGTACGGTCGCGGCTGCGACGGTCCTCGTATCGGCAACGGCCCCGCACTCTCGGGCGGGGGAGAGGCTGGGAACCCTGCAGATGGTTATCTTCGTCGCCGCGGCGGCCGGGCCGTTCTTCGGAGGAGCATTCGCCGACCTCGTCGGCATCAGGGCATCTTTCGGGGTTACCGCGGCCCTCCTGGCGGCGTCTGCTGTTTTGATCTCCGCCTGGGTCAAAGAGGAGCGGCCCGAGGAAGAGAAGTCGGAGACAGAGGAGGCCGATGAAGCCGAAGGTCCGCTCCCGCACAGGAGACTCGCGCCGAGCCTCCTCGCACTCTTCGTGGTGCAGGTCGCGATCATGAGCGCAGCGCCTGCGCTACCGGGTTTCCTCTCTACACTGATGGAAGAGCCGGTGCGGGTCGCGACGCTGGCAGGTTGGATCATCGCGACCGGCGCCCTCGCCGCCTCGCTCGGCTCCGTTATCGGAGGAAAGCTTGCGGCGAGGTTCGGGGCGCGGAAGGTCATCATCTGGACCCTGCTACTGGCAGGCATCTCGGCGCTGCCGCAGGCCGAGGTCGACTCCATCGCCCTGTTGTGGACCCTGCGCGTGGTAACCGGACTGTTCGTCGGGATCGCCGTCCCCGTCGCCAACCTCGCGATCCGCGGCGCCGTACACCCGAGGCGCCAGGGCGAGGCGTTCGGGGTCGCAGCAACGGCAACGTCGGCAGGCAACGCTGTCGGACCCGCGGCCGGTGGTCTGCTAGCCTCGTCGTTCGGCTTCGGCGCGCCTTTCCTGGTCCCTGGGCTCTGCCTGGCCGCCGTCTCCGCGATCATCTGGGGAGCGCCCCTGCTCGCCGTCGGATATCGCACCGCACTACGCGAGCACTAGAGCGGTCTTAGCCTCTTTTCGGTCCTCCGCCAAAGAGTATTTCGCGGGTATCGTCATCCATGTCGTCCAGCGAGCGGCGTAGCTCCTTCCCGACCTCCAGCGCGCGGTTGACGGCGGGACGCGACTCTATGCCTTCGTACCAGCGCTTGAGGGCAGGGTAGTCCTCAAGGTCCTGGCCCTGCTTCTCGTGCGAGACGAGCCAGGGGTAGATCGCCATGTCCGCGATCGTGTACTCCTCGCCGGCGAAGTACTCGGTCTCGCAGAGCCGCCGGTCCATGACCCCGTAGAGCCGCGCAGCCTCGTGGGTGTAGCGCTCTATGGCGTAGGGTATCTTCTCGGGAGCGTAACCCCTGAAGTGATGTGCCTGCCCGAGCATCGGCCCGACGTGTCCAGTCTGGAACATCAGCCACTGCAGCACGAGGTACCCATCGCGCGGGGTTCCGGGTAGGAACCTGCCCGACTTCTCGGCGAGATAGATCAAGATTGCTCCCGACTCGGCGAGGGACATGGATTCTCCGTCTGGACCCTCGGGATCGACGATCGCGGGAATCTTGTTGTTAGGGCTGATTCTGAGGAACTCTTGCTCGAATTGGTCGCCTGAGGTTATGTCCACAGGCACAAGTTTGTAAGGAAGTCCGGTCTCTTCCAGGATGATAGTCGTCTTCCAGCCGTTGGGGGTCGGCCAGTAGTAGAGGTCGATCGGCTGCGCCATTGGGCTTCTCCTCGCTCTCGGCGGGTACCCTTCAGAAGTCTAGTCCTTTTGTGAGGGCATAGTATAGGAGAAGCGGACTACCTTCAGGCCGCGCGGCGGAGGAGCACGTTCCTCAACAGGCAGTGTTCACTTAAGGGTAGTGGTACAGGTACGAAGGTTAGGAGACCCGACGCTCCCTACTACCACAACGGTTGCCAGGGCACGTACTCGCGAACCTCTCTCTCGCTCCTGGACTCCCTCACCAATGCACGAAACACTGCAAGTACCTCTTCCTTCTGGTCCTCCTCCTTGGCGGACGTGTTCGTGCCCTCCCACAGCGCCTCCATCCAGCGTAGGTTCCTTTCCCTGACCCTGGCCTTCTCTCCGTCGGTTTCTCTCATGCCCGGACTCCCTCCTCGGGTTATACGGGTACTACCCGAAGACTCGCGAAGCGTCCCCATCAGCCTAGCAGTTCGCACAGATTCATGTATGAAACACGTTATGTATCATACATCTCGGAGATGGCCCCAAGATGTGGGTGTTTCGTGCGTAGGTCTAGAGCCTTACGCGCGGCGTTATAGGGTATTCTCTGTGCCTACAACTACCGGGGTCGGGCAGCGTACCAGGTAGAGAGCAAGCAACAGAAAGAGGCTTACGATGGATCTGCTACGCATCATTATCGCGATACTTCTCCCGCCCCTTGGGGTGTTCTTGCAGGTGGGGATTGGTAAGCAGTTCTGGATCAACGTCCTACTGACGATCCTCGGCTACATCCCCGGCATAGTCCACGCCGTGTGGGTCATCGCGAAATACTGAAGTAATCCGCGGATGCATCGACCCACTGCGAACCACCAGTTCATCTACGAGCAAGATGCTGCAGGTCACCACAACAAACTGAAAAGCTGACAAGCTGCGAAGCGGCGTGCTGAAATGCTGTCCCTTCAGGCTGTGCGGCGCAGGAGAACGATCGTCAACAGGCAGACCGCCGTAAGCGTGAGGTAGGAGAGGGCATCACCTCGGAGGTCCGCAAGGAAGCCTCCAACAGGGGCCCCCACAGCGTAGCCGGAGGCCCAGGCGAAGTTCGTGATCGCGAAGGCCCCGGCGCTTTCCATCCCGGCCTTCTCGGTGCCGCGGGAGAAGAGTGCCGTCCCAGGGACTAGCGTCGCGTTGAAGGCACCGGCCGCGAGCACGACGAGAAGCCCGATCACCCAGGGGTTCCCAGCCCACGTCAGGAGGAGCAGGATGCCGATGGAGGTGAGCAATCCGGTGAAGACGGGCGGACGGTAGCCAGATCGATCGGACCAGCGGCCGAGCATCGGGTGGACGAACGCTTCGAAGATGGCGCTCACCAGGAAGACTGTCCCCACCGCTGCAGCACCCCATCCGAGCCTGTTCAGATCTAACGGCACCAGGACGGCCAGCGCGCTGAAAAGCAGGGGAGAGAGCCCTATGAACCAGAGGCTGGTAAGCAGCAGGGGCTCCCGTACCGTCCTGAGCGCAGGCAACAGGGAGATATCACCGGAGGAGACCGGTGCCTGCTCCAGGGCGGCCCAGACGGCGATGACCCCGCCCACGATGGCGACGGAGGCGAAGGCCGGCAAGAGGCCGAGAGTCGCTGCGACGCTCCCCAGTACGGGTCCGAGTAGCGCACCGACCACGGCCGCGCTGACCATCACCCCGATCATCTCGGCCCGCCGCCCCTCCGGCGCCCGGTCCACGAGCCAGGTGAACGCAGCAACCCATGAGAGCGCGCTACCGAACCCGCCTGCGAACCGCACCGCAACAAGCAGCCACGTAGTGTCCACGAGCGCGAACATCACACTGGTTACGGACATAAGGATCAATCCGACGAGGGCCGTAATCCTCACTCCTGACCGCGAAGCGAGGTATCCACCGGGCACGCTGCCTACAAGGACGCCTGCCCCGTAGGCCCCGCTCAAGATGCCGACCGCGGACTTGGAGAGGCCGAACTCTTCCTCGAAGAGAGGGACGAGCGGCGTAAGCGCAGCGTAGAAGATGGTGTCCACCAACACTATCGCGCAGCTGAGGGCAAGGAGTCGGCGCACGAGGGTTATTCTAATGCCTGGGTACAGCGCGTGAGCCGTAAGCTTTCACGGCGCCCCGCGTTCTGGCTGCTAACATGACTGATGTGAGCAGTATCCATACCATCTTTACCGACTGGCTAGCGTGGAAGCGCAGGGGTCCGGCGAACAGGGTCCTGTTCGTACTGTCGCTCTCGCTAGCCGCTTTCGTGACGCTAACCTTCGCGGGGGCTTCGCTCGACCCTGACCCCGGCAACTTCGCGCGCTACTTCGCGTTCTACTGGGTGTGGGGTCTCTGCGCAATCGGGGTGCTCCTCGGGATGGCCGAGTACAAGACAAGTCCCTTGCGCAAGGGCAAAGAACGTGGCCACCTCTTTATCCTCCTGTACATAGGCGCGCTGCTCATCGTGACCCGCGCTCTTAACATGGTCCTCTACGCCGGTTAACGGTTTGTACCGGGCCCTGCTCTTCGACCTCGACGGCACGCTCGCGGAGACCGACTCCCTGCACCTGCCAACGTGGGTGGATGCGCTCGAACCCTACGGTGTCGAAGTAGACGAGGCATTCTATCGCGATGAGATCAGCGGCCGGAGCACGGCCGAGATCGTGCGCGAACTGCTCCCCGAGCTCACCGACGAGCAAGGGAGGTCCATCGGTGACGCCAAGGAGGCGAGCTTCCGCGAGCGCGCCTCCGAGCTTGAGCCCCTGCCAGGTCTCGTTGACTTCGTAGAGCGAGGCAGGAAGCGAGGGATGCGGATCGCCCTCGTCACCAACGCGCCTGAGGAGAACGTCAAGATGATACTGCTCGCCCTGAAGCTGCGAGACTTCTTCGACACCGTCGTGCTCGCCGACGAGGTCGAAGCCGTAAAGCCAGATCCAGCACCGTACAGAGCCGCCCTGGAGAAGACCGGCGTCCCTGCCGAAGAAGCCCTGGCCTTCGAGGACTCGATCTCGGGCATATCCTCTTCCGTCGCTGCTGGCATCCCGACTGTAGGCATCACCTCGAGCCAGGAGCCACAGAAGCTCCTCGTCGCAGGAGCGTTCATGACGGCACAGGACTTCACCGACCCGCAACTCCGCACCCTGATCGACACGCAGGTGTAAGGGCGGTTCGTGTAAGGGCGGGTTCGCGAACCGCCCCTACGCCGTAATACGGGTACCGCCTTACGCTCCACACGGGAACGGCCATACGTCATCATACGGGCACGCTCTTACGCCTTCACCGGGATGCGTCCAAGAACGCCCGCAACTTCTGCGCATAGTCGGGATGCTCGTACGCTTTGACGTGCCCGTACTCATCCAGCTTCCAGACGTTTGCATCGGGGTAGGCCGCGGCGAAGAGCGCGGCCTGTTTGTAGGGGACTATGTTGTCTCCTGTCGAGTGGATGACGAAGAGCGGCACGCCCTCATCTGAGAGCTTCGCGGCCTCCTTTTTAGGTACTACGTCCCAGGGGTCGAAGTCGGGGAAGAGTCTCCCTGCGAGCAGTATCGCCGGCCGGAGAAGCCCCCCGAAGGGTACGAACTCGGGTATTTTGTCTCCTAGAAGGAGCGGGAGATCCGCGTACGAAGCCTCCTCGACGACGGCAGCTACGCCTGTCCCAGGGGCCGCACGCAGGGCTGTCGCTCCTCCCATGGACCAGCCGTGAAGCACGATCTGGTCCGGCCTGTAACCCTGCCGCTGGAGCCAGGCGAGCGCACCGCGCACGTCGCGAACCTCCCTGTAACCGAGGGTGCGGCGCGCTCCGTCAGACTCGCCCTGTGCCCGCAGATCCAGCAGGAGCACACTATAGCCGGCGTCGTGGTAGACAGGCACGGTTTGCAAGAGATGCTCGTCGAACTTGTGTCCGCCCCAGCCTGGGACGAGCACCGCTGCCAGGGACGAACCCTCCACAAGCACCCACCAGGCGCTCAGACGGACCCCGTCCGTGCTCAGGAACTCGACCTCCCTGTATCCGAGACCGACGGACGCAGGCGTCGCCTCGGGGAATTTGCGGCTTGGGGAAGTCATCCACAGGACCACTAGCAATCCCATGCCGAAGTATCCCAGGGACAGGAGGATCAAGAGGACGAGCATGTGGCGGAGCATCGTTCGCATCCTCCGAGCGCCCGGGTGCTAGAGGATCACCTCCACCGCCGTCGGACCGGCCTCTTCGCCGAGCGCGACGGTGAGGGCGCCATCCTCTACTTGGTCTGACGGGTACTCCTCATCGTTAACGGTTACGCTCTGCGCCGTTGGAATGCCGCGTAGCTCCAGCCGTACCTCCCTGCGCTCGGGGACGAACGAGCCCTCTCGCTCGCCGAGGCGTAGGGCAAAGCGGCCTTCCGAGGACTCGCAGGAGATCCTGCGCCTGGCGTACTCACCTTCTTTGTAGCCGAAGCCGTTCCCCGCATCCTCGTAGAGTGTGGATTCTCCCTCGCCCTTGGCCGGGTAGACTAGCAGCGTCAGCGGGTCGTTCGGCCTCGAGCCCGTGTGAGCCGCGTCAGGCCCCATCGGAATGGGAGAATCTCCCTTTACATAGAGGGCAGGCTCGCCCAGAGGTGCGTGCGCCAGGATGTGGACCGGCCCTTCGAATCGCTCGCCGCTGTAGTAGTGGAACCAGGTGCCCTCGGGCAGGTAGACGTGGCGGTGTTCGATACCGGGACGGGTTATGGGGGCAATGAGGAGGGCGTCGCCGAGCAGGAACTCGTCGTCGGCCGTGTAGGTAGTCTCGTCCTCGGGGTACTCGAACAGGAGCGGACGCAGGATCGGCGCGCCCGTCCTGTGGCACTCATCGAAGAGCGAGTAGAGGTAGGGGAGAAGTCGCTGACGAAGTTTGATCATCTCCCTGCACACCGACTCGTAGGGCTCGCCGAAAGCCCAGGGCTCCTGGCTGCGGGTCCCTATCATGGTGTGGTTGCGGCAGTAAGGCTGGAAGACCCCGAACTCCGTCCAGCGGGCCAAGAGCTCTCCGTTCGTGTCGCCCCCGAATCCTCCGACGTCGACCCCGGCCCACGCGACGCCCGAGAGGGCGAGGTTCTGGAGCTGTGGCATGCTCATCCACAGGTGCTCCCACCAGCTGGAGTTGTCCCCGGTCCAGTGCATGGCGTGGCGCTGCAGGCCGGCGTACCCGGCGCGGGTGATCACGAACGGCCGCTCGTCGGGCCGCAGGGCCATGAGGCCCTCTCTGGCGGCGCGGGCCATCAATGAGCCGTAGGTGTTGTGGATCTGGGCGTGCCACCTTGCCTCGCCGGTCCGTCCGCCGGGATGGACTACGTCGTCAGGCATGGTGGCCCCGTCCGGTATAAAGAGCGCCGGCTCGTTCATGTCGCACCAGATACCTGCCACCCCGGCGTCGGTAAGAACCTTCTGGTTCTCGCCCCACCACTTGCGCGTCTCGGGGTTGGTGAAGTCAGGGAAGGCGCACACGCCGGGCCAGACGGCGTTCTGGTACTCTTCCCCGTCCCGCGTCTTGCAGTACAGATCCCTCGCTCGCCCCTCGGTGTAGACGGAGTAGTTCTCGTCCACCTTCACGCCGGGGTCGACGATGGTGACGACGCGGAAGCCCTGCTCCCGCAGGTCGGAGATCAGACGCTGCGGGTCGGGGAAGCGGTCCTCGTTCCAGGTAAAGACCCTGTAGCCGTCCATGTAATGGATGTCGAGGTAGATCACATCGCAAGGGATGTCCCGCTCCCGAAAGCCACGCGCGACCTCGCGCACCTCTTCCTCGTTCATGTAGGAGTAGCGGCACTGCTGGTTCCCTAAAGTCCACAACGCCGGCATCGGGGTGCGGCCCGTGAGCTCGGTGTAGCGGTCGACGACCTCCCCTGGTGTCGGCCCACAGAAGACGTAGTACACGATGGACCCACCCTCAGCCCCGTAGTAGGCGCGGTTCTCATCTTCTAGCGCGAGGTCGAACTCGACCCTGTGGGTGTTGTCGAAGAAGAGGCCGTGGGCCTTGCCGTTCGTCATAGAGAAGGTGAACGGGATTGAGCTGTAGAGGTTGTTGAAAGAGGCAGTGTGCCCCAGCGGCGGGTCGACGTTGTAGAAGACCTGGTGAGAGCCTGTCTTCTCTAGCCCGCTCGTCCGCTCGCCGCACCCAAAGTACCGTTCTCCTTCCTCTCGCCTCTTGTAGAGCCGTACCGGACTACCGAAGGGTTCCGAGAAGACGTCGGCCCCTGGGGTCTCCACGGCGCCCATCCCGAGCTCTTCGTCGTCGACAGCGAACTCCCTGCCGGAAGGGTCGGCGAACGCAATGCGCAGGGGATTCAACGAGACGCTGGCCGTCGCCGCGGTGGTAGAGAGCGTGAGCTCCTCGTCGGACTCCTGCATGGAGACCTCTACAGTGCCCCAGTCCTCTTTGTCGATGGCCTCAGAGCCGTACCTCGGCGGGCCGCCGGCGGGGAACATCCCGACCCGGAAGAGGTCGGGAGCAAGGGCTGCCACTTCGACGGTAGTTGACCCGGACGCCACCCGCAGGCCGTTGTCCGTGTGGTCGAGCAACTCCGCGGCGCCGAGCGGCTCGTAGTTGCCCCCTGTCTCGGGTTGCTTCTCGAAGGTCTCGGACAATGTTCCTCCCTGCGGTCGCAAGCTGGTCAGCTAGTCAGCACGCGCCCTGTCGGGCGCTGGTCAGCATTTCAGCTAGTCAGCATTTCAGTGGTCAGCTTTTTGGTTGAGGCTGGCATTGTACAGGACTATTTTGCTTTGCCGCCCTCTATCTTTACGGCTCCGGCGAAGACTACGATGGCGACGCTGAGGGCTACTACGAGGTAGAGGGCGTAGCCCAGGCCCGTCAGTTCGGCGAGGAAACCGATAAAGGGCGGGCCGACGAGAAAGCCTGTATACGCTGTTGTGGAGACGGCGGCGAGGGCTGGCCCCGTGGCCATACCCTCGGTGCGTCCCGCGGCGCTGAGGGCTGCGGGGAAGACTATAGAGAAGCCGGCACCGGCGCAGGCGAAGCCGACGAGTGCGACAAGGGGTTGCCCCACGGCCAGCGCGGTCCCAAGCCCTAGGGCTGCGAGGGCTCCGCATGAGCGGACGAGCCTTGCCGGGCCGAGGCGCTCTGTGAACCCGTCGCCAAAAAGGCGTCCGAAGGCCATCGAGAGGGAGAACGCCGCGTATCCTGCGGCCGCGAAGCCAGGGCCTGTCTCGAGGGTGTTGTCCAGGTAGACGGCGCTCCAGTCTCCTATCGCGCCCTCCCCGAGGAGGACGCAGAACGAGATGATCCCCAGCCCAAAGAGTGCGCGCGTCGGACGGGCGAACGCCGGCGCTCCTTCCTCCGCGGTATCGGCGTGCGAGGGCAAGAGCGCCCTGTAGGCACCGAGGAACGCTATCGCGGACAGGACGGCCACAGCGGAGAAATGGGGCAAGGGGCCTACCCCAAGGGACGCCAGGAGTCCGCCGAGCGCGGCCCCGGCGAGGCCTCCGAAGCTCCAGGCCGCGTGGAAGGAGGACATGATCGGACGCCCGTACCCCCTCTCGACCACGACGGCCTGCGCGTTCATCGAGACGTCGAGCCCACCATTCGCCGCCCCGAGCAGCATGAGGGCGGCCATAAGAGAGAACAGGTTCGGCGCCAGCGCCGGCGTGACGAGCGAGAGGGAGAGCAACAGCGCCGTCGTACCAACGACGCGCCTGCTCCCAAAGCGGGAGATCAGGGCCCCGACCAGCGGCATGGCGGCAAGGGCCCCGACCGCAGCCCCGAGCAGGGCGACGCCAAGGAGGCCCTCGCCGAGGCCGAGCCTCTGTTGCACGGCGGGTATCCTGACGACCCAGGTCCCGATCACGACGCCGTTGGCGAAAAACACCCCGAGCACCGCGAGCCGGGGCACCCGCAGCGCCGGCCGGTAAGGTGCGGCCGCGCCGCTCACGGCCGCACCCGCGTCCCGCGGTCAAACATCGATCGCAGAGGCGGTGCATGTATGGATGGTGCATGTATGGACGGTTCGGGTAAGGGCAGTTCGCGAACTGCCCCTACAGATCCCGTCATCACCCCCAAAAGTCTCGTTCCTCTATAACTCAATGTCCCTGCCGACGTCACGCTCGACCGCCCGGTCATAGACGACGCGAGCCGCGGCCATGTCCTCCAGTGCGAGGCCCTGGCTTGCAAAGAGGGTTATGTCCTCGGGGCCGCGGCGGCCCGTCACCTGTCCTGCGATGACCTGGCCAAGCTCGTAGACGGCCTCGGGGAGGATGGCGCCGGTTTCGAGGGATTGCATCAGGTCGCCCGCCTCGAGTCCAAGCTCCTCGCGCGAGTCTGCACACACGAAGCTCGCCCGCCTTACGACCTCGCGGTCGATCTCGGTCTTGAACAGGAAGTTGGACCCTGCGGCGTTGACGTGCGCCCCTGGCCTGAGCCACTCGCCGAGGAGCACGGGCTCCCTCGATGACGTCACGGTTACGACGATGTCCTGGGCCGCAGGCTCCTCGGCAGCGTGGGTCGTCTCTATCTCCATCCCGAGCCGCCCGCCCATCTTCTCCGCAAACTCCTTGCGCGACTCCGCGCTGCGGCTGTAGACGATGACCCGGTCGAGGTCCCTGACGGCCGCGATGGCCTCTAGCTGGCTCTCCGCCTGCCAGCCGGCCCCATAGATGCCTAAAGTGTTCGCGCCCTCGCGGGCGAGGTGCTTGGTCGCGACCCCGCTCGCCGCGCCTGTGCGCACCTGTCCGAGCCTGTCTGACTGCATGATGGAGAGCAGCTCCCCGCCCTCGGGGTCGAAGAGCATGGTGTAGAAGCGGGCGCCGGTGCGCGCGACGGTGTAGACCTTGAGACCCAGAGCCCCGATCTCGGGCGCCCCGGCGGCCATGTAGTTGAGCCCGCCCGTAGGGAGGGCTACGCGACGTCGGGCGCGGTTAGTGGCGCGTCCTTCTGCGTGCTGGCGCAGAACCGACTCGACCGCATCCAGCGTCGACGGCATGTCGAGAAGGTCTTCGACTTCGATCTCGGTCAGGAGCAAAGTCAAGGCGTCTCCCCCCTGTTCACTGTCGGCTTATCCGCTAAAATCGCTCCACATATGCGGGTTCTCGTTATAGACAACTACGACTCCTTTACGTACAACCTGGTCCAGTACCTCGGGGAGCTCGGGGCCGACGTCCTCGTGCGGCGCAACGACGAAGTCACGCCGGGGGAGGTCTCCGCGCTCCACCCGGATAGGATAGTAGTCTCACCCGGTCCCTGCACGCCGAACGAGGCTGGTGTCTCGGTAGAGCTGATCGAGGAGGTCGGTGAGAGTATCCCCACCCTGGGCGTCTGCCTCGGCCACCAGTCCATCGGGCAGGCTTTCGGCGCCGAGGTAGTGCGCGGCGAGCCCGTCCACGGCAAGACGGCGAGGATAATGCACGACGGCAGAGGGGTCTACAAGGGCCTTGCCCAGGGCTTCGAGGCGACACGCTACCATTCGCTAGTGATCGAACCAGAGTCAGTGCCAGAATGTTTAGTCGTCACCAGCCGCACCGAAGACGGTACGATCATGGGCGTCAGGCACCGCGAGTACCCCGTCGAGGGTGTCCAGTTCCACCCCGAGAGTATCCTGACCCGCAGCGGTCACGACCTCCTGAAGAACTTCCTGGGGCTCTGAGCCGGCTCCTTGTTGCGCGAGACGCTTCGCAGAGCCGTCGATGGGGAGATTCTTACCGAGGGCGAGGCGGAACGTGCCCTCGAGACCATAATGGAGGGTAATGCTTCCCCTGCGGCCACGGCTGCGCTCCTTACCGCGCTCCGCGTAAAGGGGGAGACAGTACCCGAGATCGTTGGCTTCGCCCGCGCCATGCGCCGCTTCGCCGCGAAGGTCGAGGCTCCCGAAGGCGTCGTCGACACCTGTGGCACGGGCGGGGACGCGAAGGGGATCATAAACGTCTCGACGGCGGCCGCGTTCGTGGCGCGTGGGGCCGGCGTTTTGGTAGCCAAACACGGCAACAGGGCAGCGACGAGCCAGGCCGGTAGCGCCGACGTGCTAGAGGCACTTGGTGCGAAGATCGAGCTCAGCCCGGAAGAGGTCTCCCGCTGTATCGCTGAGGCCGGCATCGGGTTCATGTTCGCCCGCACGCACCACCCCGCGATGAGGTTCGTGGCCCCTGTGCGGGCAGAGCTGCCTTTCAGGACCGTCTTCAATCTGCTCGGGCCGCTAACCAACCCCGCCGGGGCCAGGCGTCAGCTCGTCGGGGTCTTCGGCAGGGCCTACGTGCGTCCCCTCGCCGAGGCGCTGCGGGACCTCGGGGCCGAGAAGGCGCTCGTCGTCCACGGGACGGACGGGATGGATGAGATCACGGTGACTGACAAGACCCTCGTCGCTGACGTCTCCGAGGGAGCAATAGAAGAGTATGAGATCTCTCCAGAAGACTTCGGCCTCTCGCGCCATGCCCCCGAAGGCCTGCTCGGCGGCGACGCCCACCTCAACGCCCGCATCCTGCGCGACATCCTCACCGGAGAGGAGCGTGGGTCCTCCCGCGACATCGTCCTCCTCAACGCGGGCGCCGCGATCCACGTCTCTGGCGAAGCGAAGTCGGTAGAACAAGGTGTGCGCCTGGCAAGGGATTCCATCAGCGACGGGGCCGCCGAGAGGGCCCTGAAAGACTTCATAAAGGCTACCCGCCGCCTCTCGGGGACCGTGTGAAGCGCGCCGCCGTCCTCGACGAGCTCGTTACAGCGGCCGTAAAGAGGGCACAGGATCTACGCAGCAGCACAGACCTGAACAGCCTCTACCAGGAGGCGCTGCTCTTCGACAAGAGGGACTTCGCCGGGGCTCTCTCGGCGCCAGGCCTCTCCGTGATCTCCGAGATAAAGCGAGCCTCGCCCTCAGCAGGTTTTATCCGCGACGCTGAGCCGGCCGGGTGGGGCGCCCGCTACGAGTCAGAGGGTGCGCATTGCCTCTCGGTCCTCACCGAGCCCAAACGCTTCGAGGGAAGTCTCGAAGACCTCGACGCCGCGCGGAACAATACTACACTGCCGGTCTTACGCAAGGACTTCACCGTCGACGAGGCGCAGATCCTCGAAACGGGGGTCAGGGCCGACGCCGTCTTGCTCATAGCGGCGCTTTTCGATGCGGCGGCACTCGCCCGCTACGTCTCTCTTGCCGTAGAGGTCGGCCTGACGCCGCTCGTAGAGGTCCATGACGAGCAGGAGGCGAACCTGGCCCTCGAGTCAGGCGCCCGCGTAGTCGGTGTCAACAACCGCGATCTCAGAGACTTCAGCGTAGACCTCGGCACCTTCGAACGCCTCGCGCCGAAACTCGCCGGCGCCACCCTAGTAGCCGAGAGCGGCGTCAAAAGCGCCGAAGACGCCCGTAGGCTGCGAGACGCCGGGGCCGACGCGGTCCTGGTAGGCGAAGCGGCGATGCGAGATCCAGGTCTCGTCGCACGCCTCGCGTCCCTGCGGTAGGGCGGTTCGTTGTAAGGGCGGTTCGCGAACCGCCCACACGGGGTCCGTGGGATCATGTTCGTCCCGACGCAACGCAAACCGTCGGGACGTTTGATCGGGGCGTTTAAGACCGGCATACTCAGAGCCCTCGCCGCACTGCGGTTAGAGCGGCTGGGATAAACGACGGACTTGGAGTGGCAAGGGTTCTCGGCGTAGCGTCCACGGACGGAGGTTCGTAGTTTATGGCGTTCTTTTCGGATTTAGGTGACAGGGTAGTAGGGGGACCCTCCATACTGGCGGCCAACTTCGCCTACCTGGCGGAAGAGGTGAAGAGAGCCGCAGACGGTGGTGCCGAGCTGGTCCACTTCGACGCCATGGACAACCACTTCGTCCCGAACCTGACGATCGGGCCGCTGGTCGCGGCCTCGCTGGTCCCCGAGACGGACCTGCCGGTTGACGCGCACCTCATGGTCGAGAATCCGGACAACCTGATAGCCGCGTTCCTCGACGCCGGGGTGGCGAGCATCTCGGTCCAGCCGGAGGCCGTCATCCACCTGCACCGCACTTTGACCATGATCCGGGACGGAGGCGCCGAGGCCGGGGTGGCGCTCAACCCCACAACCCCGCCAGAGACCATCGAGTGGGCTCTGCCTTACCTGGACTTCGTGCTCGTCATGAGTGTTAACCCCGGTTTCGGCGGGCAGGCCTTCATACCGGAGATGGCCGAGAAGGTACGGCGTCTGCGGGAGATGACCGACCTCCCTATAGAGGTTGATGGCGGCATCACGGTTGAGACGGCGCCCCCTATGGTGGAAGCCGGTGCGCAGGTGCTGATCGCGGGCTCCGCTGTGTACAAGGGCGAACCGGTGCGGGAGATGCGCAAAATTATCGAGGCCGGACGCCAGGTAGTCGGAGAGATCCGGCAGACAGCGCGGACGGGCAGGAATCTTGACAACCCACTATAGAATAGTAGTGGATCCCCCTGTATGTCTAAAACAGAGGCGGCGAATCTCTCCGGGCAGGTTGCTTGAGTACCACGGGAGACTCAGGGCGCGGTGGCCGCGTCGAAGCGCGAAGCCTCAGGGTCGCAGCCTCCCCAAGCCTCTCTAGTTCGAGATGCGCTCCTTCTCGGCCAGGAGTTCCTGGACCTTCTTCTCGGTTTCACCGTAGGCGCCCTCGCCGAAGTGCTTGTAGCGGACGAAGCCGTCGGCGTCGATCAGGTACCAAGCAGGCCAGAAACGCTGGTCATAGGCGTTCCAGGTGGCGTACCGGTTGTCCAGGACCACGGGGTAGTGGATCTCCGCCTGGCGGACGGCCTCCCTGACGTTACCTATGTCTTTCTCGAAGCCGAACTCCGGCGTGTGAACGCCGATGACCTGCAGTCCGTCGTCGGCGTACTTCTCGTGCAGCGCGTTGATGTGACGCTGCGCGTTCTGGCAGTTGTATCAGGTGTAGGTCCAGAACTCGAGCAAGACGACCTTCTCGCCGGCGGCTTCCTTTATGGAGATGCCGTCCGTGTTGGTAAGGCCGAAAGACTCCTGGATCTCCTCCGCCTGCGGATACTCGGCCGCCTTGCGCGAGATCCGCTCCGCATCGGAGACGGCAGGCTCCGGCTTCTCGTCCTCCGCACGCTCCGGGGAAGCCGGCTTCTCGGTGTCGTCTGAGGACTCGGAGACGGCCTTCTCGCCGCTGGCTTTCTTGGTGGGCTGTGGGTCCAGTTTGGGTTTCTTCTCAGCGGGTTGTGGGTACGCTTGCGCGTCACCCGCGTCGAGCCGGAACTCGACAAAAGCGATGGCGCCGGCAACGAGCACCAGCGTCAGCGCGAGCAGGATCGGACGGGGAGCGAGCAGTTTCATAGCAATACCTCGTTGAGTAGCTGGAAGTTGGCGAGCAGGCTGAGCTTGTTGGTAAACACCAGCACGCCCATCCCTTGCAGCACGGCGCCAAGCACCACGCCGAGGAGGGCGAAGACGGCCGAGAAGCCGACCACGAACAGGAAGATGCCGAGCAAGACTTCCCGCCGCTTGAGGTCCGAGACGTCGAGCTAGGTACCCGCGAGCTGGGCGAGAAAGGCGGGGATCACCGGCAGCATGCACGGCGAGAGGAAAGAGGCGAGCCCGGCGACGAGCGCGAGGACGAGCGTCGGCTCGGACACTTCTACGCTGCCGTTGTTCTCATGCGAATGCTCATAGGAAGAAACGCTCCGGCTCTCCTACCTCCGATTCTCACACGGGCGTGTGGCGGCGACAATCGGTACCTTGATCCCCGGAGCGGATGGTAAGGAAGAGTTAAGGTTTCAGGTGCGTCGCAGCGTAAAGCGGAAGCGTGAGCCGCGGCCGAGGTCGCTCTCGACGCTCATGGTACCGCCATGCGCCTCGATCAGGCCTCGCGCGATAGCGAGGCCAAGGCCGGCGCCAGGGGTCTCTTCCTTCTCCGCCCGGGTCCTTGACCTCTCGGCGCGGAACGTACGCTCGAAGACGCGGGGCAGGTCCTCGGCGGCGATGCCCTCGCCCGTGTCTGACACCTCGACCCGCACCTCGGCTCCCTCGGGGGTTGCGCGCAGGGCCACGGTGCCGTCGGCGGGGGTGTGGCGGAGGGCGTTGGAGAGGAGGTTGTGGAGCACGCGCTGCAGCCTGGGAGGGTTCGCGAGCACCGGGTCGACGTCGCCCGAGACCTCTCCCACGAGTGTCACGCCCCGCTGCTCGGCCCGCAGCTGGAAGCTGGAGATGGTGTCGGAGATCAGGTCGTGGAGCGAAGCCTCTTCCAAGGTGAGGTGCAACACCCCCGCGTCTATACGGGCGAGCTCGAAGAGATCGTCCACGAGGCGGCTCAGGTGCGCAAGCTCGCGGCGGGCCGAGGAGAGGTAGCGCTCCTCCGTTTCCCGATCGGCGGCGACACCGTCGGCGACGGCTTCGATGAGGGCCCGCGTGGAGGCGAGCGGCGTGCGCAGGTCGTGGGAGACGGCGGCTATGAGGTTGCGCCGCGCCTTCTCCATCTCGCGCTCGTGCTCCGCCGCCTCCCGTAGCGCCTTCGCCATGTCGTTGAAGTCCTCGGCGAGGCCCGCGACCTCGTCGTGGCCTTCTACCTGCACCTCCGACTCGAGCTCGCCGCCCGCGATCCTGGCCGTACCCTTCCGTACCCGCTCGATGCGGCTTGCCAGCGGCATCGCGTAGAGCAGTCCGAAGCCGACCGAGAGGACAGCCGCGAAGGTCAGCATCGTCAGCAAGAGCGAGAGGTCGTGTCCCGAGATAAACATAGCCCTCGCGCCCGCGAGCATCATCCCGAGGAGCAGGAGGCTACAGACCAGGCTGGCTCCCACGAGTTGCGCCCGCACGCCGCCGAGACGCCCGAGCACGGCGGGACGGATAAGGAGCAGCGCCAGCAGACCGCCTCCTCCCCCGGCCACGGCGAGTAGCACCGCCACGGCTGGCAAATCCTCCGACGGCACGCCGAATACGGACGCGGCGAAGATGGCCAGCGCCAGCGAACCGGCGAGGAACAGGAGAGCGACGCCCGCGGTCCGGAGCGCCCTTTTCATCCGCCGAACTTGTAGCCGACGCCCCAGACGGTCTGCAGGTAGCGGGGTCTTGCCGGATCGGGCTCCACCTTCTCGCGCAGCCGGCGCACGTGCACGGTGACGGTGCTGGTATCCGCGGAGAAGGTGTAACCCCACACCAGCTCCATCAGCTGGTCACGGGTGTAGACCCTGTTTGGACTCGAGGCAAGGTAGTGCAGGAGGTCGAACTCACGTGCCGTGAGCGTCGCGGGTTCTCCCCGCACAAGGACCTCGCGCGTGTTCGGGTCTATGCGTAACCCGTCGAAGAAGAGCAGCTTCTGATCTACATCTCCGGAAGATTCCTCCACGCGCCGCAAGACTGCGGCGACCCGCGCGGCAAGCTCTCGCGGGCTGAAAGGCTTCACGACGTAGTCGTCCGCGCCCAAAGATAGACCCACTATACGTTCCTCTTCCTCGCCGCGGGCTGTGAGCATGATCAGGGGCACCCTCCGGTCTGCCCTCATCCGGCGGCACACTTCCAGTCCGCTAATCTTGGGGAGCATCAGGTCGAGGACGACGAGGTCGGGCTCGCTCTCACGAAAGGCCTCGAGCGCCTCCTCGCCGTCGGTGACCGAGACGACCGTGTGCCCATCGCGTCTGAGATACAGTCCCACGACTTCACGGATGTTCGGCTCGTCGTCGACTATCAGGACCTTCGCCATGGACGTTCTCGACTCCCTCTCCTCTACCGGAGTATACCCCGCTGCCATGGACCGGCCCAGCATCTGCCTTCCAACCCTAGCTCTCCTGCGCTGAGTTCCAGCTTCCGCCGGAAGCACGGAGCTAAAGGCTCGGTCCAAATGAGTTGACCGCACTCCGGCTCGGTAGGCAAGGTGAAGACGGTGCCCGCCTCCCCGTTTGGCAGTACGTTGGCTGGAAAGAACAGGTCGTCGAAGATGATGGGACGTCTTACCTCCCTTGTTCCGGCCTTGATCTACGTTACGCGGCAGTTCTTACGCAACCCTTGCAGATTCCTTACGAAACGCTTAAACCTTGTCGTACCGCTTCTTATCCGCGTCCGAAACGGCTGTTCCTCACCAACGTGAGGACTCGAGCGCCGCTCTCGGCCGAGTATGATCGGCAGCATCACGCCCAGCACGAGCACGAAGAGCCAAAGCGCAGGCGTTCCTACGGGGCTCTGCCGGAGCTCCTCGCGGGCAGCGAGGAGCCGCGCCAGTGTCCACGACCCGTCTACGAGTGCGTTCTGTCGCGAGCAAAAGGCCATTCGTGGCCCAACAGATGGGAGCGCGGACTTCCTCCAACAAGGTGGCATGTTGGAGGCGCCTGAAGGCGATCCTGGAGCAGCCGGGCGTAGAGCGTACCCCCTGAATCCTTACGTCGCACGGGCGGCCCGCAGCGACTCGGCGGCAATCAGGATCGCGGCTCCGAGAAAGACGCCATCCTTGGCGAGGAACTGCCCCTCCAGGGAGAGCGCTGGAAGCCCATACTCCTCCTGCCAGACCCCGGGCATCGTAAGGAGGAAGCTGAGGGTGGAGAGGAACATCGCGGTGGCCCCGAGGCTGCCGAGCGCCGAGGCTCTGGGCGAGAGCGGCCTCGCGGCGATTAGCGTGCCCAGCGCTATCTCTACAATCCCTATAAGCCCCGCGGTCTTCCGCAAACCCAGCCTCGTGTTGATCCACGAGAAGAGTGGGCTGTTGGAGAGCATGGGCTCTATGTTCTCCGCCTCGTATTCGGCGAACTTCAGCGCCCCGACCCACAACAGGCTTCCCGCTAGTGCGGAGCGGAGAACCATCCTGCCCGCGGCTTCGATCATGTTGTTACCCCTTTCGGTGAGGCTCGACCTTGCGACCGCCGAGCCGGCAGTCCAAGCGTGCCACGCGCCCGCCATCAGGACCTCTTCCCGTCGCTTCAGCGCCATCATCGGGGAATGCCCGATAGAATGAAGTGACGCGCGTCACCAGTGTGGCACACGAGACTCGTCCCTGGTGAATGGCGATGTGAAACTTTCGACGAGGAGAGGCTGACAGTGATGTTGTTACCCGAAGAAAAGCTACGACTCCTCTCGATGGTGGACATCCTGGAGCCGCTCTCGAAAGAAGAGTTGGAGGGTTTCAGCCGGCGCGTGCCCGACACGCACGTCGAAAGGGGACGAGTCTTTTTCACCCCGGGGGACCGGAGCGATGCGCTCTTCATGCTCAAGAAGGGCAAGGTAAGGATATACAAGGTGACGCCCGAGGGTTTGCAGTTCACGCTTGCCGTGGTTGAGTCCGGGACGATGTTCGGCGAGATGGCGCTCACGGCGCAGCGGATGAGGGAAGCGTACGCGGAGGCCGCCGAGCCTTCCGACATATGCGTCTTGAAGGACGAGGATCTGAAGTGGCTCGTCAGGAAAAACCCCGACGTCGGCCTAAGGATGATACGCGTCCTTAGTGAGAGACTCCGGCTTTGTGAGATGCGTCTCGAAGACATCGGCCTCAAGGACGTGACCGCCCGCCTGGCGAACGTCGTCCTCCAGCTCGCCGAAAGCGAAGGCGTCATGACGCCGGCGGGACCGAGGATACCCACCCACTACACCCACTGGCAGCTGGCCACCATGATAGGCGCCAGCCGCGAAAGTGTCACCAGGGCCTTCACCAGGCTCCAGAGGCGCGGGGCCGTGCTCCTGAAGGATCGGCGTATCTACGTCAAGGACATGGAAGCCCTTGAGGACACCGCGAGGTAAGAAGACATGATCGTATTGGAAGGTCGCGGGCATTGATCGAATCGCACTCATGCGGTGTCGGGCGTCAATTTGTCTGGCACCAGAACGCCGTATGCGAAAGGGGCTCGGGGCGAGACGGCACATGATCCTTGCAACCAGGTTCTTGCGTTCCCCGCTACTCGAGGCCGCCAAACGCCACAAGAACCTCGCCGCAGGGTTCTTGCTCCTGGTCTTTACCCTTGTCGCCGTGTGGGACCTTGTGACCGGTGGAATCGTGGTCGGCAAAGACACCATTACCCAATACTACCCCTGGTATTCGTACCTGGGCGAGAGGTTGCGCTCTGGAGACATACCGGGTTGGAACCCGTACCAGTTCTCCGGGGCCCCCTTCGCGGCAGACCCTCTGTCAGGCTGGACCTACCTGCCCGCGATGATCCTGTTCACCATCCTGCCGGTGTCGACGGCGGCCGGTAGCTACCTGTTCGTTCATCTGTTGCTCGCCGGTCTATTTACCTACGCCCTCGCGCGGGTGCTCCGCATAAATGCGGCGGGCGCCTTGCTGGCGTCGGTGGCTTACGAGTTCAACGGTTTTATGTACTGGCGCAACCTGTGCTGTTCTCCTTACGCCAGTGTCATGACGTGGTTGCCGCTCGCAGTCCTGGGCGCGGAGCTGGCGATCCGGAGCTCCCGATGGCTGGATCGAGGTCTGTGGTGGGGTGTGGGCGGGCTGGCCTTGAGCCAGGTACTGGCCGCTTGGCCCGGGCAGGGCTCCTACTACGCCCTGCTCGCCCTGGGCAGCTACGTGGCCTACCGCACGCTCCTGTTCCCGCCGGAAAACGTCCGCGGTATCCGGGGCCGAGCTTTGGGACTTCTACTGCACGGTGGCGGCGTGCTGGTGTTCGGGTTCGGCCTCGCTGCCGCGGGGATACTTCCCCGCCTCGAGTACCAGACGTTGTCGAGCCTGGCGGACGGTTACGCCAATATCGAAGGGGTAAGGGCGGCCTGGGGAGGATGGACGTCGGAGGACTGGAAGAGGCTGCTGGTTCCTGGCTTGGTTTATCCTGGTCTGGCCACCCTGGCTCTGGCCCTTGCGGCACCTCTCCTTGCTCGCGGACGGCACGCTGTGCCATACTTCGTCGTTCTCGTACTCTGCACTCTCATCCTGGCGGGCCGTGAAATCACGCCGCTGCATTCGGTGCTGTACCATCTGTTACCCGGTTTCGAATGGATACACCCGCACGGCCCCGCCCGGATAAAGGTGATCCTGTACCTCGGGTTCGCCCTACTGGCCGGCGCCACGTTGAGCCGCCTGGGAGAGCGAGGCAGAAGCGCAGGAATTCTGGTCGCTGTTCCCGTCTTGACCTCGCTCTTACTCATAATCTTCGGGATATCGGGAGGCGTCCAGGATCTGCTCTCTACAGATCTGGGCATAACGATCCCTGCAGCGTCGCTGTTGGCCCTCGTCGCCGCCAACGTGTGCGCGATGATCTACGCTGTCTCCTCGCTGAGGCGCCGAATCGCCGCGTTCCTGATGGTGCTCGTGGTGTTTGTCGACCTGTTCGCGGCGGGGAGGGCGACCCTCGCAGACTACGAAACCGCCGACTTGGGAAAGGAACTGCTGAAGATCGACCTTACCAGGTATTACGAACCCACGGGAGCAGCAAAGTTCCTCCGGTCTGAGACCGAGGAGGCGCCGGCCCGCTACTTCGGGTTCGGCCCACACCCGCATGGTGAGAAGCGCAGCTTTCACTACAACAACTGGTTCGCCGAACGGGATACGACCGCGCTTCTGGCCAGCAACCTGGGAACTGTATCAGGATTGCAAAGTATCCAGGGCTACAACGCTGTCCACATCGCCCGCTACGACGAGTACATAGAGGCGCTCAACGGGAGATCCCAGGGGTACCACGACACGGACGTGGTCCCCGAAGGACTGGACACTCCCTTGCTGGATCTCCTCAACGTTCGGTACATGATCGTGCCCGCGGTCGCGCAGCAGGAGCAGAGCGTCCTGCGTGAGCTGAAAGACACCAACCCGGCCGTTTACAGCGACGACCGGGTAGATGTGCTGGAGAACCGTGACGCGCTCCCACGGGCCTGGATAGTCCACTCGGCGAAACAGGCGACGCAGACAGAGACACTGAG
>DASQWQ010000243.1:0-4876 GCA_035640175.1 Rubrobacter sp. | reverse complement strand
GCGCCCGCGACGTAGACCGTCGAGCCGGTCGTAACCTGGGCCGTGTAGGCGCCGTGGTAGCCGGTGGGGAAGATGTCCGAGAGCATGGTCAGGTCCAAAATCTTCTCTAGCGCCTGGTCCCTATCGGGAAACTTGAGCAGGTTGAAGTCCGCGAACGGCACCAAAACGTACTCGGCCTGCCCGCCGGTCCAGCCGCCCATGTCCACGTAACCGTATGCCGAGCCCGCGCGGGCCGGGTTCACGTTCAGGCACACGCCGGTCTTGCGCTCCTTGCAGTTGCGGCAGCGGCCGCAGGCGATGTTGAAAGGCACGGAGCAGATGTCACCTTCGTTGATGAACTGTACGTCGTTACCTTTCTCGACGACTTCGCCCGTGATCTCATGCCCCAGAGTCTGCCCGACGGGGGCCGTCGTCCGTCCGCGCACCATGTGCTGATCTGAGCCACAGATGTTGGTGGCGACGATCCTGAGGATGACGGCGTGCGGGGCCTCTTTGCTCATCCCCATCGCATCCGCTACCTCACCCGGAACTTCAAGCTTCGGGTACTCGATGTCCTCTACCGCTACCTCGCCGGGGCCCTTATAGACCACCACCCTGTTGTCAGCCATTAGCTGAATCTCTCCTTTCCCACTAGCCGGAGACGCTCAAATGCAATAATTTCTATTCCCGCTCGACCGCGCCGCCAAACGTACCCTTGCCGGCGTGGGGGCGCATCTCAGATGTCCAGGCAAGCTCCTTTCCCCCGAAAACCCACTCCCGACAAAGTACCAGATATTGCGTGTTGGTGCAAGAACGAGACTACATACAAGGGTAGCCGGCACAGCTGCGCGACGGGTTAGGACATGGTTTCGTGACGGGGTGAATAAGGTTAGAATCAGGGGGAGAACCCGGACAATCACATCCTTGGCGTAGAAGGGGTCAGGTATGCTCTTCAAGCTCACGGAGAAAGATGGTCTCTGGAAGAAGATCCGGAACCACGTCGGTACGAAGGTCGAGCATCCAGTAAGCCCGGCGACCCGCGCCATCCGCTCGCGCATCTCCGATGAGGGTGTGGAGAAGACCGTCAGCGTGTGTCCCTACTGTGCCGTAGGCTGCTCGACGCTCGTCTACCACCGCGACGGGCGCATTATAGACATAGAAGGCAACCCCGACAGCCCCATAAACGCAGGCACGCTCTGTCCGAAGGGCTCGGCCACCTTCGGGCTACACGTCTCGCCTTACCGCTGGACGAAGGTCCGCTACCGCAGGCCGTACTCGGCGGAGTGGGAAGATCTCTCGCTCGACGAGGCGCTCGGCATGATCGCCGAGAGGGTCAAGAAGACGCGCGACGAGAACTGGCAGGACAGGGGCGAGGAAGGCAAGAAGGTCAGCCGCTCGACGGCCGTCGCCTCGATCGGCGGGGCCACGATAGACAACGAGGAGAACTACCTCATAACCAAGCTCTTCCACACTTTGGGGTTCGTACGTATCACCAATCAGGCGCGGATATGACACAGTTCTACGGTGCCCGGTCTGGGCATCACGTACGGTAGGGGCGGGGCCACCACCACCCTGCAGGATCTGCAGAACTCAGACTGCATCCTGATCGAAGGCTCCAACATGGCCGAGGCCCACCCTGTCGGCTTCAGGCACCCCATGATCGCCAAGCGCAAGGGCGCGAAGCTCATCCATGTCGACCCGCGCTTCACACGCACCTCGGCCCTGTGCGACATCTACGCCCCCATAAGGCCAGGCACGGACATAGCGTTCCTCGGCGGCTTGATCAACTACGTCATCCAGAACGAGCGGTATTTCAGGGAATACGTCGTCCACTACACCAATGCTGCGACCCTCGTCACCGAGGAGTTCGAGGATGCAGGCGCCTCTGGCCTGTTCTCAGGTTGGGACGAGGAGAACAAGCAGTACGACCCGTCGAGCTGGCGCTACGAGGGCACGCCCATAGACTACGCCCCCGTCGGGGGGAGTCAGGGGCGCCTCATCGGCGAGGGTACCGGCGGGGAGTCGGCGCCGAACGAGGGCGAGCCGCGCCCGACCGACCCGACGCTCGAGCACGAGCGATGCGTCTTTCAACTCCTCAAGCGCCACTTCGCCAAGTACACGCCGGAGATGGTCGAGAAGGTCTGCGGCACCCCGCGGGAGGCGTTCGAAAAGGTCGCCGAGACCATCTGCGAGAACTCGACGCCCGAGAAGACCACCTCGCTCTGCTACGCCGTTGGTTGGACTCAGCACTCCAAGGGCGTCCAGATCATTCGCACCGCCGCCATCCTGCAGCTACTTCTGGGCAACGTAGGGCGTCCTGGCGGCGGCATCATGGCCCTGCGTGGGCATGCAACCATTCAGGGCTCGACGGACATAGCGACCCTCTACAACATCCTTCCAGGCTACCTGCCGATGCCCGATGTGAACATGGACAACGACACCTGGGACGACTACGTGGAGAGCCAGACGGCCTCCACGGGGTGGTGGAACAACTTCCCCAAGTACATAACCAGCCTGTTCAAGGCCTGGTACGGCGAGGCCTTCGACCCCGAGAGGGGCGACGAGGTCTTCGACCACTTCCCGCGCCTTTCGGGCGACTACTCCTACTACCCGACGATCGTGGACATGAAGGACGGAGACGTGAAGGGCTGCTTCGTCTTCGGGCAGAACTTCGCAGTCGGTGGGCCGCACGTCCAGCTGGCCCAGGACGCCTTGAGGAACCTGGACTGGCTCGTGGTCCTGGATGCCTACGAGATAGAGACCGCTACCGCCTGGAAGATGGAAGGCGTAAACCCCGAGGAGTGCGCAACGGAGGTCTTCTTCATCCCCTCAGGGCTCGTCGCCGAGAAGGACGGCTCCTTTACCCAGACCCAGCGCATGCTGCAGTGGCACGACAAGGCCGTCGAACCGCCGGGCGATGCCAGGAGCGACGCCTGGTTCGTCTTCCATTTGGGACGCAGGCTCAAGGAGCTATACAAGGATTCCGAAGAGCCGCGCGACACGCTCGTCAAAATTATGACCTGGGACTACCCGACCGAGGGCGAACGCGAGGAACCACACATCGAGAGCATCCTCAAGGAGATCAGCGGCTACACCGTGGCCGACGGCAGGCCGGTCAGCGGCTTCGCCGAACTCGAAGACGACGGCACGACGGCCTGTGGCGGTTGGATCTACTCGGGCGCCTACGCCGACGGCATCAATCAGGCCAGAAGGCGCAAGCCCCGGACGGAGCAGCCCCCTGCGGCGAACGAGTGGGGCTGGGCCTGGCCCGCAGACCGCCGCATCCTCTACAACCGGGCCTCCGCCGATCCGGAGGGCAGACCCTGGTCCGAGGAGAAAAAGTACGTCTGGTGGGACGAGGAGCAGGGCAAGTGGGTCGGCCAGGACATCCCTGATTTCACCGCGACCAAGCGGCCGGATTACAGGCCTGAGCCCGATGCCAGGGGCGACGACGCCATACCGGGAGACGGACCTTTCATCGTCAACGGCGACGGGCTCGGCTGGCTCTTCGCCCCCGTGGGCCTCGCCGACGGTCCGCTCCCGGTCCACTACGAGCCGGTCGAGTCCCCGGTTCCCAACCTGCTCTACGACAACGTACAGTATGACCCTGCGGTAAGGCTCATGGACAGGCCGGACAACCCGTACAACCCGCCCGAGGACCCGAGATACCCGTATGTGGTGACGACGTACCGCCTCACCGAGCACCACACCTCCGGGGCGATGAGTCGTTGGATCCCCTGGCTCTCCGAGCTGCAGCCCGAGTTGTTCTGCGAGATCAGCCCCGAGCTGGCCGCCGAGAAAGGCGTGAACAACACCGGCTGGGTCACCGTCTCGACGAGCCGGGGTAAGATCCACTGCAAGGCCCTGGTCTCAG
This sequence comes from Rubrobacter sp., assembly GCA_035640175.1. Lineage (GTDB taxonomy): Bacteria > Actinomycetota > Rubrobacteria > Rubrobacterales > Rubrobacteraceae > Rubrobacter_D. The sequence continues at coordinate 1,023 of DASQWQ010000243.1, read as the reverse complement.
ACCGCATCCCGGTCTACGATTTCCAGGGAAAGAAGATCCACACCATTGGCCTCCCCTACCACTGGGGTCCCAACGGTCTCGTCCGGGGCGACGTCGTCAACGATCTGATGCCGGTCTCCCTCGAGGCCAACGTCGCCATCCACGAGGCCAAGGCTTTCACGGCCAACCTCGAAGCTGGCCGGGTATAAGGGCGTGGCTGCTAGGGACAGGGCCCTGACCGGAGCCCTTGGCGGGCTCGGGGCCACGATCGTACTGTCGGGGCTGCGCCAGGCTTGGTCGAAGATCGGGCTGGTCTTCGAGACCGCCCCGATGCAGGTCGTTGATCGCGTCGAGGAACTCGGGCTCGTCGGGGAACTCTCGCCGTGGGGCCGGCGCCTTCTGACCGTCTTCGCACACTTCGCCTACGGTGCCGGGACGGGGATGTCCTTTGGCCTCCTGCGCAGGGAGAGGGGCGGTCCTGGGGAAGAGGCCTCCGTAGGGTCGGCGCTTGGGGTGCTGGCCTGGGGCGTGGGATGGGCGAGTTGGCTGCCGCTCACCGGTGTCCACCGGGCGCCCTGGACCCAGAAGACGCCGAAAGTCCTGCTCCCCGTAATAGACCACGCGGTGTTCGGGGCGGCCTGGGGACTCCTCTACTGGGCGCTCCGTAAGGCGCGCGCGTGAGCGTCGAGGAGAGCCGCAGCAGGGAGATGATGCAGCAGGATCTCATGGACCTCGGGGTCTGGCTCGTCGAGCATCCCGAGGCCGCCCTTAGAAACCTGAAGCCGATAAGGAGCGCGAAGGTTCTCGAGCCAGGCGTCTACTACAACATGGGCACGGGAATGGTCGACAGAATCTACACTCCCCAGAGCGTGGCCCTGGGACACAAGATGTTCCGTATAAGCAGAGATCCGGCATCGCCAGTGGAGGAGATCCGGCGCACCGCGCTAGAAGGGAAGGCCTAGTGGCGACAGGATTCCTGACCGATACTACGGTCTGTATAGGATGCAAGGCCTGCGAGGTCGCCTGCAAGCAGTGGAACCAGCT
>DASQWQ010000242.1:0-3931 GCA_035640175.1 Rubrobacter sp. | reverse complement strand
CGTGATATACGGTGAGACATACGGGGGGCCGATCGGCGTGACCACGTGCATGATCAGGTCGTCGTCGCTGAGATAGCGGGCCATCTCCGGGAACAGGCTTTGATCCTCCCGCTCTGCGTGGTACGCGAACATCTTGACCAGTCCCTCGGTGCAGCGCGCGAAATCATCGTTCGCGTGCGGCAAGTCGGTTTCGTCTCCGGCGTTGGTACGACCCCAAGCGACACCCGCTGCTTTGGCATACGCACGGCCCTGATCATGGTCGGAATAGACCCATTCGACATCTCTTGAGGGCATCCCCCGCGCGACGGCGAGCGGGATCGCGGCCTCTTCCTGTGCCAAATGGGTCTGATCTGCAAAATTCTCGTTCAGGTAAACGAGAAGCGCCATCGCCGCGTACAGATCGCGGGAGATCGTTGCACCATCCGGCAAGGCTCTGAGCTGCTTGACGATTGCCGTCGCGCAGTCGAGGATCCGATCGGTGAGCAGGTGCTCCTGCTCGAAAAACCGCTCGAACGACGGGACCTTCTCCGTAATTTGCGCGCGATCCGCCCGTGGATTCGTGTCCATCCTCCTTACCCTCTCGTCTGCTTGACTTCTCAACAGTTGTCGGTGTTCTGAACGCTGCCTTCGCCTGCCGATCTTTCGCCCGCATCTTGTGCGCTGAGGCTATCGGTTCGGGTACACGCAGCGTAAGGTGCCGACACCGCGGTTCTCTCGCTACCAGCCGATCTCCTCTCCTTAGGGACGCCCCTCGCTGCGGCCCTCGCGGGCCGACGTGTTCGCGGCTGTTGGCGCCCTAGGTGTTGAGCACGGTCTGGTAGTGGACCATGCTGTACGTGTCGCTATCCATCAGTTCGAGGAACCGCTTGGCCGTGGGGTCGTTGAGGAACTTCTCCATCGACGCTTTGGCGGACTGCGTATCGTCCCAATGGACGATGACCACCCAATCGCCCTGGTCGTTCTTGGCGCTCTCCCTGTTCCGGAAGCCGGGCTGCTTGGGGGTATACTCCCTCCCGACACGCTCGTCTTCACGGATGAGCTCCTCCTCGTCCGCGCCCTCGACCATCCGGAAGTGGATGACCTCGACGGTTGCCATAGCGGACTCCTTTCTACTAGCTTGAGTGATTGGACCGCAACCTGACAGCGACGCCGTTCTCGGCCTGAACTCTACCTCCTCTTTTTGCTTGCGTTTGCGTGGGGCGCATCGCCGTAGACGTCCTGGTAGACACTTCTCAGAAAGGTGAGACCCTCGGTGGCCAGCTGTTCGGGCGAGTCTGCGAGGTCCCGCCAGATGCTGACGAGCGGCGCGAACTTGAGACGCGAATTGAAGGACTCGATGGTGATGCAGTCCTGATAGCCGGAATCGCGCAGCGCCGTGAGGGTCTCTCGCCAGGGGACCATGTCGCGGCCGGGGATGCCCCGCTGGCTGCCGCAGGCGTGAAAGTAGCCGAGGCGGTCACCGCAGGTGCGGATCGCGGCGCCGATGTCGTCCTCCTCACAATTCATGTGGAAGGTGTCCAGGTGGACCTTCACGTTCGGCATGTCTACGTCCTCGACGAAGCGGAGCGTGTCCGCCGCGGTGTTGAGGAAGAACGACTCGAACCGGTTGAGGGCCTCAACCGCGAGCACGAGATCGGAGCGCTCCTGCGCGTACTCGGCGGCCTGGCGATAGCACTCGACCGCCCACTTCCACTCGTCCTCCGTTCTCCGCCGTCCGGTGAAGTACCTCCAAGCACAGTAGTTCGCGCCGCAGTAGATCTCCGCCCCCGCCTCGGAGCAGAGGTCTACCAGCTTCTTCAAAAGCTCGACCCCCCGGCGCCGCACCTCCGGGTCCGGCGAGATGGTGTTCGCCTCCTCCGGGAGTGCGTAGTTGATGTTGATTGACATACCCAGCTCGTCGGCAAGCTGCCGCACGCGCCGGGCCGGGAAGCGGTCCGGCTCTACCGGGCAGATCTCCAGAACGTCGAAGCCGAACTCGCGGCAACGATTGAGGAGAGGCAGGTCCCCTTCGTCGAATGTGTCGGTGAACAGTAGTCCAGTGATCCCAAAGCGCATCGTTAACCTCCGCTGGGTTAGGGTTTAAGAAGGACCAGTCCGGTCTTCTCGTCGTGACGCCGCTGGAGGTGCTCCGGGGACTCGACGATCACGAGCTCCAGTGTCGGGCGTACGATCGCCTCGACGAGGTGCCCGCCCCGGGTCGTCGCGTCGTGGCAGGCGACGACGACGTGCGCATGGAGCTTGGGGGTTCCTTCCTCCGAGTCGGCGATGTTGCCGACCAGCGACAGAAGCTCGACCTGTTCGTCGAGCACGTTCTCCCTGAAGCCGGATCGCTCCCAATCCAACCAGCCTAACCGGACATGCTGGAACGCCCCGATCCCGGTCATGCTGCTGCTGCCCAGCGACAACTCCTGGGCGAGCTCGGTGATAGTGCTCACCACCTCCTCCCCGATCTCCAGCGCGACCACGAAGGTGCGCCTGCCGTTGGTCTCATCAACGAGATGATGTCGCATCCTCGTCTCTCCTGTTCAGAGTCCCGTCACCTGGCCGAGGTACGCGCGCGCCTTCTTGGCGTACTCGAGCGGGTTCGCCTTGTGTGGGTCCTGCTCGGCTTCCACAATCAGCCAGCCCTCGTACCCGGCGTCCGCAAGCGTGCGGAAGATCGGCTCGAAATCGATGACCCCGTCGCCCGGCACGGTGAACGCTCCCTCGATCACCGACTCCAGGAAGCTCATCTTACGCTCCATGCAGTGGTCGAGCACATCCTGGCGGATGTCCTTGAGGTGGACGTGCTTGATGCGCTCCGCGTACGCGCGTGCCATATCGAGGGGGTCATCGCCCGCCCAGTACAGGTGGCCGGTATCGAAGAGCAGGTGTACCACCTCAGGGTCGGTGTCGTTCATCAGACGGTCCACCTCGGCCCGCGTCTGCACACCGGTGCCCATATGATGGTGGTAGCAGAGCCGCATGTTCTCCTCAGCCGCCATCCGCCCGAGGCGGTTCAGCCCCTCGACCATGCGACCCCACTGCTCGTCCGAGAAGATCGGCTTGTTGGCGAGCACGTAGACCGGCTGCTGGTGCACCGCGTGGCCGAGCTCCGCTACCACCACATCGGTGCCGCTCATCTCTTTGATGAAGGCCATCTGCTGGCGGAAGCCCTCGACCGTCCGGTTCTCCATCTCCGCAACCGTGAAAAGCGTGCTCGCCCACGGCTCTGAAACCCTCAAGCCTCGCAGCCCTAGCTCTCGCTTTAGCACCTCGGGGTCCTTCGGGTACTTGTGGCCGACGCTGCAGCCCTCGAAGCCGGCCAGCGCCATCTCGCTGACGCACTGCTCAAACGGGATGTCGTCACCCAGCCCAGGCATATCGTCGTTCGTCCAGCCGGTGGGGGTAATCCCCAAAGACACCTTGTGCCTGTCGAACATGGTCTTCAGGCCCTCTCCTCGGGGGGAGAAGCGGGCGCGCCTGCTCCCCTTGTCTCGTCGCCCCTCGTCCCTTCCATCTGGATGATGTGCTCGACAGACTTCAAGGCCATCGCGATGCTGGTCAGGGTCGGGTTGCTCGCCGCACCACGGCGAATGAGACCGTTGCCGCCCAGGTACAGGTTCTCGATGCCCCACACCTGCGAGTTCGCGTCTACCACACTGTCGTCGGGGCTCCTGCCCATGCGGGTGGTCCCGGTGGCGTGGATCGGCAGCCCGGGCACGACGAACTGCGGCTCAGATCCTGGCAGGAAGCCCCCAAGCGCTTGGGCAGCCCGCAGCATATCTCCCATCATCCGGTGCTGCTTGCGTCGGTCTTCGTCGCTTATGATCCACTCGAAGGTCAGCTGCGGCATGCCGAAAGCGTCTGTAATGGTGTCAGAGAAGGTCATGCGGCTCTCGTACTGGGGCTCGACGAGGCCGAACCAGCGCAGGTCGACGATCAGGCGGGG
>DASQWQ010000241.1:0-5733 GCA_035640175.1 Rubrobacter sp. | reverse complement strand
CTACTACAAGCGCACCGACCTGGACGACATCTCCTTCGAGGACGGCCGCGGGACCCTGTTTATGCAAGGCCCCGAAGGGACGAACGTCGGCGACGCCACCTCCACGAAGCAGACCCTCGACGAGGTGGCAGGGCTTCTGGTGGTGGCATCGGACAAATACCGTGGCTACTACTACAACCTGATTAACCCCCGCAGCCAAGAGAAGGTGTTCCCGGACGGAGCTCGCATAACGACCGATTCGGCGCCCTCCGCCGCCGAGACGCGGCGGGAGAGGTGATCGCGTTGCCTCAGGCACTCTCGGCACTCCTCTCGCTGCCCAGCCCGCCCTCACCGGTGATCTTCGAGGCCGGGCCGTTCGCCCTGCGCTACTACGGGATCTTTATCGCGCTGGGCATAGCCGTCGGCACCTGGCTCACTGCACGAGAGCTCGCCCGCAGGGGCTACGACGGCGCCCTGGCGTTGGGTTCGCTCTTCTTCGTGGTCCCGCTGGGCTTTGTCGGGGCCCGCCTCTACCACGTTTTGACCGAGTACCATCGATACACCCGCAACCCCTTCCCAAAGGTCCTGGAAGGCTGGGAGGGGGGCTTGGGGATCTACGGGGCGGTTGCGGGTGGCTTTCTCGGCTTGCTGCTCTTCAGCTGGTACCGTGGCATAAGCCCCCTCGCTTTCGCCGACGCAGCCGCCCCGGGACTCGTACTGGGCCAGGCCATAGGCCGATGGGGTAACTACTTTAACCAGGAGCTATTCGGGCGACCCTCCGACCTGCCGTGGGCCATCGGCATAGCGCCCGAGAACAGGCCCACGGAGTTCGCCGACGCGACCTCTTTCCACCCCACCTTCCTCTACGAGTCACTGTGGGACGTACTGGTATGCCTAGCCTTACTCTGGGTCGCCCGCCGCTTCTCGGAGCGCCTAAAGGATGGCGACGTCTTCGTGCTGTACGTGAGCCTCTATTCGGTGGGTCGTTTCCTCATCGAGACCCTCCGCATAGATGCGGCTTTCGTCGTAGGGTCCTCCATCCGCGGAAACCTCTTCGTAAGCGGTGTGCTGGCTTTAGGCTTTGCCCTGGTCTTAGTCCTCAGGCACCTCCGCACGCTCCAAAAACGCTCCGAACCAGGATAATCCGCCCGAAAGCTTGGGAGGCAACCCACCACACCATCAGCAGCAGCAGGTAGAGTGCGAAGACTGTGACCTTGAAAGAGCACGTAGGCAACCGAAAGACAGTGCCCTACGAAGAGCTTTTTGGAGAAGAGGAAGTTTTTCGGCGACTCCGCCGCTAACAAGCGTGAGGGGAAGAGCCTCCAACGTTTGGGCTTGACGGTGGTCCTAGCCCTGTCCGCCTTCTTGAACCTCTCCTGGCTGAGGAGAGAGGAGTACGCCAACGTCTACTACGCCGCCACCGTCAAGAACATGCTCGCCAGCTGGCACAACTTCTTCTTCGCCTCCTTCGACGCGGGGTTCGTCTCGGTGGACAAGCCCCCTTTAAGGTTTTGGATCCAGGCGGCCAGCGCCTACGTGTTCGGCTTCCACAGGTGGAGCCTACTGCTTCCCCAGGCGCTCGCGGGGGTCCTTTGTGTGGCCCTGCTACATTCGCGCCAGAGTCCCGACGGGGCGCTATCCTCAGGGGAGATCGATCAACCCCAACTCCAACGCCTGGACTACGGCATCCTGCTGGTGATTGATCAAGCTGGGTGGCACACCGCAAAGAACAAGCTAGAGGTCCCAGAAGGGATACACCTGGAGTTGTTGCCCTCTGACTCCCCTGAGCTACAGCCCTCAGAAAGACTCTGGCCACTTTCCAACGAAGGGGTTGCAAACCGCCACTTCGAGGAGATCGAGCAACTGGAGGAAGCACTGGTGGATCGTTGCGCGGCTTTGAGCAACCAGCCCAAGCTCATCCGCTACCACCTCCGCTACCACTGGTGGCCGAATGCTGCGTGATGAGCGAGGCGATTTAAACGGACTCGGTATCACAGATGTTTGGGAATGTGCCGAGTGGCATGGGCGTACCGATTCATCGAAGAGGTCGCTCGTCCGGGTAGACCGCGCGATGTCTGATACTATCGGTGGCTGACCCGCTTACCCCGCCTTCGTTCCCTCGCCGGCGGCGCATTATACTCGTCGTCAGGGAAAACTACGCCCCGCCGTTCTCGAGGGGGAGGCATCCAACGGCTTGGGAAGGATCCCGGAATCCAGGTCCTAGAAGTTCGCCACGTCCTTCTCGGCGGTCCACACGCCGGGATCCTCGGCTTCCTCGGGTGCCTCGCCCTGCTCCTCGAGCCAGCGCTCGCTGTCGATGGCGGCCCTGCAGCCGTCACCGGCGGCCGTTACAGCCTGGCGGTAGCGAGTGTCTGAGACATCACCGGCGGCGAACACGCCGGGGACGCTCGTCATGGTGTTTTCCTTCTGTATGACGTAGCCGCCCTCTTTCATCTCGACCTGCCCCTCGAAGAGAGAGGTTGCAGGGGTGTGTCCGATGGCCGTGAAGAAGCCGCTGACCTCGATGGTCCGTTCCTCGCCGGTCTTCGCGTTCCTTATGCGCACCCCCTCGACGGCATCTTTGCCCAGGATATCCTCTACGACCGTGTCTGTTATGAACGTGATCTTGGGGTTCTTACGCGCCCTTTCGAGCATGATCTTGGACGCCCTGAACTCGTCGCGACGGTGGATCAAGAAGACCTCGTCTGCGAACTTGGCGAGGACGCCGGCCTCCTCCATCGCTGTGTCCCCCCCGCCGACTACGGCGACCTTCTTGCCCCTGTAGAAGAACGCGTCGCACGTGGCGCAGCCGCTGACGCCCTTGCCCATCAACTGCTGCTCGCTCTCGAGCCCAAGCCACTTGGCCTTGGCGCCCGTGGCGATCACCACGGCCTTTGCTAAAGTCGGCTCATCCTCATCCTCGGCCCACAATTTGAACGGACGCTCCGAGAGATCCACCCTCTCGATGTTCTCGGGACGCATCTCGGCCCCGAAACGCGCGGCCTGGGCCTCGAAGTCGTCCATCATCTCAGGCCCCATGACGCCGTCTTTGTACCCAGGGTAGTTCTCCACGTCGGAGGTCAGCATGAGCTGCCCGCCGCTCTCGAAACCCTGGAAGACCAGCACATTCAGGCTCGCCCGCGCGGCGTACAGGGCCGCCGTGTACCCGGCAGGACCCGATCCGATTATCACGACGTCATATGCTCTCTGAGCCATCTAAAACACCCCTCATACATGCAAAATCTTTAGCCTCTCTAGTTTAATACATCTTGCAAGTCGTATAGTGTGAGCTTTACGCCGCCGCTCCTGCAGCAACGAAGGCCACCTGGTCGACGCAGCCGACTGAAGCGTCCCTCACTCTCGCCAGTCGGCCAGAAACCCCTCCTGCTCCGGCGTCAGTGCGTCGACGCCCATGCCAACGGCGTCGAGCTTCATTGTGGCCACCTCGTCGTCTATCTCCCTGGGGAGTAGGTGAACTTTGTTCTCCATCGAGGCGTGCTCGTTCGCGAGATGGTAGGCGCAGAGGGCCTGGATCGCGAAAGTGAGGTCCATGATCTCGATGGGGTGCCCGTCGCTCGCTGTGAGGTTGACGACCATGCCGCGCCCGACGAGGTGCAATCTACGGCCGTCGGCTGTGGTGAACTCCTCGATGTTACGGCGAACCTCGCGCACGCCCGTCGCCGCGGCCGTAAGACCGTCCACGTCTATCTCCACATCCACGCCGCCGGCGTTGGCCAGGATCGCACCGTCCCGCATCCGCTCGAAGTGCCCTGCCGTAAGCACGTCGCGGCTCCCTGTCGCCGTAATGAAGACCTCCCCGATCTCAGCGACATCGAGGGCCGGCAGCACATCGAACCCATCTGCGTAGGCTTCGAGGCCGCGCACGGGGTCGATCTCGCAGACAGAGACACGGGCGCCGAGTCCTGCAGCGTAGCGGGCGATACCCTTGCCGCACCACCCGTAGCCGAGCACGACGACGCGTTTGCCGCCGACCATCAGGTTGGTGCTCTGCATGATCGCCGTAAGCGTGGACTGGCCCGTCCCGTAGCGGTTGTCGAAGAGGTACTTGCACCTGGCGTCGTTCGCCGCGATAACTGGGAACTCGAGGACTCCCTCCCGCTCCATGGCCCTGAACTTCGCCACCCCGCTCGTCGTCTCCTCAGAGGCCCCGCGGATATGCTCCAGTAAGTTCCGCCGCGTCGTGTGCGCGAGACGTACTAGCCCTGCCCTATCGTCTATAAAGACGGCCTCCCTGTCGCCCGCGGCCCGGTCGAGCACCCGCTCAAGCTCCCTGTCGGCGTCTTCGGGGTCGTTCTCGGATGAGGCGTAGACCGTCACGCCGCGCTCCGCGAGGGCCGCAGCCACATCGTCCTGCACGAAGAACGGACCAGGGCTAGCCACGGCGACGTCAGCCCCCGCCTCGACAAGCACGACCGTAAGGTAGGCGGTCTTGGCCTCTATAGGGAGGGCGACGCCGACGCCGAGGCCCTCGAAGGTGCCGTCTTTCAAGTATTTGTCGCGGACGGCGTTGAGGACCGGTGAGTGCTCGGCGGCCCAGTCTATCTTCCTGTGGCCGTCGGGGGCGAGCGCGGGGTCCCTGACGATGGATTCTCCGAACATATCCCCCCTCTTAGGCTCCGGATTCCTCACCTTCGGCGGCCATCGTCTCCTCGACGGCCTCTACCTGCTCGCGCACACCAAGCATGAAGCTGCCGACGAGGATAAGGAGTAGGAAGGGGATCAGCCCGAGCCCGATGCCCAGGTTGCCGGGGGCTCGCTCAGCGAGGCCGAGGATCAGGCCGACGACGACCGCGCCGATGGCCCCGACCCATACCAGGACGGCGCCCGTCCTCTGTAGCCTGGAGGACGAGGCGTCCTCGGGCTCCACTATCTCGGTCCACAGCAGCCCCCATCGCTTCACCCGGGGATAGAGAGCGAGTAGAAGGATGGGTCCAAGCACGCCCCCCATTACGGCGTTGTTGAAGAATATGAGGGCGAAGAACACTATGAACGGGAAGAACCCCAGCAAGTCGAGCCACCAGGCGATTATGGCAGCGCAAACGGCCGAGGCCAGGAGGACCAGAAGGATAAACACCCCGAACTTCTTGCCGGAGTCCACGTTTTCCTCCATGTTCTCATCGCGCCGGAAGAAGACGCTCCACATCTTGTACGGCAGTAAGGCAAGGAAGAAATTACCCACGAAACCACCGAGGCTCCCCAGCGACAGGGTGCCGAAGAAGTCCCCGATCAGGTTCCCTATCGCCGCCCCCCAGGCCCCCGCCGGGCCGAACAGGAGTCCGAAGACGATCGGAAAAGCGTTGGCCGGTCGCAGCTCGATATAGCCAGGGACGAGGGGGAATCCTTTGAACGGGATCAAGACCGCCGCATAGATGGCCGCGCTCAAAGCCACCAGCACCACCATCTGCGTGTGGCGCAACATGGTAAGGACTTCTTTCATTTTCGCACCTCCTTGGACTCGCCTACGCTATCTACTGAACCCTTCCAGCCCCCCGTACCCAGCCACACGCAGCGCGATGCGCGCTGCCAGGAGCACCACGAAGCCCACTATAATCAGCGCGTCCCTCCCGCTCATGGCTGTGTGGAGGAAGAACGTGCGCCTGGGACGGGCCCCGAACCCCTTGGACTCCAGCGCCATAGAAAAGACGTTCGTGGACCGGACGGTCGTGACGAAGACAGGCACCAGGAGCGGCAGGTGATTCCGGATCCGCCGGATGATGTGCCCGGATTCGAGGT
>DASQWQ010000240.1:0-8432 GCA_035640175.1 Rubrobacter sp. | reverse complement strand
TCCTCTGCGCGATCCGAGATCAGCGGTTCGGGTAGCCAGGGACCGATATACTCTTCGCGCCGCGCCGAACGCAGCCGGTCTATCGAGAGGCGCGTGACCACGGCCGACAGGTAAGACTTGGGCGAGCGCACCTCCCCCTCGGGCACCTCCCGCCAACGCAGGTAGGCCTCCTGCACGACATCCTCGGACTCCGCGACGCTGCCGAGCATCCGGTACGCTATCGAGAACAGGAGCGAGCGATGCCGCTCGAAGTCTTCAGTCCACGCCGTCATGGGCTCAGCTCCTTGATCGGCCCAACACATCATTCTCTAACACACCGTTCTCTATATAGGAGACGAAAAAGGGCAGTGCGCTGTGACATGAAGGAGTAGCTGAAGACGATGGCAGCGAGAAGATGCCGAGCACCTGCAGTATCTTCATTGGCGTACCTCGACACTAATAGCTTCGAAGGCTTTCGGTTTCCGCTAGCTCGTAGGAAGACCAAGTCTAATAGGCATCCTACCGGCCCCCAACCCCGACGTGAGTTCCTAGTTCGAGGACCTATCCCTGCTGGCACGAGAAACGGCTTGCGTGCGAGAGTCCTTAACCTCATACTCGCTCCATGAACGAAGAAGAGATCTGGCAACGGGTAAAGGAGATCCTCTCGAAGCAGAACCTCGGACATACCCTCACCTCCCAAGAAGAGACAATCCTAGCGTTCGCTTACTACGCAGCGGGCGAGCAGGCGGTGAGGATGTGGGCCGGATCAGAGCCCGAGGTCAGCGACTAGAAATCATCCCTGGCGGAGGCAGCCGCTCATCCTTGAAGAGTGCTAACCGATTGCTGCAGGCGGCGCTCAACGGCGATCGCGACCATCCCGCAACACCTCGCACGCCCGAAGAACTCGCCGCCGAGGCACGCGATGCGGTAGCAGCCGGCGCCCGATCCGTGCACCTGCACCCCTACGACGGCCACGGCCGCCAAACGCTCGAGGCGGGGCCTTGCGCCGTGGCGCTGCGCGCGGTCCGCGCCGCGTGCCCCGGCATTCCCGTTTCGCTGAGCACCTCGGCAGCTATCGAGCCCGACCCCGAGCGCCGCCGCGCGCTCGTCGCCTCCTGGACGGTGCTTCCTGATCTGGTGACGGCAAATCAGGGAGAGGAGGGGATTCTCAAGCTCTGCGAATTGCTCGTCGCGGGGGGCGTCGGGATCGAGGCTGGCCTGCTGTCGCTCGACGACGCGCGCGCCTTCGTCGCCTCGGGGATAGCGCCGTGCTGCGTAAGGGCGCTGGTCGAGCCCTTGGACCCCGATTCCCATGATGCGGTCGCCCACGCCGAGGCCATCGAGCGGGCGCTCGCCGAAGGCGGCGTCAGGCTCGAGCAGGTCCACCACGGCGACGGCATCGCCTCGTGGGCGGTCAACCGCCGCGCCGTGGCGCGCGGCCATGGCATCCGTACCGGTCTGGAGGCTCTATCTGCCCGACGGGCACGTAGCCTCGGGCAACGGCGAGCTGGTCACCGCCGCAAGGGAGTTGCTGGCACGAGGCGGATGAGCTCGCCCCTCTCCTCTGGAACATCCTCCTTAACTAGGGGCACTCGGTGCGCTCTCGAAATCTTCTGCAGGCGGGCCGGGTCTATACGAACTGGGGGGACTCCCTTTCCGAGAACCCGGGCGAGTACGGCTTCTCTCACGGGCGTCTCTCAGGCCGCAAACAGCTTTAGGTAGGTGACGCCATCGAGCCCTTCGTCGTAGTATTCGGGCATCACGTACGCTTGCCGGTAGTCCAAGGCTTCGTAGAAGTTGCGCCCGCTCTCGTTGGTGACAGGCGTATCCGCGTAGAGTCCGCGACCGCCCTTCCCTCGCACGAATCCTTCAGCTCGGTGGACGAGCGCAGTGGCGATCCCCCGCCGCTTAAAGGCCGGGTCCACCGCGAGCCTTTGCACTTGCCCGAGTCGGTTCCATTTTCGGTACTCTACGCAGACGTACCCACGCAAGCGCTCCTGCACTCGGCAGACGCAAACCTCGCCGTGTGTCCCAGGTTGCGGAGTGTTCGAGAGTGCATCGAGCTCGGCCAGCTGGCCCGCCATGTAACGGTCCTCCCAGCCGTTCTTGGCCAAGATCCCACCAACGCCGCGTCGGTGGCGCACGGCGTTATAAGGCGCGATGTCTATCACTTTTTGCCCTTCCAAGGTGATTGGCGTATCGATGGAAAGCTTACCTAACGTTCGCGTATACGCTGCCGATCCGGCTCCCATGAAGTCCATAAGTATTGGACCACGGGACGTGCGAACTTCGGAGAAGAGCCCGGACGATGCTCGCCTAAGGGGCTTCCAAGCGGCAGATCGAATAGCGATGGCTCCGGAGCTTGAGCCTATGCATGCTGTTACCTCTGTGCAGCAACCGTGCAGCAACCCGAGTAAATCTCCTGAAAAGGCAGAAAAAGCGCCAATACAGAAGTACAGCTCTTTGCAGCTATTTTGCAAACTCCGGAAATGTCCAGCAAAGTATCGTGCCGCCTTTGCACGGCGGAGGTCAGGGGGTCGAATCCCCTCAGCTCCACTGAAAAAACAGGGGTTTTGCAGGAAAAATCTGGGACCAAAGATGAGCGCTAGACTGCTAGCGGCGTCATTGTGCAGCAACGCGAACCGTAACAAGTACACTTTAGCGACTGTCGGGCTGGTCATGCACCTGTAAGGAGGCGAAGATGCAGGCTAAACAACTGGAGGCGAGTGCTACGCCGCGGGTTCGTGCTCGGGACAGTCGGTCCTGAGATCGGCCCCTGAGAGCGGCAAATCTAATAGCGCGCAGTGGTGAGACGAGGCGCTCCTCTGATGGGCGTCGGGTCTGAAGAATCTGCAGGACACGCACATCCTCGCCACGGTGACCACGCCCGCCCCTTGCAGTGCGGATATGAGGCGCGTGAGGAACCCCATAACTGTCTCCTTCTCCCCAGGCGCGAACGATTCTAGCTGTTCTTCGACGACGTCTGCCCAGCCAGAGAGCCCGGCAGCGGCCTCCTCTCCCTCAGGGGTGAGCCTCAGGGTCGCCACTCGTCCGTCGCGCGGCCAAGGCTGCCGGCGTACTAGGCCCTTGGTCTCGAGGGTCCTTACCGCATCGCTCACGGTTGCACGGCTTAGTCCGAACTCTTCGGCCAAGCGCCCCACCCTCCCTAGCTCGTCGTCGTGGTGGAGCAGGTGCACTAGGAAGCGGGCCTGTATGGGGCTCAGGCTCTGCCTTTGTGCTTCTTCCTGCAATAACACTCTGAAGGTCTGCGAGAGGCGTTCGAGGGCGGCGACGATCTTCTTGTCCACGTCCCCGTGCTGCGAGGACGGGTCGAAGGCGCCGCCCAACCGATCACCCCTCGCCGTGCCGTCGCCCAAGGCTAGAAGTCTCCCTCCCTGACGTAGGGCCGGCTCCAGAGGGCGACCTGCAAGACCACCGCCTTGAACCACGCCTGGTGCATCTTCTCGACCTCCTCGGCGGAGTGGCCCTTTTTGGCGAGAAAGGGCTTCACGGTCGCGGTGATCGGGTAGACGAAGGCGGGCAGGTAGCGGAAGTTGATGTGCTCGGCCGCGCTCGCGCCGTCCGTCGCGTTCTTCTTCGCGCGGTGGTGGCGCAGCCCTATCTCGTTCTGGTAGTCGAGCCAGGCCTGGCCGTACTCGGCCGCCGTGGTGTCGAGGATCCAGCGTCCGAAGCGCGCCCGGGTTTTGGTCAGGTACTCGGCCTCCGGCAGCCCCGTCCTGCGGTTGGCGAAATAGCGCAGGAGGTGAGGGCGCGACCCCACGAAGCCATACCAGACGTCCAGCACGTCCTCCACCTGGTCCTCGAGCACCCCGCGCGCCATGCGCAGGTACCGGACGTCCTCCTCGCCGAACATCACGGTTCGCTTCAGGAGCTCCAGTTCCTCCATGCTCACGGGGGAGGGCGGTACCTCTTGCGTGCCAAAGGTATAGCCGGGGGGCACCGCCGACCGGTCCGGCTCGCCCCTCCCCTTAGCCCTCGTTATCGCGCCGGCAACGACAGTGGCCGTCTTGCCGAGCATGCCCATGATGCGCGTCCGATCCACGTACTCTGCTCCTTCCCGCGGCCCGGAGCACCGCTCAGGGCCGGTTCGTCGGCGATGGTACCGTGTGCCTTCGGGCCGCCACGAGCGGCCGCAAAGACCCGGCCTAGAAATCTCCCTCCTTTACGTACGGTTGGCTCCACAAGGTCACCTGCAAGACGACCGACTTGAACCAAGCGTCGTGCATCTTGTCCACCTCTTGGGGGCCGTGCCCCTCATTCGCGAGAAACGGCTTTATGGTCGCCGTGATCGGGTAGATGAACGCCACCAAGTACCTCAACGGGATGTGGTCCGGCGTATCGTGGGCCCCGTCGGTCTCGTTCTTCTTGGCGGTGGTGTGACGGAGGGCAATCTCGTGTTGGTAGTCGAGCCACTCCTGATCGTAAGGGCGCCGGCAGGTGTCGAGGATCCACTGGCTAAAGCGCTCGCGCACGCGCGCCAGGTACTCGGAGTTCGGCTCCCCGGTTTGGGCGTTGGCGAAGTAGTAGACTAGGTGCGGGTTGTCCCCCACGAAGCCATACCACAGGTCCAGGATCTCCTCGGTCTGACCCTCAAGCACGTCGCCCGCCATCCTCAGGTACTCCTCGTCCTCCTCGGTGAACATAACAGTCCGTTTGAGAAGGTCTAGATCCTCTAAGGTCAAGGGCGACTTGGCTATCTCCTGCGTACCGTAACCGTACCCGGGGATGTCTCCCTGCCGTTCGTCACTCATGACCACCCCTTTCTCCCGGCTCAGAGCTGCTTACTCCGAGCAATTCGTCAGGAATCCTAACTATAAGATGGGATTGTTGGCTCTGTCAAAGTGAGCTCGGTAGAGCAAGCGTTACAGATCGTGAAAGTGCAGCAGCTTAATATCTAGGTTCGAGTCCAGCCGGGCGCCTCTAAGGGCCATGGATCGCAAACAAACGCGCGAGCCTTGGTTTGCCTCCCTGAATTGCTTACCGCTCTAGCGGTGAGCAGACGATGGACAGCATCTCAATGCTTTTGTATGCCGAACCTGATGCACCGACCCGCAGAATCAGCCTACTAAGTAGCGGCGAGTGGCAGCAGCGGGGCAGCAGTGGAGGCGGTAAGCGACGACATCTGGCGACACTCGCACGGGCCATCCCAAGCAGAATCAGGCTTACATAAGCACGTTTCTGGCACTAGACGGTAAGCAGCGGCATCTCTTGCTCTGACTTTGCACGGCGGAGGGCGTGGGTTCGAATCCCCTCGGCTCCATTACTATAATACGCTGTTTTGCAGCTAAAACTTAGAGCTGGGACAATCCTTGATGTTTCATTATGGCCCTTCTGACGCCAACCTGACGTAGCATGCGTGCTGCTTCTCTATGCTCTCACCGATGGAAGATTAGATCTAATAACGTATACCTTGCGGCATTCCTCTGGTTTGAGAACTTCTCATGGCACCTCGGGTTGGCTTGTGCTTCATGCTCAGCCTAGCCCTGCGTCGCAATATTCCCCTGCTTCTTGGCCTCAGCCCAGGCATCCTGCAACGCCGCAGACTGCTCTGCAGGAGACCTCCTCCCGTCCAAGACCTCTTGGAATCCACTGAACATCACCTCGTTGAAGTTCTGCGGGGCCAGCACGTCGATGTTGTAGCCAAAGGATCGCGCCTCAGGTGATGCGGAAAGATCTTCTAGAACCTCCCTGAATAGCTCGGGCACTTCGAGGCCCTGCGGGTTTACTGGCTGAGCGGGGATCACGTTTAACTTCTCGATGATCAGGCGGGCGGTGCTCTCCTCCAGCAGGTAATCGATAAAATCGATTGCACCCTGGTGGGTACTCGCCTCCTTGGCTACAAACAGCCCCGCCCCCACCCCGGCCGGAGGCGAGATGCCAGAGCCCTGTATGGACGGGAACGGGAAGAAACCTACCTCGAAGTCCTGCACGGTCTGGACGATCTCTGGGACGAGCCACGTGCCGGTCGTTAGCATGGCGGCTTCGCCAGAATAGAACAGAGCGCTGGCCTCGTCATAGGTGATGGCGTTTACGTTCTGGGGATAGTAACCGCTCTGCACGAAGTCCCTGAAGAAGAGGTAGATGGCTTCGACCACCTCAGGGACATCCCACCGCCCGTTCCCATAGAGGATGTTGTCTAGTCCTTGCCGGCCCAGCAGGTTGCTCGCCCCTATACTGAACAGGTGGCCGGCGGGGTACTGCTCCCGATTCCCGAAGGCGAGAGGAATGGTTCCTCGAAGCTTGAGCTCCTCAGCAACCCCCCGGAGCTCTCCGACAGTCTTTGGCACCCCGGGCACCAAGTCCTTGTTGTAGTAGACGATTATCTCTTCGACTTGATCGGGGACGCCGTAGGGGGTTCCGTTGTAGGTGGCTCGCTGCTTGGCCCACTCGTAGATACCCCAGCCTCTCTGCTGGTAGGCCTTCTCCAGGGGATAAAGGAGGCCGACGTCGGCCAACACGCCGCCGAAGCCCGGACCCGTGTCGAAGGAGAAGACATCCGGAGGCTCGTCGGATCGCAGCCTCGACTGTATAACCTTGCGGATCTCATCGAATTTTGTTGCCTCGAGCTCCAGGGTGTATTGCGGGTGCTGCTCCTCGAACCCATCGGCCTGTATCTCCGTTACCGCCCGCTCCTGGGCGGCCGTCTCTTCGGACCCGGTAAGGAACCTCACGACCTCCTTATTACCACCCAGGCTCCAACCACAGCCCGCGGCACCTACAAGCACCGCGCCAGCGAGGCTCACGCCGCCGAGCCTGAGGAAATCTTTGCGGTTTATCGCACTCGGCATCTGCCTTTCAATTGCTCGCTCTCCTTGCCCTCGCGAGGCGTTTCACCAATGACGTTTGTTGTATCGTAGGTAGTTGCGTTGGCCAGCCGCAGCCTCCTTGAGAGCACGTTTGCCAGGTTGAGTGCCATCGTCGGCAGCTCCTCCACGCTCGCCCGAAAGGTACCGCAGTACATCAGCAGGAAATTCGTCTCCTCCAACGTTATCACGTTAGCCGGGCCTCTCATGCTGTCGGCAAGACTCATCTCGTCGATCAACTCGCCCCGTCCCAAAGCGGCGAGGACTACCTCGGTAGCGTCGGGCCGGGTCACGTATACCTTTACGCTGTCCTCCAGAATAACCTATACGGTCTCGCCTGGCTCCTTAACGGTGATGACGTGAGCGCCGACGGGGAAGGTCCTACGGCGCACGCATGCCTCGATTTGGGCAGCTGTCCGGCGGGGAGGCCCCGGAATAGCGCCACCTCGGAGAGAGTACTGGACTCGGGGCTGTCCGCCACCATGTCAGGCCCGTTACCCGCTAAGGTGGTCCGATTAGGCACGGTCGCTTTCTCCCAGGGCATACTCTACGGCCTCTTCTGGCGACATCATACTCCCCTCCGCGAACGCCGCTTCCCACACCGCCTCCCCGAGCTGGGTGCGCGCAGCGGCCATGCTGGGCTCGTAGAGAAGGCGCGCATCGAGAGGGAGTGGCGCACCGATATTAGTGCGCAGGGCCTCCGCCGCCCCCCAAAGCCGCGCCGCCCGAGCCCCTTGCGCCCTCGCCCCGGCCAAGCCGGCGAAACTCTCCAGGCAGTAGGCCCCGTAGGCCCAGTTCCCAAGCTCCCGGTCTAGCGTCAAGGCCTCCTCGAGGGACCTTGCCGCCAAGTCGTGGTCGTCGCCACTCCAAACCGCCAGCAATCCCACCCACCCCACCACCACGGCTAGCTGCCACTTGTCCTCCATCTCGCGCGACAGAGCTATGCTCTGCATACCCAACGTTTTCGCCAGCTCGTAGTTGCCCCTCTGGCGCTCCACCTCCGCGAGGTTGTGGAGGGTGCCGGCGATGTTTCGCTTGTCCCCGATCCTGTGGGAGAGCGCCAGCGCCTCCTCCAAGAACGGTACCGCTCGCTCAGGGTCGCCCTTTTCCATGTGTTGAGCCCCCAAGCATAGGAGTGCGAAGGCAACACCGCTATCATCCCCCAGTTCCCGGTAGAGCTCCAGCGCCTCCCCGTGCAACACGATGGCGTGCTCGAAATCGGTGCGAAAAAACGCGAACGTGCCCGCTTCACTCAAGAGCCTCGCCCGCGTGGCCGAGTCGGTGGTGGCCGCCTCGACACGGTCGCTCTGGCGCAGCGCCTCCTCCAGCCAACTGCTCCCCTCCGAGAAGTAAGAGCGCTTCTCCCAAAAGCGCGCCAGCGCCCCGGCCAGCCGGAGGGCCGTCTCGGGCTCTTTCTCAAGCGACCAAGACAGAGCCGCTCTCATGTTGTCGTGCTCGGCTTCGAGGCGCTCCAAGCACGCCAGCTGCTCCGCCCCGCTCAGCTCCGGCTCGGCTTCTTCGGCCAGCGCCAGAAAGTACTCGGCGTGCAGCCTCCTTGTCTCCTCGGCCTCGCCGCTCGCTTCGAGCCTTTCGCGGGCGTACTCGTGGATGGTCTCGAGCATCACAAAG
>DASQWQ010000239.1:0-8262 GCA_035640175.1 Rubrobacter sp. | reverse complement strand
TTCTACGGGCTCGAGCGGGCCGCCAAGATCTCGCGCCAGAGGAGGCGCGGCGCGGACAACGAAGACTCCGCTGGGGTGGGCGTCTTCTGGCTGCACGTCGCCTCCTTCACCGTCTACAACGCCCTAATCGGCTACCTGCTCCTCCACCGGGAGCAGCAGGGTCTGCGGAGCCTGATCCTTTTCGCCTTCGCGATGGGCGTGCACTTCGTCGTCAACGACTACGGGCTGCGCGAGGACCACAAGGGGACCTACGACCGGATCGGTCGCTGGGTTCTGGTGGCGGGGATCTTCGCGGGGTGGGTGGTCGGGCTCATCTTCGAGGTCTCCGAGGCGGCCCTCGGTGTGCTCTTCGCTTTCCTGGCGGGGGGTGTGATCATGAACGTCCTGAAGGAGGAGTTGCCCGAGGAGCGCACGAGCCGCTTCTGGGCCTTCGCCCTCGGCGCGGCCCTCTACGCCACGATCCTGCTGGCCTTGTGAGGCCGGTCCCGACCGGTGGCGGCGGGTGCCGGGTAGGTAACAGCTGTGCGTTGCCACGGGCCAACCACTGGAGGATCGCGCCATGAGCGAGGACGGCGGAAGCCGAAGCGACGGCTACCAGGCTCTGGCCTTATTCACTGAAGCTCGTAGAAGGTGAATTCTGCGAACTTCGCCTTTCCTCCATTCTCGGAAGTTCGTCACAGCCTCTGTCCTGGTGTCGTAGGATGTTCGGTAACTAACAAAGTAGGAGGCGATCACGGCTTACTTGAGCGAAGAACAACAGCGCCAGCGCGTAAGAGAGCTGGTGCGGAAAAAGACAGGCATGGATTGGCCCACTCTGAAGGTCGCTGAGATCGAGAAGGCTATGAGCTCGGTAACGCTCTTCTCTACTGGTGCACGGAGGATGACTAGGGAAGCGAGGGCACGAAAAGCCGCTCGAGCTAACCGACGAAGAAGCCAAGTCCATTACCATAAATTGAACCAGAACTCCTGGGGGCAGCCCGGAGATGGGTGGACCAGGGCGAGGACGCTGAGCCTATTCACCAAGGATCTTGCATAGCGCCGGTCCTATGCAGCGGCTCTTCTTATGCAGAGTGTCGGAGGTGAGTAGTCGGCGTACATAAGAGACTGATAATACCTTTTGGCGTATTGTGGCCCCTCAGAGAATAGGCTGTCCGGACTGGCGCTATGGGGCAATGCGAACTTCGCTTTGACGGAGCTGTCCGAAGTTCGCAGAATCCGATGTATGCGAACTTCGCCTGTACGAGAACTAAGAAGTTATCAAAGCCTAAGGAGGGCTTCCCGCAGAACCTCGCGGTGCCGCTCGACCCAATCCCTGTCGGCACGAACAAGCGCCGGCACGCCCTCCTCGACCCATCTGCGCTGAGCCGGCACGCCCTCGGCGGCCAGGGCCTCGATGCCCGAGGCGGTCGCTTCCATGCGTCGAGCCACTAGCTCCGGGAATCCCATCCGGTCTTGCTCGGAGAGCCCGTAGCCATCGCTCAAGACGCGCAGTCGGCCCGCACGATCGGGCAGTGAGGACCAGCCGTGGAGCGCGCAGCCCTCCTCATCGCCGAGCGGTACGAACTGCCACGCAAGGTGCGCCACGTCCCAGGCCGGCTGGGCTGGCGAGGCGAGATCGAAGTGCACGAATGCCACCGGGCTCCCCTCGCGGAAGACCGTGTTCCTGGGGGCGAGGTCATTGTGGCAGACCACGCTCCCCGGGTCGGGATCTGCCCCCCCGTACCCCTCGATTCCCTGGGGAAGCGAGAACCCCGAGACGGCTTCGTGGCAGCGCCGGAGCAGGAGGCCGACCTCGAGCAGCGCCCGGTCGGTGGCGATGTCGGGGCTGGCGCCGCGGGGCACGTTCCCGGGTATGTAGGTGAGGACCTCGCGCCCCTGAGCGTCGATGTCCAGCACGCGTGGAGCACCGTTGAAGCCCACCCGCTCGAGGTGGCGCAGTAGGGCATGGACGGCGGGGGTCCAAGGACCTATGCTGCGTTGCACCGTGTTGCCCACCTTCGCCAAGGTAGTGAACGTGCCGGGCAGAGGCTCCTCCGGAGAGGATGAGCTCTCGTCGTAGTCCATGCTCGTAGCTTAGCGTAGGTCTCGCCTCCAACGTGGCCTTCCCAGCTTATTCACCCGAGTGCGTGGAAGGTGAATTCTAAGAAGTTCGCCCTGAGGGGTTCTCGCAGTTCGAGGTAACGAAGGGGGCCGAGACTCTCACGAGAGCTCCGACCATTCACTCTTCTTCGGACCTGTGGCCCGATGCTTAGAACTTAGAAAACTCCTTAGAATCTTCCTCTTCTTCGACGCGCGAGTGATCCGCAGGTTCCTGCATTACGTATTCCGATACGCTAGGCAGTTAGCGCGCCTAACTGTTAGCGCGGCGAAGGAGACGAACGAAAGGGGGAAACCGCAGGACGGAGCGAAACTAGGCTAAGACGATACACAAACCCATTGGGTTGGTCCGGTTACGGACCACCAGGAAAAAGGAGCGATGCATGCTCAAAGGCGACAGCCACATCGACACCGCAGCACCCGAGCACGAGGAGGGGCCTTCGGAGGCGCACCAGCGCCTGAGTTCTAGGCGCACTTTCTTGAGCGGCTCGGCGAAGCTGCTGGGCGGAGGCGCACTCGCGCTTGGGTTGGGGGCCGCACCAGCATTCGCCAAGGGCAACGACGACGACGACGATGAGGACAACAAGAAGCATGGGGGCAAGAAAAACAACGGCGGCGTCTCAGACGTCGACATCCTCAACTACGCCCTCGTCCTGGAGCGTCTTGAGTACGAGTTCTACCGGCGCTACCTCAATAGGTTCAACGAGGGCAAGATCGAAGGCGCCTCCATCTTCGAGGGGTTTGGCAACAAGGTTCGCAGCGATATCTACGACAACCTCGTGGAAATCCGCAACCACGAGAAGACCCACGTGCAGACCCTCATCACGGTCATAAAGAGCCTTGGGGGCAAGCCGGTGGGTGGTTCCACCCTGGGGGGCCAGACCGAATACGACTTCGGCGTCACGAGCGTGAAAGAGTTCGTGGCCACAGCACAGACCTTGGAGGACACGGGGGTTATGGCCTACGATGGGGCCATAGCCTACATCGACAGGCCGGGGCTGCAGACCGCCTCTGCGACGATCGCCACCGTTGAGGCGCGTCACGCCTCCTACCTGCGGCTGCTAAACGGCGAGGTGCCGTTCCCTGAGCCCTTTGACGAGCCCAAGGCACCCAGGCAGGTATGCGAGCTGGTGGATCCATTCATAACCAAGAGCCCCTTCAACCTGGAGGCGTTCTGTGAGTCGCTGCCCAACAAGGTGATCACCCTCTGAGCTAGGGGGCACCCATTAACACCGGGCCGGGGTCCTACGGGGCTCCGACCTTTATACTGTCCTTGGCCGCGCTGGGTTCCCTTCGTACCTGGCGCGTCCTTCGCTTTGCACCTTCGAAGCATTGCGCGGGCCCCTCGATGGTGAGACCATAACTACCCCCAGTGGGGCGCGCACAACACGCACAGGTGTTGCAACTTCCTCCGTGCTCGGCGCACCGGCTTCTATCATTGGATCGGAGCTCCCACGTCTCCTACACTGTGGGGCTCCGACCCTTTGTGGCACATAGAAACATTTGTCACTTTTTGTGATATGGTGGGGTTGCGGGCGAAGGGCTTAAAGTCGGGTGGGGGCGGACGGAGAACTCCCCATCCAGGAGCGTCTGCTCTATCCTGCCCCTCGCGCGCCGTTTATCGGGCTGGGGCTTTCGGGCTCCGGCCTTTTTTGGGGCTGGCTCGAGCGAAGAACCACCAATACATCACCAGTACATCACCCGTATGACCGTGCTCTCCTCTCGTCCTATGCATACAACACCGCGAGGGCGCAAGGTTCTCTTGGAACTAATGAGGACCGACGGAGGAAGAAGCCATTATGACAGACTACAATGCCAACAGCGCTCAGGCTCACGATCAGCAACCCCACCCAACCATGACCTCAAGTGTCCGGACAGGTTGGTCTGCACCGCAAATTCTCCTGCTGTAAATACTCGGCCGTCTATGCTCTTGTGACATGAGCGAGGAGGAGACCCCAACTCTCGCTGTGATCCGTCGCACATACCCCCCACGTAGCATCCACGACATCCCGTGTTTTGGTCCGGGTAGATCCCGGGCCTCCCCCACAGAGAAGGAGTACGGACAAATGGCCGAAAATATCCACGTAGATAACCCCAACTTCATTCGCCTGACTGCAGGGAATATGCCTTGCCAGGGAAGTTTTGTAGAATGGGAGAGTGGCAGATGGGGGCCGACAGTACCTACTCCATGCAGACGAGGACCTGATGCCACTCGTTGAGTCGGGCGACGCCGAGGCCTTCGCCACGCTCTACGACCGCCACGGCCGAGCGGCCTACTCGCTGGCATACAGGATGATGGGCGAGAAGCAGGAGGCCGAAGACGTGGTCCAGGAAGCGTTCATCAAGGTCTGGCGCTCAGCCGGTGGCTACCGGGTGGGGCGCGGCAGCGTGCGCACCTGGATCCTCTCCATCGTCCACAACCGCGGCATAGACCAGATCCGCTCCCACGCGAGGCGCGGCAGGATGCAGGACAAGGTTGAGGCGTCCGCGCCCACGTCCGAGCCCAGCGAGGCCTTCGCCGAGACCTGGAAAAACGCTCAGCAAGAGCAGGTGCGCGAAGCCCTGAACACCTTGCCACACGAGCAGCTGAAGATACTGGAGCTGGCGTACTTTTCGGGTTATACCCACGTCGAGATAGCCGACCGGCTCGAGTTGCCCCTCGGGACGGTCAAGGGGCGCATGAGGCTAGGGCTGCAGAAGATCCGAGACTATTACCAAGCGAGAGGCGCAGCGGTGCCGTGATGAACGGTATGGACCAAGAACGTTTCGAGGATCTCAAGGACGCCTACGTCCTCGGCGCCCTCCCTGAGGAGGAGCGCCTGGAGTTCGAGCAGTACCTCACGGCGCACCCGGACCTGCAAGTGGAGATAGAGGAGCTGCGCACCATTGCGGGGCTTCTAGCCTTCTCTGTTCGGGAACAAGAACCGCCCCCGGAGCTCCGCCGCAGGATCATGGATACGGTGGAAGCGGAGGCTGTACACACAGCGGAGATTGTAGACCCCCGTGCCAGCCGCCGGTCTTGGCTCGCCGGGTTGTGGGAGGCTGTGGGTCCCCGCGACCTCGCTCTTGCTGCAGCAGCCATGCTCGTGATCGGTCTGTTCTCCTGGAGCATGCTCCTGCAGGGAGAGGTGCAGGATCTGCAAGGCCGCGTTCAAAGCCTCCAAAGCCAGCCCCAGGATCAGTCTCAGGCTCCCCAGATGATCGCGCTAGAGGGTGTAGGGACGAAGCAGGGAGCCCGGGCGGAGTTGGTCACCCTTGAGGGCAACCGGGCGGTACTGGTGGCCGAGAACATGCCCCCCGTGCCGGAGGACAAGACCTACCAGATCTGGGTCATAAAGGGTGATACCCCCCAGCCAAGTGGCCTCTTCGAACCCAAAGGGGACTCGATCGCGGCCGTGGTCGAGAAACCCGTAGAGGGGGCAGACGCCGTGGCGGTGACGGTCGAGCCCGAGGGCGGCTCGAAGAAGCCGACGACCGAGCCAATGCTGGTGGGCAAAGTCAAAGCCTAGTACCTAGTAGGAGAAGCCGGCAGAACAAGCGCTCTCTCCCCTCGAGAAGGCGCTGATCCAATTTGTCTCCCAAGATCGTAAGTCTAATAACCAGCATCACACAAACAACCGGTGACACACAAACGAAGCAAAGGTCAACGCCAATGTTCGCAGGTCTTGCATCGCCTTCCCACCTGATCATCGTGCTCGCGATCATCTTGCTGCTATTCGGAGCCATGCGGATACCGGAGCTGGCTAAGGGCCCGGGGGCGGGCCTCAAGGAACTGCGCGAAGGGATCTCCACCAGCGATGAGGCCGAAGCGGAGGTGCTTGAAAGCGAGGAGGCTCGTAGCGGAACCCGCACCGGGTCGATGGGCGAACCGGTTGGCGCGTGTGCTGATCAGAGAGATCTCTAAGCCCCGTGTTCGGCATCGGTATGCAGGAGATGGTGATCGTAGGGCTCCTCTTCCTAGTCATCTTCGGTCCCAGCAAGCTCCCCAACATGGCCCGAGACCTCGACCGGTTCGTGAACGAAGCCCGCCGCTCGGTGGAGGATTTCAAGGAGGATCTTGTCTCCGAAGTGGAGGACGGCCAGGAGCCTCGCAAAGGCCGGGATCCGGAAGCGAGTCGGGAGCCAGAGGAGAACGTGGGGCGCGAAGAGGTTGCAGCGATCGATAGCAGCGCGCAGCGCACCGAGCGACTGTAGAGCAACGCCGGCAATAACCGGATCATGTGCTTGGGGAAGGGAACTCTGAAAGGCCCCGCTCTCCTCTCTCTGCTCATTCACCAGAGTGCGGGGAAGGGGTATTCTGCGAACTTCGCCATGACGGAGTTCTGAGAAGTTCGCCTTGAAAGAATTCTCGGAACTTCGCGCCGAGGGGGTTCTAAAAAGTCCGCATGGCCCCGGTCCCATATGCCCGGAAGCGCCCTCCCGACAAGCTCAGTGACCTTTCGGCGCGACCGGGGCTTCCAGTCCGGGCAGGCCGTCGATGCTCTCAGCGTTCTTGCGGGCCCTGTAGGCCGCCATCTTCGCCTCCCCCTTGCGCTCGGCTGATTTTGGCAGTTGTGTGCGCGGTCCCACAAACTCCATGAGCGGTACCCCAAAACCGCACGAACTCGAAACCCGGTCCACCGCCACCTCTACGAGGGCCCGCGCTCCGGGCAGATCCGGGAATCGGGGACGCAACTCCTCGTGAGCATCGTCGCCGGGCTCATAGACCCTACCCCGTCCGTAGAGGCGGACCACCTTCGGCGGGCCGTCGAACGCGCAGAACATCAGCGTGATGCGTCCGTCCGCCTTCAGGTGGGCTATCGTCTCCACGCCGCTGCCGGTTAGGTCGAGCCAGGCGACGCGGTTCGGGCCGAGAACCCGGAAGGTGTCGAGACCGCGCGGCGAGACGTTGATGCGTGTGTCGGGGTCGGCGGTAGCGGTGGCAACGAAGAACACCGGCTGCGACTCGAACCAACGCGCGAACTCGTCGGGGATCTTTGCGAAGGCTTGTGCCATACCCGCGCTCCTTTCTCTGGTCGGCAATACGAAACCGCCGCCCGCCGCGCGAACGCGACTTCAGCGTAGCAGGAATCCCTTCTCCTTGCCCTTATTCACCGGAGTGCGTGGAAGTGACATTCTTGGAAGTTCGCTGCAAAGCCCCGGTCCTATGCTTAGCGGTGCTCTTATGTACAGGATAGATGGGCGCCGGTTCTGTACATAAGAAATCGATAATGTCTCTGGCAGATATTACGCCCCTTGTCTGCCAGGCCCATCGGACCGAGCCGGATCAGCTTCTTTCAGAGCTAGGAGCGGGTTAGCTCACACGGGAGTAAGATTAGCCTAGCGACGGCCTCCACTACTCGCAGGAGATGTGATGATAAGAGTGTTTGCGGGGATGCTGCTAGGGTTCCTGATGCTCGGCTTGCTGGTAATGGGGGCGTACATGTTACGCATAACACCGGAAGTGGTGAACTGCGATAGGGGACGGCAGAGCGTCGTGTGGCGAGTTACCAAGGTCCACCGTACTTACGTCACAGATCTGGTCCACCGCGAGATCGGCAATTGTAATCTATGGTTCCACGCCAGATGAATTTTGAATAGTAAGCTCCTTCGTTGAGCCGCTTCGACTAACCTTCCCTATTCACTCGAGCGCGTGGAAGGGGCATTCTCCGAAGTTCGCCGTAGCAATCTCCTAGCAATAGCGTGTGAGACCCTTACGAGCGGCTCGTAATTTCGGGCCCCGGCAGCCCGTGGCGGTGAACGTCGTCACGAACGGAGCGAGGAACCGTAGCAAGCGGTTGCTACTTGCTACCGTCGAGCTCCCCGAGAATTTCGGGTTCTACGAACTTCGCGTGTAGGGGTACTCCGAAGTTGGCGCCGGACCTCGTCCGAGGAGTATGATGCCTTCGTTGCGTGGTCTCTAGGGAAGGAGTGAAGAACATGGTGGACCGAGGAAGGGCACAAGATGTCAACGAGGCGGCCACCCGCTTCGCTGAGACCCTCGCCGACTCATACAGGCTCGTCTACGGGCAGGCAGCAGAGTCGGCAGAGCGCCAGCAACGACGCGCCCAGGAGTTCTCAGAGCTCGTGTCGAGCAACCTCAGGCAGCAGACCGAGGCCGGCCGCTCTAATGCCCAAAGACTCTCCGAGCAGGCCAACAGGCAGCAGGCAGCAGGGCAAGAGTTG
>DASQWQ010000238.1:0-5324 GCA_035640175.1 Rubrobacter sp. | reverse complement strand
AGGCACTCTGAAAGTTCAACCCTAGCGGCTGTTGCAGAGCGATCCCCAGGAACCCGAGGCCCTCCAGTTCCCGCGCACGCTCCAAAGGCCCCACGTCGATGGCCCGCAACCCCCCGTCGCGCACAAGTTGCGCCACCGTCTCCTTTGCCTCCTCGTCGTCCCCGACGACGATGAACACATCGAGCGGTTGGCCTGCCACCTGGCCTTCAACTAGCGTACCGGAGAAGGTGGTGTTGAAGGCCTTGACGACCCTGGTTCCGGCCGGTGCGGTCGCTGCCACCTCCTCCGCTGCCGAGGTGCCCGGCGGGGTGGCGAGCCCGTCGAAGGTCTGGTTCAAGGGGTTGGATATGTCCACTACAACCTTGCCCGTCAGCCTGTCGCCCAGCTCCCTGACGGTCTGCAACGCACCCGGGTAGTACACCGCGATGATCACCACCTCGCCGTGCAGATCCGCACCCGGCCCGGCCGTTTCGACCATTGCGCCTCCCTCGGCCGCACTACGCAGTTCCTCTGCCAGCTGCTCAGCTTCCTCCGGGTCCCTGTCCACGATCGTTACCGAGTGGCCCCCAGCCACCAGCCGGTGTCCGATGCCCCGCCCCATGTTCCCTGCTCCGATGATGGTTACGTTCATACTCGCCCTCCTCGTTGCACCTAACCTCACACACCAAGTTATTGTCGTACCCGAGTCGCTCAGGGCTTACTCCGCCACCTAGAATGATGCGGTATGCGAACTTCCGAGAACTCCGTTAAGGCGAACTTCGGAGAATTCTCCTTCTAGGCACTCGGGTGCATAAGGGTAAGAAGGCGAAGCCTTCTTAGATCTCTGCGCAGTTGGGTGAATAGAGAGCCTGTGTGTCGAAGTACTAGCAATGGAGTTGCAAGCCGCCCGTACGCACCACGCTCAGGTGCCGGCCGAAATCGGCGCCGCTCATCCGCGCTTTGGAGCGCCCTAGTCTCTCCAGCGCGTAGCTCCAGAAGTCCTCAGCGGGGTTGCCTTTGGCGTGCTGGACGAAACCCCAGACGGACCAGTGCAGGTCGCTCATCGCTTTGTAGACCTCCAGCCGCGAGTAGAGCGCCGGAGACAGGCCGGTCCCGTAGTAAGCCTCCATCATGGCGCGGTCTTGCTCGGGCCCGAATTCGGCCTCGACCGAGAGGTCGGCGAGATCCCATATCGGATCGTTCATACCCGAGTACTCCCAGTCGATCAGGTAGATGCGCCCGTCCGCGTCGAGGAGATTCCCAGGCCACGGGTCGTTGTGGCAGGGTACGAGGGCAACGGGAGAGGCCTCCAGCGCCAGGCGCACCGCACTCGCCCTCTGCCCCACCTCGTAGTAATCCTCGGGCAGCGGCATCCGCCAACCACGCAGGAGCTCCAGGTAACCGTCGATCGCGGCGAAAACGTCGAAGCGGGATCTGAAAACCCTCCCGAGACTGTGAACTCGCTTGAGCGCCCGCGCCACCCGACCCGGCGCCCCCGAGTCCCGGCCAAACCCGTCCCCGGCGTTCATGGAGATCCCTTCGACGAACCGGGTCACCATCGTGCCGTCTGTCGCGTCGAAGAAGATCACCTCCGCGTTGACCCCGGCCTCAGCCGCGACCCGCGCGTTGTGCTCCTCGGCCTTACGGTCTATATACTCCGACGTGCCATCCCCGGCGAGCCGCAGCGCGTAAGCAGCGCCGCCCGTCGTCACCTTGTAAGAGACGTTGGTGAGCCCGCCGCCGAGGCGTTTGATCTTTAGACCTCTCTGTTGGACGTTGCCGAAAAAAGGCACGCGTGCCAACGCAGCATATACTCCACCCAATCGTATTCCTCTCCCTATCTGCTTTGGGCGGGCACTAACCAACGCCCGAGATGCAGTCGAGCGATTGTAGACTCCACGTCAAGTGTGCTCAAACTTACGAGGGGTCGGCGTTGGTCTATCTGCGGGAGGCGAAAACGACGGTTACCTGGCCGAGGTGGGTGCGCGGGGCGTCGTTGCGTGCCACGTAGGCCTCCAGCTCTCCCCTCTCTTCAAGCTTCCGGATGCGGGAGTGGACAAGGTTCAGGCGGTCTTCGGCGACCAGCGACCAGACTGAGTCCCCGTCACGCCACTCCTTGCTGAGGGGACCGCGGGGGTCGAAATAAGACTCGCCTTGGACCGTGGCGTCGGTGGGCACGAAGCTTCCCCTGTGGGCGAGTCCGCAGTCGTCGAGGATTTCCAGCAGCTCGTCGAGGGGGACGTAGCGGTTTCGGAGGGCGTCGGCGGCCTCCGGGATAAGGTGGTAGTGCCAATAGCCGCGGCGCAGTTGCTCTTGCGAGCAGGTGCTGACCGTGAGGATCCCGCCGGGCTTTAGAACCCGGGCGAACTCCCGGAAAACCCGGCGGTGGGCGGGGAACCCTTCGGCGGCGGCGTCGGGGAGGTGGTGGAGCACCTGGTTTATCATCACCCCGTCCAGGGTCGCGTCCTCGAATGGCAGCTCCTCGATTCTAGAGGAGTGAAAAGAGATGCGGTCCCCAGCCCACGCCAGCTTGCGCGCGGCGACCTCAAGCATGCCTAGGTTCATGTCCACCGCCTCGATCCGGCCGACGTAATGGAGCAGCGCGTCAGAGTAGTTGCCCGTGCCGCAGCCGGCATCAAGCACCACCGTCCGGTCCAACGGTAAGGGCGCGTGGGCGAAGCAACCGACGAAGATCTCGGTACCCACGGGCTCTCTGGTCTTGTCGTAGTTGCCGGACTTGCGCGTGTAGTCCTCGTAGCTGCTCAATTCGGCCTTCTCCCCTCGGTTCGGTTCATCTTTTTCTCGTAAGAGTATACGAACGCATCTGACAGAGCCGGTTAAACCCAACTTTTACTCATCATTAACCTTGTTTTCACCTAAGGGAGGCTCGTCGAGCCTATACTGCGCGCGGCCCTAATGGAGGAAGGAATCGTATGGCCTTTCGGAGCGTGGGAACCAACCTGTCCCGGCCGTATACAGACGGCGTCAGTGGGCTCGCCGAGGACCTCGAGGCGCTAAAGAGCGCCGGACCGGATTTCGTGGAGGTCTGGCCCCAGAACCTTGGGGTCATCCTCGGCGGTAGCCTGGATGCGTACAGGCTGCGGACGGTTGGGGAGCTGCTGCTGAAGGCGGAGCTGGCGTACACGGTTCACGCCCCGCTCGAGGTCAACCTCATGGACTTGAGCACCCACGGCCTGCAGCGCGAGGTCCTCAACTCCAGCCTCCGGTTCGCGAAGGACATCGGCGCCGAAGTGGTGGTCTGCCACGCCGGCCAACGCGTGGCAGCGCGCGACGCAAGGCATAGCATGGAGGATCAGCTCTCCGCCGAACGGTCCGCCCTGCGGGAGGCGGGAGATCTGGCGGGAGAGCTCGGCGTGACCATCGCCGTGGAGAACTACTACCCCGAGCGGCCTATACTGCGCGGCGCCATCTACGACTACTCGGTCTGGACTTCCCAGCTGGCCGAGCAGATCTTCGCGGTCGACCACCCCGCGGTCGGCATCTGCCTGGACGTGGGGCACGCGGCCCTCGCTGCGGGCTTCTTCGGCTTCGACTTTATAGAGGAGTGCGGCGCTACAGCGTCCCTCGTCCGCCACGTACACCTCCACGACAACCTGCAGAGGACCAACGTTACGGGGAATCCGCAGGCCTCCGAGCACACCGTCTACGGGCTGGGAGACCTGCACCTCCCACCCGGCAGGGGTACCATCCCGCTGGAAGACCTGTTCCGGCGGATGGAGTTCCCCGAAAACCCCTCGTGCTGCGTAGAGCTCTCCCCCGAACTCTTCTCCCTGGTTCCGGAGGCCCTTCACGCCGCCAGAGAGATCAGCCTGGTGGTAGCAGCGCGAGAACCAGTGTCCCTCTGAGCCCCGGGCCGACCGGTCTCCCGCGAGCGAGGAGGGCGAGGGCGACTCAGGGCGAACTTCGTAGAATTCTTCTTCCACGCACTTCGGTGAATAAGGCTCCGATCGATGCGCCAGACCCCCTCAGGTGGCATCATGGGATGCCACCGACCCGTCGGAGGTAAATGCGAGTCGGCAAGGAGGAGAACTTCTATGTCGACAGAACAGAACATGGCATTGGCCCGCCGTTTCATGGAGGCACGAGTCAAGGGGGACGTGGACGCCTTGGACGAGATGCTGGCCTCCGACTTCGTTAGCCACACCAAACTGCTTCCCGAAGAAGAGCCCGGCCGCGAAGGCGTAATATGGGCGGCCGCCCAAGTCGCTGAGGCCGTCTCCAACGCCAGCGTACTCGTCGAGGACCAGGTAGCCGCGGACGAGAAGGTGGTTACCCGCTTCATCGTGCACTCCACCCACGATCGAGGGGAGATTATGGGCCTTGCGCCTAGCGGCAGGGAGATGACCAATAGGGTCATCCTCATCCACCGCATAGCGGAGGGCAAGATCGCCGAAGAGTGGGGCATAGGAACGATCGGCTCCAATTTAAGGGGACAGCTTCTAGAGCAAGAGAGGATCGAGCGCGAGCGCATAGAGCAAGATCTGAGGGTGGCGAGGCGCATCCAGCAAGCCTCGCTCCCCAAGCAGGTGCCCAACCTAGAGGGCTGGCAGATCTACCCACTCTACCGGCCAGCCCGGGAGGTAGGAGGAGACTTCTACGACTTCTTCGAGCTAGAAGACGGACGCTTGGGCATCGTCGTGGGGGACGCAACGGGCCACGGCGTGCCTGCTGCCCTGGTTATGGCCAGCGCCCGCAGCATGCTCCGTGCCGTAGCCCAAGCCTCCGACTCTCCTGGGGATGTATTGAGAAGGGTCAACGACCCACTGGCCACCGACATCCCGCCCAACATGTTCGTCACCTGCTTCTACGCCATCCTCGACCCCAAAAGCGGCAGCCTCACCTACGCCAATGCTGGACACGACTTGCCTTACCTGCACCGCAATGGAGGGGTCGAGGAGTTGAGGGCCACAGGGATGCCCCTGGGGCTTATGCCTGGGATGGGCTATGAGGAGAAGCAGACCATCCTGGAAGCTGGCGAAGCAGCCCTCCTCTACAGCGACGGGTTGGTCGAGGCTCACGACCCCAAGGGTGAGATGTTCGGCTTCCCAAGGCTTAGGGCGCTCGTCGCCGAGCATGGTGAGCAGAGCTCTTTGGGACACTTTCTCTTGGAGGAACTTTACTCCTTCGTAGGGGAAGGCTGGGAGCAGGAGGACGACATAACCCTCCTTACCCTGAAGCGTTCCGCATCCCTAAGCTGAACTTCCGAGAACCTGATTTGCGCGCAGTTTCGTGAGCAGTTCACCAGCGCGTAACCGCTAGACCAGTATCAGTTCGACCTCCGGCTCCTCCCCCACCGTGGCGGAGAAGCGGACCCTCAGGGCGTC
>DASQWQ010000237.1:0-13560 GCA_035640175.1 Rubrobacter sp. | reverse complement strand
GACCTCGCCCGAATCTGGCGCCAAGCGTCCCTTCAGCATGCGGAAAATGCTCGTCTTCCCCGCGCCGTTCTCGCCTACGAGGGAGATCCTATCCCCAGGATAGACGGCGAGGGAGACGTCTTCGAGTACCTTCTTGTCGGGGAATGAGAGCGAGACGTTTCTGAGTTGGGCAAGCACGTAAGGATCCTTTGCAGGACGAGAGGACGAGGGAAACATATTGCAAAGGAAGCTCGCTACATGCCTTAGAGTATACTCCAGCGTCCTCTACCTAGCACAGAGCAGCTATAGCCTCTCCAGCCTGCGAACGTCTATCGTGCGCGAGGCGTCCGCCGTCTCCCTGACATCTACGCTAGGGGCCGGCAGCTTCAGTGGCGTCTCGAGAACGTCTTCGGCAATCGCCCGGTAGGGATCCAGCCCAGCAGGAACATGGCGGTCTCCGATGCCGGCCGCCAGCGCCACCAGGGCCACCGTCCCGACGCCGCTCTCGTAAGCCGAACTGATAACTGGCGTCACGCCGAGGTGGAGCGCCCGCCCCGCCACCCGCAACGTCCGTGAGATGCCGCCCAGCAGCGTCGGCTTGAGCACGAAGGCCACCGCGAAGGTCTCCTCCACCCTCTCCGGCTCCATCCCGACCAGCGACTCGTCGAGCGCCACAGGCACGCCCAACTCCCGAACGAGCCCGGGCAGCCGAGCGGGGTCGGCGAGCGGCTCCTCGAGGTACTCGAAGCGCACCCCCGCCGTTACACGCACGAACTCAGCAGCTTCCTCGTAGCCCCACGCCCGGTTCGCGTCGAGACGCAGGGAGATGCTTTCGCCTAGCCCCTCACCCAGCTCGCGGACGAGGCCGGCGTCCTCGGCGACGGTCCTTGTGCCGACCTTGAGCTTGATGCTTCTGTAACCCGCGTCCCTCATGCGCCACGCCTCCACGAGGACATCCGCGGGAGATCCCGCGAGCAACCCGTTTACTGGTAGCACGGCCCTCGGAAAGGGAGTCACAACCTCAGGCAGCGTTTTCCCGGAAGAAGCCGCGTACAGGTTCCAGACGGCCAGCTCGAACCCGAACCGGACGGAGGGTGCGAGGCGGTCCAGCTCACCACCAAACTCTCCGTACGGGTCCACCCAGTCCTCCCTGACCTCGTGGCCTATCATCGAGCCGGCCAGCCTGTGTAACTGCGAGGCGGCTTCGCCTTGACTCTCTAAGCTGAAGCCCGGAAGCGGAGCGGTCTCCCCCCAGCCTTCCGAACCATCGTCGCCGAACAGCCTCAGGAGGATGCCTTCGCGCTGAAAGAGCGTAATGCCCCCGAGCGTCAACGACCTGGAGAAAGGCAGGCTGTAGCTGTAGAGGTCGAAGCTGGCTAGCTTCATGCAGGTAACTCCTGACATCATAACAGTGTCATCTGATCATATTGACACTTGTCGCGAACGGGTGCAGAACGGAGGTGCATTTCCGCTCTCGAATAGGGTGATTGGAAGACAGACCTAGCTCGGCGCGCGTTTGGTCCTGACTATCGCGGGCGGGGCAGAACGTCCCGAACGTGGTTAGACTGCTCTCGTGGGACACGTGAGGCGGCGACTGACTGAGGGGGTGAGCCAGAGGGCGTCGACCCTCGAGCTCTTCTACGACCTCGTGTTCGTATTCGCGATCACGCAGGTCTCTCACCTCCTGCTCGAGCACCTGACGGGGGCCGGCGTCCTGCAGTCCCTGATAGCGCTTCTCGCGGTGTACTGGTCGTGGAACTACACAACCTGGACCACCAACGAACTGGATACGGAGACTGTCCCTGTCCGTCTGCTGCTCTTGGCCCTGATGCTCGTCAGCCTCCTCATGGCGGTGGCGATACCGCAGGCGTTCGAGGCGCACGCGCTACTATTTGCCGGGTCGTACGTCGCCATACAGATCGGCAGGCACGCCTTCCTGACTTTCGCAGCGGCGGATAGCGGGACTGTCGAACGCGAGCGGGCAGGACACATCCTCACCTGGTTTGCGGTGGTTGGCGTGCTGTGGGTGGCAGGCGCCCTGCTCGACGGTCCGGAACGCATAGTGCTCTGGGTGGTAGCGCTAGCGCTCGACTACTGCGCGCCGCTCGTGACTTACTGGATACCGGGCCGGCGGCGCCTGGCGCCTGCCACCTGGAACGTGGGAACGGAGCACTTCGCCGAGCGCTTCGGCCTTTTCATCATCCTCGCGCTCGGCGAGTCCATCGTCATAACCGGCGCGACCACCTCCGACCTCGACCTCGACACGGCGAGGATCATAGCCTTCATAATGGCTTTTTTGGCGTCCGCGGCCCTCTGGTGGCTGTACTTTTCGTCCGTGGCGAGTCTTGGCGAGCACTACCTCGAGGTCTCCGAGAACAGGACTATCCTCGCCAGAGACGCCTACACCTATCTGCACGTGGTATTCGTCGCCGGGATCATCCTCTCCGCGGTGGGAGACGAGCTGGTCATCGCCCATCCGACGGAGATCCTGCCCCCCTACGAGGTCGCCACGGTGACGGCCGGGCCGGCCGTGTACCTCTTCGCCCACACCCTCTTCGGATACAGGCTAACGGGATTGGTATACAAGACGAAGCTTTTTGGAACGCTGGCCTGCGTCACGGTCGGCTTTGTCGGTCTCCTCGTACCCGCGCTGGTGTTAGCAGGACTGCTAATCGTAGTATTGGTGGCGGTGATCGGATCTAGCCATCTTGCACCTTCGAGGGCCGAGGCAGAAGGCGAAGTTCTGCCTCGAAGCAGTTTGCGGAAGGGCTGAGACTTCCACACGCCGGGTATCAGGAATTGCAGTGGATAGCTCCCTTGCAGAGGATGCCGGGGGCGTGGTCAGGGACGGTGGGGGAACCTCGAGAAGTCGGGTTTGCGTTTCTGTTTGTAGGCGTCGCGGCCTTCCTGCGCCTCCTCGCTACCGTAGAAGAGGAGGTTAGCGTCGTGGGCGAGCTGTTGAATGCCGGCATAACCGTCCTCGTGGGCGTGGAAGCTGGTCTTCAGCAGACGCAGCGCGAACGGTGATCGATCCAGCATCTCCCTGCACCAGCGGACGGTCTCGTCCTCGAGTGTGGCGAGCGGCACGACCGTGTTGACGAGCCCCATCTCTAGCGCCTCCTTGGCGGAATACATCCTGCAGAGGAACCACATCTCCTTAGCCTTCTTCGGCCCGACGAGGCTGGTGAGGACGGACGCGCCGAAACCGCCGTCGAAGCTGCCGACCCTCGGACCTACCTGCCCGAACTTCGCGTTGTCAGCGGCGATGGTGAGGTCGCATATCACGTGCAGGACGTGGCCTCCACCGACGGCGTATCCTGCCACCATCGCAACGACGGGCTTAGGGCAGCGCCGGATCTGGACGTGCAGATCCGTGACGTGGAAGCGCCCGACAGACTCTCCTCCCGGGGTGCGACGGGGTGCGTCCGGGTCCTCGAGGTATCCGGCGTCTCCGCGCACCCTCTGATCTCCCCCGGAACAGAAAGCATCCGGTCCTTCCCCGGTCAGGATAATGACCCCCGTCTCGTGGTCTTCGCGGGCGTCTTCGAGAGCCCTTTGCATCTCGACGACCGTCAGGGGACGAAAAGCATTCCTTACCTCGGGGCGGTTTATAGTGATCTTCGCGATCCCCTCCGCCTTCTCGTACTTGATGTCCTCGAACTCCCCGGCCGATTCCCAAGCTACATTAGTCATGCGGTGGATTATATGGGATCTAAGCACCCCTGATCGAGATTCTTCATCGCAGGAACTCCTCGCCAATAACGCTGTTGGCTCCAGGACGACCTCCAGTACCCTTGCTGTAGCATGCACCCTCAGACGTACAGAAGCCTCGCCCAGGCCAGGGAGTTCATGCGCCACGCCTACGGGACTCCCGTGTCCCTCCCTGACGTCGCGGCCCTGGCCAACCTCTCTCCCTATCATTTCCTGCGCGTCTACAAGCAGACCTACGGGGAGACACCGCACGAGTTTCTGACGCGTCTGCGCATAGAGAGGGCGAAGACGCTGCTGGCGAGAGGGAGTCACAACGTTACCGAAGCCTGCTTCGAGGTTGGCTTCTCCAGCCTGGGCAGCTTCAGCGTCCTGTTCGCGTATCGGGTCGGTCTCTCCCCCTCCGAGTACAGGCGCTACGCCCGCTCGACGATCTCCGTTCCGTCTACGGTTAGAGCGCTGTTCGTCCCCTCGTGCTTTTTCACCATGTTGTACGGAACTCAGGAAGAGCGCAATTTTCGAGAAGCAGGGAGGCTAGAGCCGATGGTATCTTCGGGCCAGAGCAACGAGACCGGGAGGTAAGCCGTGATCCAACGCCAAAGCCACTCTACGATCTACGTGATCGACCAGGAAGAAGCCCTCACGTTCTACCGCGACATACTGGGCTTCGAGGTCAATACCGACATGCCCATGGACGACTCGGGTCTTCGCTGGCTGACGTTGAACCCGAAAGGTCAGCCCGACCTCGAGCTGATCCTGGCCCAGGTAACCTCAGGACCGATGTTCGACGCCGGGACGGCGGAAGAGATGAGGACGCTGGTCGAGAGAGGCGCCTTCGGCATCGGCGTCTTCGAGACCAACGACATCAAAGGCGACTACGAGCGTCTGAGCGGGCAGGGAGTCGAGTTCGTGTCGCCACCCCAGGAACGGTTCTACGGTACAGAGGCCATCGTGAAAGACAACTCAGGTAATTGGTTCAGCCTCACCCAGAGCAAGCGTTAGTCTATCCACAAAACGCCCGAGCAGGGCGACATACTCTGCGGGAGCCTCGGCGTGTACGGTGTGTCCCGCTCCAGGGACGACTGTGGATCTTATCCGTGGGTTGATGCTCCTCATGCGCGATGAGATCCCAGCGTACTTCTCGTCAAGCCCTCCGGCGACGGCGAGTGCTGGCATACTGAGGCTTTCCAGCTCTCCCCACAACGACGGCTGGCTCCCCGTCCCCATCCCCCGAAGAGACCGGGCAAGCTCGCTAGGATCGTTGCGCCGCCTCGCCTCGGTGGTCTGCCTGAGCAGGTTCTCGTCCCGCGCCAGGGACGCGAAGAGCGGCTGGCGGTACCAGTCCCGAAGAAACGCTCTGAGGTCTCCTGATGCAAGTCGCTTCGCCTTCGACTCGTCCGCCGCGCGCCGCGCCGCTTGCTCACCGGCGCTCTCCAGGCCGGGTGAGGCGGATTCCAGGAAGAGTCCCGCGCACCGTTCCGGGTAACGCAGCGCGAGGTATAGCGCAAGCCGCCCGCCCATCGAGTAACCGACCATCACGGGACGTTTGACCTCGAGTTCGTCCAGGGTACCGATCACTGCCTGTGTCGCGCCTTCGATGGTGTACGCCTCTGTGGTCAGTCCCAAAGACGCCCCGTGGCCTGGCAGGTCCGGGGCGATGCAAAAGGTTCGATCTCCAAGCGCCGCAATTACCTCTCGCCAGTCGGCGGACGAACCCATAAAGCCGTGCAGGAAGAGGACCGTGGGAGACAGGAGGTCGCCCGAGACCTCGTGGTTCAGATTATCCGCTAGACGCATTTCTTGAGATCAGGGCAGCACCCATCACGCCTTGTCTACCAGGGCCGCCACCTCTTCGAGCAACCTGCGGTGCAACGTCACGTTCTCCTTGCGGTCGGTCTTCACTTCGATCATGGTCGAGGAGCCGCGAGCACACGCGGAGCCGTACGCTTCGAGGAACTCCTCCATCGTACCGGGATGCTCGTAGGCAAGGCCGAACATCTTCGCCGCTGGCTCGAAGCCTACGCCCTGCGGCGTGCCGAAGTAAGGGTCGAAGAACTCCTCGTGCCTGGCGATGGGGAGGAAGGAGAAGATGCCGCCGCCGTCGTTGTTCAGCACCACGACGATGACGTGCACGTTGCGCAACATGGCGAGGGAGTTCAGGTCGTGCAACAGTGCGAGGTCCCCGATGAGGAGCGTGACAGGCCGTTCCAGGCCCCGCGCGAAGCCTGCTGCCGTGGCAACGGTGCCGTCTATGCCACTAGCACCCCTGTTGGCGGCGACGGGGACGGGTGCGCCGTCGGTTGCCGCGTAGGTATCGAGATCCCGCACCGGCATGCTGCTCGCGACGACGAGACCGTGATCCGGGGGTACGTTCCGCGATAGGAGCCGGGCCACAAGCGGCTCGTTCGGTTCTCCGGAGAAGATCCCTTCCAGATGGCGAGCCACCTCCTCCGACGCCTCCAGCCAACCCGCTGTCCATAAAGGGTTCATCGCCGGCGGGGCTTCGGTAGCGGCCCATACAAGCGCGGTGCAGAAATCAAGGACGTTCGCCTCGACGCTGTGGGTAACGCGGTGGGCTGGGTCGAGCCTGAACGGGTTCTCGCGCACCACGACGTAAGGGTCGGGGCGGCTGCTAGCGAGGAACTGCTCCAGCCGCTTGGAGAGGGCCCTTCCTCCGACGTGGACCACAGCCTCGGGCACGTGTGACCCCGCGAATGAATCCCCAGCCACAAGCGCGTCGTAGTGGGCGGCGATGCCCTCTGAACCAAGACGGACCTGGGAACCCAGGTCCGGTAGTAACGGCCAGCCTAGAGTGCCGGCGAGCCGCAGAACCGCCTCGCCCTGCTTGCGGGAGGCCAGCCGGCCAGCGACGACGAGACCGTGTTTCACGGGGCGAAGCGTTTCCCAGAGGCGGTAGATCTCCATCTCGTCTACGGCTGGTTTCGTCGCGGCGTAGCGGGTGTACGGTTCGTCGCCCTGCACCCAGGAGGCTGGTCCGGACGGAATATCTTCGTCCTCCGGACCGGAGAGGAAAGGCTCGCGGAACATCAGATTCAGGTGGACGGGGCCCTGTGGCGTTCGGCTCGCGCGGTAGGCAGCCTGATCCACGGTCGTCAGGACCATGGCTGGGTCGATGTCGGGGTCGGGGGCCGGCAAATCGAAGCGCCAGCGGACGTAATCGCCGAAGATATCAGGCTGGTCTATGGTCTGGTTGGCGCCGGTCTGGCGGAGTTCGGGAGGACGGTCGGCGGTAAGAAGGACCATGGGCACGCCGTCGGTCGCTGCCTCCACGACGGCCGGGAGTCCGTTGGCGACCGCGGTGCCCGAGGTCGTGATCCAGGCCGCAGGACGTCCCGTGGCGCGCGCGTAACCGAGGGCTGCGAAAGCGGTCCCACGCTCGTCGAAGTGGATGAGGCTACGGGCCTTCTCGTTCGCGGCGAGCGCCGCGACCAGGGGCGTCGAGCGCGAGCCCGGGGCGACGCAGAAGAAGCCTACGCCGCAGCGGAGAAGCTCTTCGACGATCAGGTACGCCCAGAGGCGATTAGCTCGCGGCGTGTCCCTGTTCAAGCCCGAACATCCCTGTGAAGTCGCCGATCTTCTGCTCGATCTCGGCCCACTCCTCGTCAGGCACGGAGCCGGCGACGATCCCGGCCCCCGAGTAGAGGGCGAGCGTCTGCCCCCTCACCAGCCCCGAGCGGATACCAACGGCGAACTCGGAGGCTTCTTGCCCGATCCAACCGACAGGACCGGCGTACCAGCCCCGGTCGAAGGGTTCTAGGGCGTGTATCTGCTCCAGCGCCTCAATTCGCGGATGCCCGCCGACGGCTGGCGTAGGGTGCATCGCGTCGAGCAGTCCGGCTTCCGTCACGCCATCCTTGAGCGTTCCACGAACCGTCGACCTCAAGTGCCTTCCCCGCGCCAGCTTCATCTCAGAGACGCAATCCTCGATCTCCAGCTCCTCACAGAGCGGTGCGAGCGCCTCCCTTACACCTTTGCTCACGTAAGTGTGCTCGGAGAGGTCTTTAGCACTGTGCAACAGGTCGTCGCGCAGCCCGTCGTCCTCCGCCGAAGATACTCCGCGGGGCCTTGTCCCTGCCACAGCCTCGCTCTCCACCGAGCGTCCGTCACGGCGGAAGAGACGTTCGGGAGAGGCCCCGAGAAACGCCGTCCCCTTCTCAGGCTCGGCGTAGAAATGGAAGCAACCAGGTGTAGCCGCCTTCAAGCTCTCGAGTAGCAGCGTGGGATCCAGGTCCCTACAGAAACCGAACTCAGCCCTGCGGGCCAGCACAACCTTACCCAGTCGCCCTTCCGAAAACGCCGAGAGAGCCCGCTCGACGTTCTCTCTCCAACCCTGCAGGTCGGGGCTATCTTCACGCACTACCGGTGCCGGCAACAGAGCACCGGACGCACCTTCAGGCAATAAGAGGTCTTCGATCTCCTGCACTATCTTCGATGCGTCGTCCATATCCCTGGGGAGCACCAGGTTGCAGACCAGCGTCGTCTCCGACTCCCCCGCGTGCAGCTCGAAGCGTGGGAGGACGAACCGGTAAGCGCAGAACGCCTCCCATTCCTCGTCGGGTTTCCCGATTGGATCGAAGCGCGCTCCGCCGTAGTAGCGTGCCCCCGAAACCCCTGAATCGGGCAGCAACGCGAGCAGCTTGGACAGAGATCCCGGACCCTCAGAGACGCCTGCCTCCCTCAGGTCCGCGACCCCCACGGCCGCGACCCCGGCCCGGTCTTCACGCCCCGACCAGTAGACCTTCGGGAACATCCGCTGTTCTGAGAGCCACCTGAAAGGATCTACGCAGCCCGCGGGTACGGCAAGACGCACGATTCGCTCGACCGGGTCAGCGACGCTTTCCAGCCTTGCATCTGAGAGCGCACGGCTCACCCGGTCGGCCAGCAGCCAGCGGGCGCCGGATGCCGCGTCGTTCTCCCCAAGAGGGCCGGTATATTCCCTGCTCAACAAGATCCATGCCACCTCGTCATCTCATGGTGTAGTGTAGCAAGGAGTATCTAGCGGTTTAGCGGCTTCTCTCACAGTCGCAGGACAGTGTCAGGCACTCAACCGTAGAGTCTAGGGTAGAGTTCAGTGTACCGTTCGTAGGCGGTCTCGTAGGCCGGCTCGCCGGGCCGTATGGGGCTCTCGGGTTCGGGGGTGAGGGGGAGCGTATCCTCGGCCGCGGGATAGACACCGGAGGCGAGGCCGGCAAGGAAAGCGGCGCCACGGGCTGATGCGACGGAGGATATCTCATCGGGCAACAGCCACAACGGGCGGCCGAGCACGTCGGCCAGTAGTTGCCGCCAGGGCTCGCCTGAGCCTCCTCCAGTGCCACCTCCGGCAAGACGCAGTTCGGGGGCGATGGTCCCCAGATCCTCCAACGCCTCGAGGGCCTCACGCAGGGCGAATGCGACGCCTTCGAGGGCGGCCCGCAGGAGGTGGCCGCGCGTGTGGTCGAGGCCGAGGCCGGTCCAGACGCCACGGGCGCCAGGGTCGAAGCGCGGCGTCCTCTCTCCGCTTAGGTAAGGTAGGAACGTGACGCCTCCTGAGCCTGGCGGTACCGCAAAGGCCTCCTCGTAGACATCCCTCCAGGAGACGCCTAGCACTTTGCGGACCCACTCGAGGGCGAGGCCTGCGTTCTGGACCGCCGCCATCGAGTACCAGAGTCCTGGTAAGGCAGCCCGATACAGGTGGGTGCGACCATACGGGTCGGGTTCCGGCTCTTCCTTCGGTGTCACGACCTGACCGCCCGTGCCGACCGTGAGTTGTACGGGACCTGGCCGCACCAGCCCGGTGCCGAGCATGGCGGCCGCGGTGTCTGCCGCTCCTGCTGCCACGGGCAACCCCTCCCGCAACCCGAGGTCGCCCGCGGCCCCTCCCTCTAGCGTCCCGGCGACGCAGGAGGAGGAGACCAGCGGGGCCAGAAGCTCCGTGCGAAGGCCGAGATCCTCGGCCACCGCGTAGGACCAGTCGTCGGCGAGGAGATCGTAGAGCAGGGTGGCCGAGGCATCTGATGGTTCTGTGGCGGCCTCCCCCGTCATACGCATGCGGAGCCAATCCTTCGGCTGCAAAGCCCACCTCGCAGATGTATACGCGTCAGGCTCCTGATCTCGCAGCCACAGGAGGCTCGGCCCTGCCATGCCAACGGCCGGCGGATTTGCGAGCCGGCGGCCCAGATCCTCATCGAGCCTCCTGTAGGCTTCAAGCTCTGCACCAGATCTGGCGTCGGCCCAGAGTACGGCGGACCGCAAGGGAAGGCCAAGCTCGTCAGCGAGGACAACGCCGTGCATCTGGCCCGAGAGCCCGAGGGCCGTCACCTCCGCTCCGCGCCGGCCCACGGCAGCGTCCTTCGCTTCCAGAACGGCCGCCCACCAGTCTTCCGGAGAAGACTCAGCCCACCCCGGACGTGGCGCACGCACCGCGTAGGAGGCGGAGCCCTCCCCGAGAGGGGCGCCGCCCTCGTCCATTAGCAGCGCCTTGACGGAACTCGTCCCTAGGTCGAGGCCGAGGAGCATCGGGGACCCTTATAC
This sequence comes from Rubrobacter sp., assembly GCA_035640175.1. Lineage (GTDB taxonomy): Bacteria > Actinomycetota > Rubrobacteria > Rubrobacterales > Rubrobacteraceae > Rubrobacter_D. The sequence goes on along the minus strand of DASQWQ010000237.1, from coordinate 3,342 downwards.
CTGTCCCTGGGACGAACGGTTCTCCTTCATCAGAGCACACCATGCTCTTTTCCCCTCGCGCGCAGGAAGGCGAGCCCGTCCCGAACAAGGGCGTCGGGGTCCCCAACCACGTCGCGCCACAGCGCCGTCGCGCCGATGAGCGCCTCGTTCACGGCGGCGAAGGATTCCATCGCGAGAGCACCCCTGTAGTCGATGTCCTTGAGGCCGCGGAACACCTCGGCCCAGTGGACGTTGGCCGTCCCAGGCGTGCCACAGTCGGACTCGGAGAGGTGGATGTAGCCAAGCCGGGATCCCAAGGAGACGATCGGCTTGTAGAAACCCTTCTCCTCTATGTTCATGTGGTACGTGTCGAGGTGGACGAAGACGTTAGGCTCGTCTATCCGATTCAGCAGCTCTCTGGCCTGCGAAGCAAGGTTGACGAGATATGTCTCGTAGCGATTGATGGCCTCGACGCCAAGCTCGACGCCGTACTCCGCGGCGCGACGGACCGCCCTCTTGAGGATATGGGCGACGGTCTCGAGCTCCGCAGTCTCGGGGGGCTTGCCTGTCAGCGTGCCCACATGCGTGTACAGACAACCTGTGAGCATCGGCGAGCCCAGGGCTGCCGTCGCCTCCACAGCCCCGTCGAGAAAGCGCCGTGCGCCTTCGGGGTTGGAGGGCAGATGGACCTCCGGGGGAAGGCCGAGCGAGCACGAGCAACCGAGACCGTAGCGATCCAACAGGGAGCGGGTATGCTCGACGTCTATCGAGCCGGGATCGAGGAGCGGTATCTCGACGAAATCCAGTCCAACCTGGGTGGCGCCCGAGATCACACGCTCAGCACCCTCGCGCGTCCACTCACCAGCCCAGATGAAAGCGTGGGCCCCGAATGCCGGGCCGCCATCCTTTGGGAGCGTCGTCATCTCTTCTCCGTTTTCTGCCCTGCTCATCGGCTACACGACCCCGACAGCACAAAAGCGGGGCCTGCGTGTCCGCTGAATGTTGGCATCCTCCGCTGATCGTGCGCGGGCGCTACGGCTCTCGTTGTAGGTTCATCGCTCCGTATCCGCCGTTGTCCGGAGCCTACGACTTGACGTCCTTGAGCACGGCCCTGTAGATGATACGGTTTGTGTAGTCAGGCAGCGTGCAGGTCTGCAGGCTGACGATGTTCTTGCCCTTGATCGGCCTCAGGACGGAGAGATTGGTTGGCTCCACGACAAGCTTGCCGAAGACCTGGTAAGTATACTCCCTGCCTTCCGCGTCCTCGAGGTAAACCTTGTCGCCCTTTTTCAGGTCCTCGAGATCGTAGAAGGCCAGGTTGCTGTCCGTCCCAGGGAACCCGATGCGATGTCCCGCGATGTAGACGTTGGCAGTCCTCTGCCACGGGAAACCCGTGTCCCTCAGATGAACAGCGGCGTAGTCGTGGAACAGCGCCTCGTTGGTGCCGGCACCTGTCGGTATGGTGTCGTCCTCGATCTGCTTCATCTCGGGAATCGTGAGCTTGAGGGTCTTGTCCTCGGGGGGCTCGAGCGCGTTGCTTACCTTACGCTGCCCCTGTGCCTTACCCTTCTTCGGCGCGACCTGCTTGCCCTTTGCCTCCTTCGTCATCTTGGGAGGCTCCTTCTTGCCCTCGGTCGCCTTCTCGGGAGGTTTCTGCTTCTGTGCCTGCTCACCGGAGGCATCTTTCCCCGCCTGATCCTTCCCCCCCTCATCGGAGGATTGGCCTGAGGAGGAGCAAGCAGCCAGCACCATCACCGTCAGGGCCGCTAATATCAGCACCAGCTTTCTCAAACGCATCTCATCACCTCTCGCTGTCTCCACCAGACGCCGTGCTCAGAGAGCATACAGATCCAAGATAACAAGGCCGTAACAGTTAGACCAAACATCCGTTACAAGTCTCCCGCCAAAGACCCTCACACCACGGCCTCGACGCCCGCCGGACCCAGGTTTCTTCGCCGGACGACCATATTAAGGTTTGCAACCCCGGGTGTAAAGGCCAGGATCTAGAGCCATAGGCATAACCGATTTTCGCTCGCGACCCATATCAACCTTGACGTGTCCGAATATATGTGTATATTGCATATACATGATGTTAATTAACAGGAGGAAAAGAGTGGATACTACAGAGCGGATCAACAGGACTGCGGAGCGGCTGGCGAAGACGAGTGCCGACTCCTACACGATGGTCATTGACCATGTGGTAGCGCGGCAGGAGCGCAACGTGAGGTTCGCGCAGGAGATCTTCGGCGGCACGGTGCGTGAGATCAGGCACCAGGCTGAGAGCAACAGGGCGCTCATCTGGGAGCTCGTCGAGCGGGCCGAGATGCAGCGCGACGCCTTCCGGACGCTGGTTGGCGAGTCGGTTGACGCTTACACGGATCTGGTATACGCGCCCTTTGCCTACTACAAGCAGGGTCTGCGCGTCGTCGAGAGCGAGGGTGCAGGGTTCCCGATCGCTGGCTACGACGAGTTGAACGGCAAGGAGATCGGTGACCGCCTCGATGGCATGACCGCGGCGGAGATTCGCACGGTCCGCGAGTACGAGCAGCGGAACAAGAACCGTGAGACCGTGATCGAGCAGTTCGACCGCAAGCTCAAAGCCGCTTCCGCGTAGGTAGGCCTCAGGCAACAGGTTTCAGCCGTCAGGTTCTAGAACGGGCCAACGCGGTACGGACACAAACGCGGCTGATACGAGAGAAGGCCGGGGATCCTCTCCGCGGCCTTTCCCCTGTCTGATTGACTTCCTTTACCTGATACCTTACTTCAGAAGATCTTTCAGGTTGCCTTTCTTCTCCTTCATCTTACCGCGGCGTTGGTCCGCGCGGCCCTTGGCTTTCGTGTCTTTGTCACCGGTCAGGGCGCCGGCCGCTTCTTTCATCTGGCCCTTGGCCCTGTCCATGGCGCCTTCGTCTTTGTCCCGCCGTCCGCTACCCACCTGTTCCTCCTCTGCCCGGGAATGTTCGTTACTTTACTTACCCGGAGGTGCTGGAACCAAACTCCTGCGGGTACCTCAATCGCCGGAGACCAAGGATGAACCTACACCGTCGACGGGCTAAACACTATCGACATTGTCTTGTTTCGCCCTGCTCGACAGCGAAGGGCGTCCTGAGAGGTCGGCGTCGCGCGTGCCGGCTCTCTGGCCTCGGGCTTCTTGCAAGGCCTGCCACACCTGCATCGGGGAAGCCGGCATGTCTACGTGGGTGACGCCCTCGTGCGAGAGCGCGTCTATAACCGCGTTGATGACGGCCGGTTGGGCGGCTATGGCGCCCGACTCCCCTATGCCCTTCACGCCCATCGGGTTGGTGGGGGAGGGGGTCTCTGTCCGGTCGAGTATCATGTTCGGTATCTCGGGGGCGCCGGGGA
>DASQWQ010000236.1:0-5829 GCA_035640175.1 Rubrobacter sp. | reverse complement strand
GAAGCCCCGGCCGAACCCCGCGGTTACCGAGACCCTAACATCCCGAGCGTCAGAGGCGGTTAAGCGCCGGCGAAGGTTACGTTAAGACTCGTAGAGCCAGGAGTAGCCCTCCTGCCGGAGGCGAATTTTTGAACGCTCCATAAGGGTGAGGTTACAAGAAGGCCGAACATGCGAAGTTCAGCTACCGAAGATCCTGCGCCACCAGGGACCTCTGTACGACCTTCTGAGCCCCTCTGGAAGCGGACCGGGGCTCCTCTTTGCCACTCCGTCTTCTCCTAGATCATCTCGGAGGCTCCTGGCGGCTCTGACGGCGGCGTTTCTATAGCCGGGATTCTCTCCTCGGCGAGCAAAGTACGAAGTGCGAAGCCTTGCGCCCTAGGCCCGCGAACCGGCACCAAGATGGGAAGGGCGGAGACCAGGCAGGCGAGTAGATCTTCTCAACCCGCACGTTATGATAGGCAAGCCAGAAATACACCACCTCTATGGAGAACGGAGGACACCAGCTTGCGCATAGGATTGCAGATTCCGCGCTTCACTTGGCCCGAGGCCCCCGATTCGATCAGATCGAAGTTAGCAGAAATCGGGAGGACCGCCGACGAGGCCGGCTTCGCGAGTGTCTGGGTGATGGACCACTTCTTCCAGATCGGGGCAGTAGGCGAAGTTGAGGAACCCATGCTCGAGGGCTATAGCGCCCTAAGTTACTTGGCGGGCATAACCGAGCGGGTGAAGCTCGGCACCCTGGTTACCGGCGTACACTACCGTTATCCGGGCATCCTGCTGAAGACCACCACCACCCTCGACGTGCTCTCGGGTGGGCGCGCCTACCTCGGTATCGGCGCGGGGTGGAACGAGCGCGAGTCCAGGGGCTTAGGCGTGCCGTTCCCGCCCACCGCTGATCGTTTTGAGCGACTGGAAGAAACCTTGCAGATCGCCCACCAGATGTGGTCGGGGGAGGTCAAGCCTTACAGGGGCAAGCATTACCGCCTTGAGGAAGCCATGAACAACCCACCGGCACTGAGCCGGCCGCATCCCCCTGTCATGGTCGGCGGTATGGGTGAGAAGAAGACTTTGCGACTGGTCGCGCAGTACGCCGACGCTTGCAACCTCTTCGCCTACGGGGGAGCTGGGACGATCAGGCACAAGCTGGAGGTATTGCAGCGCCACTGTGAGGACGTGGGCAGGGACTACGAGGAGATAGAGCGGACGGCCCTTGGCACCGCCAACCTCGGTGCAGGGAGCATGGGCCCCGATGACGTAATCGAGATGTGCAGAGATCTTGGCGAGGCGGGCATCCAGCACCTGATCTTCAACATGCCCAATGTGCACGAGATCTCGCCGCTCGAGACGCTCGGGCAGAAGGTCATCCCCGCTGTCGCGGAACTGTAGGCGAGTTTGTTCGTTGCGGCGTATGCGATAGATTACGACCAGAATACCGAGACTACCCCCTCGCCGAGCTCTATGAGTTCGGCGCTGCCCTCAGTCCTACATCGTCGGTGCTGGTGCTGACACTCGCGTGTCCTTGGGGCGTTCTGCGAGGTGAGCCTTGCCATCACCAATATCGGCACCGCCGTCACGCTGTTTCCGATCCTCAAGCGGCAAAACGAAGGCGTCGCCCTTGGCTATGTCGCCACTCGTGTCGTTGAATGCACCATCATCGTCGTCGGCATCATCAGCGTCCTTTCGGTCGTGACCTTGCGGCAGGACTTCGCGGGAGCTGCCGGCGCAGATGCCGCCTCTTTTACAACTGCCGGCAAGTCGCTGGTGGCGATCCATGACTGGACGTTTCTGTTCTGGCCCGCCTTGATGCCGGGGGTGAACGGGATTTTGCTGGGCTACCTGATGTACACCTCCAGACTCGTGCCACGGGGCATGGCCCTGTTGGGAGTCATCGGCGGCCCGCTGGCCGTCGCTTCGGCGACCCTAACGCTGTTCGGGCTCATCGAGCAAACCTCCGCGTTGGATTTCCTCCTAACACTCCCGGAGATCGCTTGGGAGTTGTCGCTTGGCATCTGGCTCATTGTGAAAGGATTCAATCCATCTGCACCCTTCTAACGGCTAGCGCCACGTAGCGAACAAGGGCCGGGGCGTAGCAGCCTCGGCCAGACCGTCGAGGCGCTTAGGGTCCACAAGGCCGCCCAAAACGCCGAGCGGCTCAGACTCGGGGAATGTGGCAGGATAACGCTTTGATCTTTTGCACCCACGGTGGCAAGCCTCTGGACTTCCGCAACCTCGCAACGGCCTCTTTCAAGCTGCTCCTCAAGAGGGCCGGTTTGCCAGATATCAGGTTCCACGATCTGCGCCACACATGCGCCACCCTGCTGCTCTCCTGTGGTCAGCATCCTAAGCTGGTACAAGAACTGCTAGGCCACGCGTCGGTGGCCATGACGTTGGATCGCTACAGCCACGTCCTGCCTCGCATGGGGGATCAGACCGCTGCTGCGATGGAGGCTGCACTGTCCTGAAAAACCCTTCCGAGCCACGTTGGTGTAGTGGTTGGTGTAGACAGGGCCGGGAGAAATTTCGGCCCTTTGCTTCACTTCCGAATTAGTCCTGCAAACGAGCCGACTTCGAAGCGGAGGAGGAGGGATTCGAACCCTCGATACCCCGTTGAGAGGTATAACACCTTAGCAGGGTGCCGCCTTCAACCACTCGGCCACTCCTCCGGGTCACAGGAGTATACCAAAGACGTGTTGCGTCTTCGTGCGCTGGCCTCTGACCCTTCTCCTATCCTTCTTTGTTCTTGGTCTCCTCCTCGATAACGTCAGGTTTGTCGTTGGCTGGCTCGGCGTCGAGGATCTGCTCGCCGGAGACCTCCTCTTTTATCCTGACGAGCGTGGCGTTGAGGGTTGCGCCGAAGAGGATCGTCAGGGAGGAGATGTAGAGATAGAGTAGCAGGATGATGACGGTGCCTATCGAGCCGTAGGTCTTGTTGTAGGTATTGAAGTCACTACTCAGATACAGGTTGAAGACGACGCTGGCTAGCACCCAGAGCAGGATGCCGACGCCGCCGCCGGGTGTGATCCAGCGGAACGGCTGGTTGGCGTCAGGGGCGAAGTAGAATAGGAGGGCTACCGTCGCGACCATGAACAAGAGCGCCGCGGGCCAGCGCACTATGTTCCAGACGAACATGAACTCGTCGCCGAGGGTAAGTACCTCGGCGAGCGTCCTTCCGATGGAGGGACCGGCGATCAAGAGCAGTACTCCTATCAGTATGAGCGCTGAGAGGCCTAGCGTCATAATGATGGCGATGCCCCTGACCTTCCAGAAAGGCCGCGTCTCCTGCACGTCGTAGGCGCGGTTGAGGGCATTTATGAGAGCCGCGAAAGCCCCCGAGGCGGCCCAGATCGTCCCAAAGATACCGACGGATAGGAGGCCAGGTGCCGTGTCCTTGTTACGGAGCGTGTTCTCGGTGTAGGTCTGGATCAGGTCGAAGACCTGCGCTGGCAGGAGCCGCCTCAGGTAGTCGAAGAGCTCCGCGGCGAACTGCGGGCTGGAGCTTGAGAAGGCGTCGAGGATAGCAACGAGGAACAGTATGAAAGGGAAGATCGCAAGGATCAGGTAGAAGGCGAGCTGCGCTCCGAGACCAAGGGCGTCGTCGCGCATGAACTCCTTTACGGTCACCTTGAGCGTCTCGTAGCGGAGAAGGTCCCTAAGATCGCCGAGGAAGTTCCTTAGCGATCCGTGCGCAGGCCGATGCGCGACCTTCCTGAGCTTTGTCTCGGCCGTGTCTGATGCCAACGGGACATACCTTCCTTCTCGTAACCAGCCCTATTTTAACCGCAATCCCGATTGTGGAGGACGAAGACGATAATCCGATGAGCCTAGCCGGTCGTATAAATCTCTGTATGAAAGGGTTAGTATCGGAGAGTGCCGTATGCCTCGCTCCGGATAACGGGCGCGAGTGGGAAATCATCTGCTCCGTGTGGCGTGAGACCGGAGTGTCCGTTTTCGCCGCCGATCGGGGAAGGCTCTGGATGGACCGTGTAGAAGACGAGGTTCTGGTGCGAAGGGTGGCATTCGGGGACGAACGCGCCCTCGCAGGGCTCTACGACCGCTACGCTGGACTGGTGTACGGAACGGGGATGCGATACCTGAGAGACAGGGGCACGGCTGAGGAGCTGGTTCAGGACGTCTTCACCTCAGTGTGGAAGAATGCGGCGGGCTTCGACCCCGCACGGGCGAGCTTCGCCACGTGGGTGTACCGCATCACCCGCAACCGGGCGACGGACCTGATCCGGCGCCGCAAGGCGCGCGTCAAGACCGTCGAGGGCGAACCGCTCTTCGAGCTAGGAGAGACGGACCCCTCTGGGGAGCTTTCACAGACCTTCGACGTGGCCGCCGCGCTCTCGCGGCTCACCCCGGTCCACAGGGAGGTGCTCGTCCTCGCCTACTTCCACGGCTTCTCGCAGCGTGAGATCTCCGAGCGCACCGCTACGCCTCTGGGTACGGTAAAGAGCCGCACCACGGCGGCGCTGCGTGCCCTGCGCGAGACCATGAGCTTCGACGAGGATCGGTGGTCCGCCGATGAGTGAGCACCCTGACACGAGGGACCTCCTCGGCCCCTACGTGATGGGCACCCTCGAACCGTACGAGGAGCGGAAAGTCGAGGATCACCTGCAAAGATGCGCGAGTTGCAGGGAGGAGGCGCAAGAACTACGGCTGGCCCACGAACGTCTAGCTGACCTTGCGTACAGTACCGAGGCGTTACCGGAGGATCTCAAGGCCAGGGTTGTGGCAGGGATACCGCGGCGTGAAGCCAGCCGACGCGTCCCGACATGGGTGGCTGCTGTCGCCGCGGCCTTCTGCGTGCTCGCCGTGGTGGGGGTGCTCATCACCCCTGGTCTCTTCGGGGGACAGGCCCGGACCTCGGCGAACCTGAGCCCCACCGACCGCGCCCCCGATGCGGGCGGCGAGGTGAGCATCCAGGGCACCGGCGAGAACATGGAGATGCGCCTCGAAGCGTGGGGACTGCCACCATGCAAGAGCGAACAGTACTACGAGCTGTGGCTCGTCGAGGGCGATGAACGAGTAAGCGCAGGGAGCTTTACGGTCGGACAGAGCGGCCGGGTCGACGTAACGCTGAACGCACCGGACTTCGCTGCTTCCTACCCCACAGTGGGAGTAACTGCCGAGCACGACAAAGACCCTCGCGCCAGCGACGCGAGGATTCTCTCAGGCGAAATGCAAGAACTCTGAGAACAAGCTAGCGTACCTTGCTCCCTTCCTGCAGCAAGGGGAGGACGAAAGACATGTGGGTCCCCTCTCCTGGCTGGCTCTCGGCCTCAATACGACCGCCGTGGGCTTCGACTATGGTCTGCGCTATCGAGAGGCCGAGGCCGCTGCCTGACTCCTCGCCTCCAGCCAGACGGTAGAAGCCGCTCGAAGATGTGTGGGAGTTCGGTTTCCGGTATGCCTAGACCTCGATCACCGACGTCCACGCGCAACTCCCCTTCCGAGCAGGCGGACCTGAGGGTTTCGCGCTGTTCCTCCGGGCGAGTCCTGCGAGCAGGACCTGCGCCTCCACGGGCTCCATGCGAAAAGGCGGCGCAGCCGACTCCGTACGGGTCAGAAAGAGCAGGTCTCGACCATACGAGACATCGTCGAGGACTCCCTGACTATCTCACGGAGGACCTCCTCGTGCTCGCAGTCGCGGTCGAGTTCCAGCCCGACTTCCGTGTTGCTCCGAATCACGGTGAGAGGGGTCCTGAGCTCGTGGGAGACTTCGGCGAGGAACGCAGGCCTGGCGCGGGCGGCCTCAACGAGCACCTCCTCGGCGCGCTTACGCTCTGTAATGTCCCGCGCGATGCCTTCCGTGGCGATAACGTTCTC
>DASQWQ010000235.1:0-6990 GCA_035640175.1 Rubrobacter sp. | reverse complement strand
CGGCCATCCGCGCCTCGAAGTCCCTGCCCATGTCCTCTTTGTATAGTTCGAGCTGCGACTCGACGTTCTCCGCGGTCCTGAAGTCCTCTTCGAGGAGGGCCAGGCGCTCGGCCACCGCTCCCCTGTAACGCCGGTTCAGCTCCTCGACCACCCCGAGTGGGCTCTCCATCTTCAGCCGGACTCTTCCACCTTCATCGAGCAGGTCTGTGACGTAGCTTTCGAGCTCTGCGAAGCCGCTCGCCTTCATGAGGGCCTCACGCTCCATGGCGTTCGTCGCCGCCTTGGCCTTGCGAGCAAGGAGAGCCGAGACGAAAAAGATCGGGGGCGTCAAGCCGAGAGCCGAACGTATACCACCATCCACAAAGGAGCGAACCTCCTCGACCTTCGATTCGTCGGCCAAAAGGTCGGCCTTGTTGATGACCAGCAGGATCTTTTTCCCCCAGTCACGGATCAGCTCGAGGTACCCGCGCTCGCTCTCGGTGAGAGGCCGCTCGGCGGAGGTGACGAACAACACCAGGTCACTCCTAGGCACGAAGCCTCTAGAAAGTTCCTCGTGGTGGCGGATGATCGCGTTGGTCCCAGGCGTATCGACGATGGCGATCTCACGCAGGAACTCGTTGGGATACCCTTTCTCCAGAACCCCGTCACTACGCCCTTTCTCGACAGGCTCGTCGGAGTAACGCAATACGGTGATGCGGTCCGTTGTCGGCGTGACGCCTTCCTCGGAGATGTCGGCCCCGAGCAACGCGTTCACGAACGCGGACTTACCCGAGTTGAACTCGCCTACGATGACGAGCAAGAACAACTCTTCGAGGTCCTGGTACGCCCGCTGGAGGAGGTCAACGTCCTCCGGTGGCGCGCCGAAGTCCTTGAGGAAGACTACCAGCCTCTCTAGAAGCTCCCGCTCCCGCTCTACCAGCGCCTCGCGGCGCTCGTCGAGTATCCGCACCCCTTATACCTCCCTCTGCATGCAAGCATTATATACGCCTGACGGTTTCGCGATGCCCCGCTCGTGGTAACAAGAGGAGTAATCATCCAGCATGCACTACACATGGAGGCTGCGTGAACTACAGAACGCTCGGCAGGACGGGCCTGGAGGTATCGGAGATAGGCTACGGGGCTTGGGGCATCGCCGGCGACGCCTGGCTTGGCGCGAAGGATGAGGAATCGCTGAAGGCCCTTAACAGGGCCGTAGAACTTGGTCTCAACTTCATAGACACGGCCCTGGCTTACGGAGAGGGTCACAGCGAGCGGCTCGTAGGGAAGATCGTCCAAGATAGGGACGAGATCATCCACGTCGCCACCAAGGTCCCTCCGAAGAACAGGGTCTGGCCCGCTCCCGAGGGCATCCCCCCCGAAGAAGCGTTCCCCGGAGATTACGTTAGGGAGTGTACGGAGCAGAGCCTCTCCAACCTCGGATTGGACACCATCGACGTGCAGCAGTTCCACGTCTGGCAGGATGACTGGGTCGGTCATGGGGACTGGCTGGAGGCGGTCGAGGATCTCAAACGCGAAGGCAAGATCCGCGCTTTCGGCGTCTCCATAAACGACCACCAGGCGTCGAACGCGGTGAGGCTCATCGAGACCGGCACGGTAGATACGGTGCAGGAGATCTACAACGTCTTCGACCAGAGTCCGGAGGACCTTCTTCTTCCCGCCTGCCAGGAGCACGACGTCGGTGTGATAGTCAGGGTACCCTTCGACGAAGGCTCCCTGACGGGCAGGATCACCCCCGATACCACCTTCGAAGAGGGCGATTTCCGTAACGACTACTTCCGCGGTGCACGCAAACAAGAGGTCTACGACCGCGTGCGGGCCATCGTCTCCGAGCTAGGGGCGAGCGAGGACGAGATAGCCGAGATAGCGCTCCGGTACATCCTGAGCCATCCTGCAGTCTCGACCGTTATCCCGGGCATGCGCTCCGTCCGTAACGTCGAGCGCAACATGGCCGTCGGCGACGGCAAGGGACTCCCTAAGGATCAGGTGAGCATACTCAAGAACCACCGCTGGGACCGCAACTTCTACGCTTAGAACCAGAAGGGATGCTTCCATCGGCGACTACAATATAGACGAGTCCGAGGGGCGCATCCTTTTGTGGCCTTCCTGCTAGACTCCGTAGGGCATGTTCGGGACCGAGGGGAGAGAGTTATAGTCGACCATCTCGTGTTTTTCGCCGTTCGGGAAGAGGCCTCACAAAAAGAGGTCGAGGATCTCGTCTCGTCGATCCACGGCTTGAGCGAAGAAGTCCCAAGCGCAGTCGACCTCTCCGTGGGTGAGGACTTCTCGGGCCGCTCTGGAGGATATACTCACGCCCTCTTCGCCAGGTTCGAAGACACTGCCGGCCTTCAGGGGTATATGGAGCATCCCGCGCATCTGGCCGTCGTCGAGAAGCTCGACGCCACCACCACAGGCCGCATCGTCGTCGACTACGAGTTCTAGCTACATGGAGATCTCCGACTACGAAAATATAACGCCGCGCGCTCTGAAGAGCAGGCTCGATGCCGGAGAACGTCCCGTACTGCTAGATGTGCGCGAGCCGTGGGAGTTCGAGCTCGCTCGCATAGAGGGCTCAGAGCTCATCCCGATGTCCCAGCTGGAGGGGCGTTTCACCGAGCTCGATCCTGGCGCCGAGACTGTCGTGATCTGCCACCACGGCACCCGGAGCTCCTACGTAGCCACGGCCCTCCATCAGGCCGGCTTCGAGAACGTCCTCAACCTGGAAGGCGGCCTCGATGCCTACTCCACCGTGGACGAGTCCGTCCCAAGGTATTGAGCCTAAGGTCCCGTAAGGTCCCGGCACGACGTGTCGCCGGGGTTTGTCTTGACTGCCTCCTCGACGCGGCGGTAGAGGTCTGCGGCGAGGCCCTCCGGTTCTGAGGAACGTTCTGCTAGCATCTGTGCGACGCGGCTGGTCTCGGTCTCGCCCGCAATCTCGAAGGTGAGGACCACGGGCTCAGCGTCGTCGAGGCCGAGTTCCTCGGCGATGGCCCGACGGACTTCGGAGGCTTCGCAGCCTGTCTTCGCTGAGATCTCACGGCTCACGGCTTCCGGGTCGAACTCCTGGCAGACTTCGATGCCGCCTCCCAGGCGTCGCTCCCACCACCACGGGGCGCTTACGCCGGTGAAGCTCTCATGTACCAGGGCCGTCGCGCTGTCGGCGAGAAGCTGGTTGAGATACTCGGTCATAGGAACTTTATACCAGCCACGGGCTTACTTGCGCCGATCCGCTACTATACAATTCGATGAGGGAAGGAATTATCCGATGCTGCTTGTAAAGGACTCGATGACCCGTGAGATCGTGACGCTCGCGCCGGATGAAACGGTGGGCACTGCTTTAGCCCTGTGCAGGGAGAGGCGTATCAGACACCTTCCTGTCCTTACGGAGGGGAGGCTGGTCGGGATCGTCTCGGACAGGGACCTGCGCTCGGCCACCCCCGCTTTCGGAGACCAGGCGCGGGCCGCCGCGCTGCAGGAGATCCTGGTGGAGGACGTGATGGTCAGCGACGTGGTGAGTGCCCTCCCCGACGATCCTATAGAGCAGGCTGCGAACACCATGCGCGAGCACAAGATCGGCTGCCTCCCCGTTGTCGAGAGCGAGGAACTGGTCGGCATCATCACCTCCTCTGACGTAATGAGTGCGTTGGTCTACCTGGTCGGCGCCAACGAGCCGGGGAGCCGCATGGAGATCGCGGTCCCTGACAGGCCGGGGTCCCTGGCCGGCGCGGCAGGCGTCTTCGGGATGTGTGGCATAAACATCGTCAGCGCGGCGATGGGGCCGACACGGGAGCCCAAGGAAGAAGGAGTGGTCAGGGAACGCGTCGTCGTTTTCAGGGTAGACACTATCGACACCACCGAGGTGGTCGGATACCTGGAGGAGGCAGGCTACTCCGTCCTGTGGCCGCCCAAGCCTTGAGCGGCCGGGCCGCCATCGTCCACGACCTGGCCCTGGAGAACTACGGCTTCGGTGGCGACCATCCTTTCAACCCCCTGCGCGTGCGGCTCGCCCTCGAACTCTGCGAAGCCCTCGGGCTGCTGGAAGACTATCCCTTCGTCTCCCCTCGGCCTGCAACCGAAGATGACCTGACGACAGTCCATACCATCACCTACGTGCGTATGGTCCAGAAGGCTGGGAGATCCCACAGCCCGCCCTCCGACCTCCTGGACTACGGTCTAGGGACTCCGGACAACCCCATCTTCCCTGACATGCACGAGGCCTGTGCCCGCGTGGTAGGGGGTGTGCTCGCCGCGTGCCGGATCGTGATGGCAGGTGAGGCGGACCACGCTATGTGCATCTCGGGCGGGCTGCACCACGCCCTGCGCTCGAGGGCTAGCGGCTTCTGCGTCTACAACGATGCGGGCGTCGCGATCTCACGCCTCAAAGAGGAGCATCCTGGCATCCGCATCGCCTACGTCGACACCGACGCCCACCACGGCGACGGTGTGCAGTGGATGTTCTACAGCGACCCTGACGTCCTGACCGTCTCGATGCACGAGTCGGGCCGCTACCTCTTCCCAGGTAGCGGCGGTGTCGACGAGAAGGGCCGTAACGGCGGCGTCGGCTACTCCGTCAACGTGCCGCTTGAACCCTTTACGGACGACGAGTCCTGGATCTCTTGCTTCGAGGCCGTCGTCCCCGAGGTCCTTCGCGCCTTTGACCCTGACCTGATCCTCTCCCAGAATGGCTGCGACGGCCATGCCCTCGACCCCCTGACACACCTCTCCGCAACGACCCGCCTCTACGAGCACGTCCCAAAGCGGATGCATGACCTGACCCACGAGCTCTGCAGAGGCCGCTGGGTCGCTACCGGAGGCGGAGGCTACGACATCTGGCGCGTCGTCCCGCGCGCCTGGACCGCGCTCTGGGCCACCGTCTCCCACCAGGAACTGCCCGAGAGGGTATCCAAAGACTGGCTCTCGAAATGGAGCGGAAAGAGCCCGGTCGGGCTGCCGCCTCTCATGCGCGACGAGCCCGAGGATTATCCGCAAGGACCACGCCTCGCGAAGTTGGCGGAACGTAACCTTCGCACCGTCGACGAGGTCGTGGAGAAAGTCTTGCCCAGGATTCAGTAGGACAAACGGGGTTGCGCATCCGGTGTCGTCGCGGTATTTTGCCTTGCGTGACCAGTTCGGCGATCCGGAGATGACAGTGCGAAGCATACCAACGTTACATGGCGTAGCAGCCCCTTCCGCCTCTTCGAGCGAGACGAAGCCGGGGATAGAGATAGAGCGCCGCGTTACCCAGGAGCCCCCTTACAAGGTCATACTGCACAACGACGACTACACGCCGATGGAGCACGTTGTCGCCGTGTTGCAAAAAGTTATCCCGCGCATGTCCGTACGAAGGGCCGTAGACATCATGATGGAGGCCCACACCAAGGGCAAAGCCGTAGCCACCAAGTGCCACAAAGAGCTGGCCGAGCTCTACCAGGACGGGCTCAACAACGAGGGCCTCATCTCCACCATAGAGCCCGACTAGGTGCGCGTCACCCAAGGAGGCGTTGGAAACCGCGTCGTACGCCGGTATGATCGTACAATGACGTTTGGCCGAGAAACCAATTATGAATCCTCTGGAAATCACCCGCCGGGCACAGGCCGGCGTCGTCAAGTTGGAGCTTTTCCCTGGCCTCTCCAATACAGAACTGCAGGACTTCCCCAACCAGGTACCGTGTCGTATCCCACCAGAGATAGCGGAGTTGCTCGGCACATGTAGAGGATTCTACGGAACGGTCGACCAGGTCGAATTCACGGGGAGGGACCTCATGTTCGAGTTCGATCAGGTATTCTCTAATGGACTTCCGATCGTGGCAGACGGCTATGGCTGTTTTTGGGTCGTAGATCTACATCCTGACACTACGACGTCGGGTCCAATCTACTTCGCGTGCCACGAGGCGCCCGTGATCCTTTATCAGGCCGACTCGCTGGAACAGTTCTTGAGTGAACTGTTCCGGATGTTCGAGCCACCGCACCAGGGCCTTATCGACGATGTTCACGAGGACCGCATAGCTCACGTGTGGCAGACGAATCCCGGGGTTCTCTCCTACGAACAGTGTCTCCGGTCCGGGGACCCCATCCTCTCGGCCTTCGCGCGCGAGCTCGGCGATAGCTACCAGATAATCGACCTGCACCTGGCGAAACCGGGCGATGGCTTTTCCTGGGACCGCTACGGGCCTAAGACGCAGATCAAACGCTTCGGCACACATGCCGTGTTCGCCTATAAGAAGTCGAAGAGCATCATCTCCCGGCTCCTCGAACGTGGGGGTTGACAACGAGCGGCTTTGGCCACGCTCGCGGCCATTGAAGATTCACTCTTTAGCCCCCGATCTGGCTCATGGTACGGTGGCGAGACTCCTCGGGGAGGGTGAGGCCCGCTGCCGGCTTTATTCGCGCTGTCTCCCACAGTACCTTGTGGATCGCCGGTATGGGGTCTTCGGAGCGGATGGCGTCCTTTACGGGGACGTCGAGGTCGGTGAGTAGGCAAGGATGGATCTTGCCGTCCGCCGTCAGGCGTAGCCTGCTGCAACGGGCGCAGAAGGGTTCCGAGACCGGCGTTATGACACCGAAGGTGCCTGGGGCGCCATCAAAGCGGAACTCGTCTGCGGGGGCTGCGGGGTCATCCTTCTCGATAGGTTCGAGGTCCCCCAGTTCCTCCCTGGCGCGGTCCAGGATCTCACGCCCAGGGATGAAGAGTGAGCGGAAACGCGAGCCGTCGGTGTCGCCGTTCAGGGGCATGAGCTCGATGAACCTGACGTGCATGGGATACTGCAGCGTAAGCTTCGCCATGTCGGAGATCTCATCGTCGTTTACGCCGCGCATCGCGACGGCGTTGATCTTGACCGGCGATAGGGACGTCTCGAGCGCCGCCATCACCGCTTGCCAGACCTTCTCGAAGTGGTTGCGCCGCGTTATAAAGGCGAACTTCTCGGGCTGGAGGGTATCGAGGGAGATGTTGACGCGGTCGAGGCCGGCTTCGACGAGGCCATCCAGGTTCTC
>DASQWQ010000234.1:0-8328 GCA_035640175.1 Rubrobacter sp. | reverse complement strand
GAGGGTTAGGAACAAGCTATGGGTTCTGAGCGAGGAACTGTGCGGGCGCTTGTTCGAACCCGTTGTGCGCTGGTGATTAACGCGTGTTTACGCAAGGCATTATAGTCGAGGAGGCAGAACCAGGTTCTGCTTCCTTCTGAGTCTCGATCTCGCTCGCACCTTAACAGGCTTTGGCTGCGCCCGAGGCTCGATGAGGCGCTAGCTGATAGTGCATAAAGCAATAGTAAAGGCTTGCTTTGGTCCGCGGCGGCCCGAGGGTTGTGAAAGCCGGTCCATAACACCACAACGGCTCCTCGCCGTGCTACGCTGGCATGCACATCAACGGTTCAACCAGTTAGGGAGGATTCTATGGAGTATCGCCGCCTCGGACGCTCGGGTTTGTTCGTCTCTGCCCTGACCCTCGGCACGATGACTTTCGGCGGACAGGGGGGCTTCAGCAAGGTCGGCGCAACAGACGTTGCCGGAGCAAGAAGGCAGGTGGACATGTGCCTGGAAGCCGGGGTCAATCTCTTCGACACTGCAAACATCTACTCTGCAGGCGAGTCCGAGGAGATACTCGGGGAGGCGATCTCAGACAGGAGAGACGACCTACTCCTTGCAACGAAGGTCCGTATGCCTGCGGGAGACGGCCCCAACGATACCGGTCTCTCGCGACACCACATAATCCGCCAGTGCGAGGAAAGCCTCAGGAGACTCGGCACCGACTATATCGATCTCTACCAGGTCCACGAGTGGGACGGACTCACCCCGCTCGAAGAGACTCTGGAGGCGCTGGACACCCTTGTAAAGAGCGGCAAGGTACGCTACGTGGGATCATCCAACTACTCTGGCTGGCAGCTAATGAAGGCACTTGGGATCTCCGAGAGGCTCGGGCTGCAACGCTACGTCAGCCAGCAGATCCACTACACGCTGCAGGCGCGGGAGGCCGAGTACGAGTTGGTGCCGCTCGCCATAGACCAGGAGTGCTCCATCCTCGTGTGGAGCCCGCTGGCCGGTGGCCTGCTCTCAGGCAAGTACAGGCGCGACAAGGAGACCTCGGAGGGGCGACATGTGGAGGGCTGGGATGAACCACCCGTGCGCGATACCGACAAGCTCTACGACACCATAGACGTGCTCGTGGAGATCGCGGACGAACGTGGCGTACCCGCGGCACAGGTGGCCCTCGCGTGGCTGCTCGGCCGGCAGGGTGTGGCCTCGGTCATAGTCGGAGCGCGTACCGAAGAACAGCTAGCCGACAACCTCGAGGCCGCCGAGCTCGAGCTCTCCGAAGAGGAGCGCCGACGCCTGGATGAGGTGAGCGCCCCGCCGCTGATCTACCCGTTCTGGCACCAGGCCAAGACTGCCTCCGACCGTCTGGGACCGGCCGACTTCTCGCTCCTCGGTCCGCACGTAAACGATGGGTCCTAGACTCACACGCCGGCACACCCGCCGTTGGAGGTTCCCGAGGGACCCGATAGTCGTCCGAAGCTAATTGATCTCCTCATAATTCCCTCCTCAAGGCGACGCGGAATGAGGGCAGACGCGGGCATGGATACCAGATCCGACGTGGAAGCGGTTAGACCGCGCTACCGTGGAGGTTTGGCGGGTGGAAAGGTATAGGATGTGATCGACAAAGAAGCCATCACTGAGGAGAGCCATGCCTCATAGGCTATACCTTGCCACCGCAAGGTGTCAGGGAGGCGCTGTCTGACGAAGAAGACTCCAGCCACGTCAGCATCCGGCCGCTCACGCCTCCGTAGCCTTCTGCTTGTGTTGGGGATAGTGCTCCTGGCGGCCAACCTGCGCCCGGCACTCACGGGCGTGGCTCCCTTGATCGGCCAGATCCGGGCTGACACCGGCATCTCCAACGGGGTAGCAGGCCTTCTCACGACGCTGCCCCTTTTGGCGTTCGGCCTGCTCTCGCCGATCGCGCCGCGGGTAGCCCGTCGGTTCGGTATGGAGCACGCGCTGCTGGCGAGCCTGCTCGTTCTAGCGGCCGGCATCCTGTTGCGCTGGTCGCAGGCGGTGGCAGCCCTGTTGTTGGGTACTGCCATCCTTGGAGCGGCGATCGCATTGGGCAACGTGCTCTTGCCTGGCCTCGTCAAGCGAGAGTTTCCCGAACACGCCGGCCTCATGACGAGCGTGTACTCCACTTCCCTAGGCATCAGCGCCGCGCTCGCCGCTGGTGTGAGCGTCCCCTTAGCACAGCTAGCCGGCATCGGCTGGCGAGGAGCCTTGGCGGTGTGGGCCCTGCCCGCCCTTCTAGCCGCTGTAGCTTGGCTCCCCCAGCTCGGCCGTAGCGATCGTCGTGCAGATCTGTCCGCCCGAGGCTCCCCTGGTGTCAGAGAACTGTGGCACTCACCCCTGGCTTGGCAGGTGACACTGTTCATGGGGTTGCAGTCGCTCTCGTACTACGTGACGCTGACGTGGCTCCCGGAGATCCTGCAAGAGGAAGGGATGGACGCAGCGAGAGCGGGGTGGATGCTCGGGCTCTCTCAGGCCGTGGCGATCGTGACGATGTTCTTGGCCCCCATGATCGCCGAGAGGCGGCCCTCTCAGCGAGGCGTCGTTGTGGTGGCCGTGGGCGTCTCTGGTCTCGGCGCCGTGGGCCTGCTGGTTGCCGGTTCCACCGCCAGCACCCTGTGGGTAGTACTCCTGGGCCTCGGGCAGGGGGCGTCCTTCAGCCTGGCGCTCACCTTCTTCGCCCTGCGTGCTCCAGACACCGGGCACGCCGCTGCGCTCTCGGGTATGGCCCAGTCTGTCGGTTACCTGCTCGCCGCGGGTGGACCTTTCCTCTTCGGCGTCCTGCGCGATGCGACGGGTTCGTGGAAGTTGCCGCTGGCGTTGCTCGTTGCGGTTACGGTGTGTCTGTTGATCGCAGGTTTGGGTGCCGCCCGCGACGCCCACGTCGGTGGGCCTACCCTAGAAGAAGCGGGGTGACTAGTGGGCAACCGAGAGGAGTCTAGGGGGCGCAGACTGGACCGGGCAGTAGCGATTCATTCCGCCGCAACCCCATCCCTTGGGCCCCTTGGTAGCGAGTGGGAATGCTGATAGCGGACGGTGGGCGCGGGTATACAGGTCACCATGTTCGGACACGGTTATGGAAAGAGGTGGGCATGAAACTGAAACCGGTGGGGGAGCAGGTGGTCGTGGTGATGGGTGCCTCGAGCGGCATAGGCCGCGAGACGGCCCTTCGTCTCGCGAAGAGGGGCGCCAAGGTGGTCGTTGCGGCCAGGAGCGAGGCGGGACTGCGCTCCCTGGAGGACGAGATAAGGAGGCTCGGCGGCGAGGCGAGGGCCGTGGTCGCCGACGTCTCTGAGTTCGAGCAGGTAGAGGCCGTCGCCCAGAGCGCCGTCGAGGAGTACGGTCGGCTCGACACCTGGGTACACCTCGCGGCCGCCGGCCTCTTCGCTCCTTTCGACCAGACAGAACCCGAAGAGTTCAAGCGCGTGGTCGACGTGGACCTTATGGGTCAGGTCTACGGGGCGATGGCCGCGCTGCCGCGCCTAAAGCGCGAGGGAAGCGGGGCGCTCGTGCACATCTCATCCGTGGTGGGCAAACGTTCGGCGCCCTTACAGAGCGCCTACAGCGCCTCCAAGCACGGCATCGACGGCTTTCTGGAGTCGCTGCGTGTCGAGCTCCTGCAAGAGGGGTGGAACAGCATCGGCATCACCAATGTCATGCCGGCGGCCATCAACACGCCGTTCTTCACCAAGGCCCGCACCAAGCTGGGAGTCAAGCCCAAGGGGTTCCCCCCGATCTACCAGCCGGGCGTTGTGGCCGATGCGATTCTCTACAGCGCTGAGAAGGCGCCCAGGGAGATAGTCGCTGGCGGTGCTGGCAAGGGCATGCTCCTGGCTCAGCGCGTCTCGCCGCGTCTGATGGACGCCATCATGGTGCGAGGTGGTTTCGGCTCTCAGATGACCGACGAGCCGAAGCTCGCCGCAGATTCAGACGGACTTTTCACACCTATGAAGGGGCAGCATCGGGTGGAAGGAGAATTCGGCGAACAAGCGGTACCGAGGAGCCACCTCACTTGGCTAGACACCCACCCGTCATTGAAGTGGAGCATCGGGGTGGTGGGGGCTGCATTAGCCTTGAGTGCCTTGCGAGCGATGTCGGGGAAGCGCCGATGAAGGAGCCTACTATTTCCGCCGCTAACACCTCCCTCAGGAGCGGCGGAATGAAACAGTGCTCCGCACATAGAACCTGCCGCCACCTCTTGTAGAATGTTCCCATTATGGTGGATCGACGATGAGCTTCCTCAGCGAGCTTCGGGCCGACGAGGAGAGAAGACACCCGGAGTATAGCCGAGTTGTTTAGGATCACCTTCGGGAGTGTAGCCGAGCACCTGTGGAGCACGCGGGGCCCGGAGTATCCGGGCCTGACGCAAGGCCGGGATGTCGAACGTCCGTGCGACCGGTGCGGCGCGTTTCGGGCAGGTCATCTGGCACCTACTGCTAGATGATTACCCTGGCGTTGACCGGCGACGTCATGCTCGGGCGCGGAGTCGCCGAGGCTCTTGACGGTCGCATGCATCCCGAGGAGCCCTGGGGCGACGTGATGCCCCTTATGGACGCTGCGGACCTACGCATCATCAACCTGGAGTGCGCTATCACGGATAACGAGCAGCCGTGGATGCGTTCGCCCAAAGTCTTCCATTTCAGAGCCCAACCCTCTGCCATCGAGACCTTGCGGACGGCCCGGATCGAGGCCTGTTCGCTGGCCAACAACCACACGTTAGACTTCGAGGAACAGGGGTTGCTCGATACCCTGAAACACCTGGACACGGCCGGTATTCGGCACGCCGGAGCGGGCCGCAACCGAGAAGAAGCTGCAGAGCCGGCCATCGTCAACGTATTAGCGGAGCATACGCGCCGGGTGGCGCTGCTGGCGTTCACGGACAACGAGCCGCCGTTTGCGGCTGGCACCGACCGGCCGGGTACGAATTACCTGCCGGTCTCTTTGAAACCGGATGTTCTTCGGCGGGTGGAGAGGGCGGTGTCGGACGTGCGCGAAATGGGGGTAGACACGATCATATTCTCCAACCACTGGGGCCCGAACATGGTGCAGCGCCCCAAAGAGATCTTCCGTCGGTTTGCCCGTGCGGTCATAGACAGGGGTGTAGACATCTATTACGGTCACAGTGCGCACGTCTTCCAAGGGGTGGAGATCTACCGTGGCAAGCCTATCCTTTACGATACGGGCGATTTTATCGACGATTACGCGGTGGACCCTAAGCTCCGGAACGACTGGTCCTTTCTTTTCCAGGTTTCCGTAGAAGACGGCAGGTTCGAGCGCCTGGACCTTGCTCCGGTCAAGCTCTCTTACGCGCGGGTTGACCTCGCTACAGGCAGCGAGCGAGAAACTATCCTGAACAGGATGCAACATCTGTCTGCCGAGATGGGCACCGTCTTTGCCCGGCGTGAAGACGCCCTAATACTCGAACGCAGCTAGCGCCCTGCTCCTTCCACGATCTCGTGTGATCTTGTTTGGCGACAGTCTGTGCACTTCTCGTACCGGGGTCGACCCAGGGAACAGAACACGCGTTCACGGGCCGCCCCCTGAAAGGGAAAAGAGCAGCCACAGACTCGAAAAGCCGAGGAGTGGTGACGACATCCCCAGCTGGTGACCACGAAAGCCTACTACTCCGGGAACGCGTGCGCGCCGTGAAGCCTGACGAAGCGGGCCCAGGCGATAGTGCGGCGCCGCACGAATCCTCGAGTGCCCTTCTCGAAGAGAACCACCTCTTCTTTGCCGCCTGGGCCCACAGGCTGTACCAAGCGCCCTCCCGCGGCGAGTTGCTCCTCAAGCGGCCTAGGGACGGAAGGGAACGCTGCGGCGACCAAGATGGCGTCGTAAGGAGCGTGCTCCGATAGACCCTTCGTGCCGTCGCCCGTGACGACCTCGGCGTTCGTCGTGCCGAACCGGGCGAGGTTCTCCCTCGCGGCCTCCGCCACGTCCCCGAAGCGCTCCACCGCCCATACGAAGCCGCAGAGGCGGGCGAGCAGCGCCGTCTGCCAAGCGTAGCCCGCGCCGACCTCCAGCACCAGCTCCGTGCCCGCGAGTCCCAGAGTCTCCACCATCCTCGCTACCAGCGAGGGCTGGGTCGTCACCTGGTCGTGGGGGATGGGTAGCGGCTTGTCCTCGTAGGCTTGCTCGGCGAGGTTAGTGGGGACGAAGTCAGCCCTGGGGACCGCGCGCAGGGCGTCGAGGAGGCGGGGATCACGCACACCCTCGCCGGCGATGGTCCGGACGAGATTCTCCGGCCCGCTCACGATCGCCCCATGCTACCCTAGCGGTCCGGTTCGAAGGGAGGGGAGCTCGCTCGGGAACTGCCGCTCGACCACGCCCCGCGAGGCCTCCCGACTGACCGCCTCCTAGAGGACGCGCACTCCGTAACGACGATCGAGCGGATTGCCTGCCAGGCGAAGGTCCGGCTTCGGTAGTCTCCTTCTAACTCCTGGATCAGAACCTCTTGTAGACGCTGACCCAAGAGGCGTTCGGACACAGCGGTATCGTGCTCTCGGGTGGCCAACGTCGATGACCGGTCTTCTGCTTTGGTCCTGTGGCGTAGCCAGGATAGACCTGCCTGTGCAGCTAGCGTTGCCAATCCTACAACAAGCATCTTGCCCGCAGGCCCTAGCTTTGCAGGCAAGCTGTGACCCATCATCGTCAGGCCGGTCTTCCGAGGCACCACCAGATCGCTGCTAGCTTCCAACGAGGCACCGCATGAGCCACAGAAGCGGTTCTCTGGCGGATAGGCATTCTGGCACCGTGGGCAACGAGCGTGGTCGGTCATGGTCCCCTCGTCCTCCTCCCTCTTCCGGTCTTTTTCCCACTTTACACTAGCCTCGGGTTCCATACCTCTTAGGGCGTTTGGAGCTCCCCTGCAGGAAAAACCTGAGAGCCTATAGAAACCTCCGTGATGTAACGAGTCCTTTTTGACACACTCTGATTTTTGCAACACGCACTCGGCTTGCTCCGTTCACGAGGCCGGCGGTACGCCGACCTGTCCGTTGGTACACTCGATGCTCACTTCGTCGAGGGGCGGACGGGTCCGGCCGGGCGCGAGCGCGTGGTACACGGCTGCTCCAGATTGCCGGGCGCACGTAGGCGCTGCGTGAAGGGATGGGGTGGGACGCGGTGTTGAGCGAGACGCGTACTGAGGAGCGGTCGGGTGGGCGAAGCCGGAGGCAACACGGGGTGGGCGCCGAAGGGGTCTCATGGTGGGCTGCCCCTCCTACAGCTCGCGGCCTTCTTCAGTTCCTTCGATCGGTTCGCGGTTGCGCCGATGCTCGTTACCATCGCTGCCTCCCTCGGGGCGTCTCTTTCCGAAGTTGCGGCGACGGCAAGTCTCTACTATCTGCTCTATGGGGTGATGCAGCCCGTATGGGGGATGCTCTCGGACCGGGTTGGAAGGGTACGCGTGATGCGCCTTACGCTTTTCGGGGCTACTTTGGCGGGCGTGATCTCGGCGTTGGCCCCTAACCTGGGTGTCTTGGTCGCCACTCGTGCGCTCGCGGGCGGACTCTTCGCGGCGGTGATACCGGCAGCCCTCGTATACGTCGGCGATACGGTTGGGATGGACTCCCGACAGAAGGCCCTCGCGGACTTGATGGCGGCCTCCGCCGTCGGCACGGCCCTCGCCACCGCGCTCGGGGGCCTCGCTGCCTACCTCGACGCCTGGCGCATCGCCTTCGCGGTCCCGGCCCTCGCCGGCGGCGTACTCGCGTTGCTGCTGAGGCGCCTGCCCGAACCAGAAGGCTTTGCCTTGGAAGAGAGAGAAGGACCACTGGTCCAGATTGGCCGCGTTCTCGCCCGCCCGTGGGCCGTAGCGGTGGTCGTGATCGCGGCGGTAGAAGGGGCGGTGATCCTGGGCTTCCTCACGTTCCTCGCCCCCTCGCTCGAAAGCGACGGCTTCAGCCCTGCCGTGGCAGGGCTCGCCGTCGGCCTCTACGGGCTGGCTGTGCTCGGCTGGACGCGTGCCGTAAAGCTGGTCTCAGACCGCCTGGGCCCTGCGGCCCTAATACTGATCGGCGGCGGCCTGCTCGCGCTAGGTTATGCCTCGGGCGCTTTGGGGCAGTCGCTGGCGAGCGTGGGCATAGCGGCGGTCCTCGTGGGCGGGGGCTTCGCCTTTATGCACTCGACGCTCCAGACCTGGGCCACCGAGGTCGTGCCGCAGGCGCGCGCTACGGTGATCTCGCTTTTCGCCGCCGCTCTGTTCGTCGGCAGCGGGGTGGCTACCACCGTCGCGGCCCCGCTGGCGGAGGCCGGAAGCTTCGGGCTGCTCTTCGCCACGGCGGCAGTGGTGGCCGTACCACTGGGGCTTTTCGCGGCACTGGCGCG
>DASQWQ010000233.1:0-19554 GCA_035640175.1 Rubrobacter sp. | reverse complement strand
TTGGTCGGAGAGGTCTGACGGGTAGTGCGGTGGGGACATGAGAGCCTCCGGGCGTCGGGGGCACGGACGTCCGCATCCTACTCCGACGGCCGTCAGAAGCGCCGAAATCCCTCTTTGCAAAACTCCCTCTTACCTATATTCTAGGAAATTCGCGCGGGCGTTCGGTCGATGGCATTATGCTTGTGGTGGAAGAGTTACCCCGCCGAAGAAGCGGGGAGAGGGAAGGAGGTTGCATGGAGACGATCATCGACCGCTCGGTGCTCGAAGCGTTTCGGGTCGGGTTGCGGGGCGCAGCCTACACGCCGGGCGAAGAGGGCTACGACGAGACACGCAAGGCCTGGAATCTGAACGCCCATCAGCACCCCGCACTCGTGGTCATGGCCGCCGGCGCGGCCGACGTGATCGCCGCGGTGCGCTTGGCCCGCGATGAAGGACTCGGCGTAGGGGTGATGGCCACCGGGCACGGCGTCGCCTCTCCCTGTGACGGAGGCGTCCTGATCAACACCTCGCGCATGAAGGGCGTCAGGGTCGACCCCGAGGCGCAGACCGCCCGGGTGGAGCCGGGTGCGCTGTGGGCTGACGTGATCTCCGAAGCACAAGTCTTCGGGCTTGCGGGGCTGGTGGGCTCCTCCTCCGGGGTGGGCGTCGTCGGCTACACCATGGGCGGGGGCTTCGGTTGGCTCGGGCGCAAGTACGGCTTCAACGCCGACAGCGTGCGCGAGGCCGACGTGGTAACAGCCGACGGCGAGCTGCTCAAGGTGAGCGCCTACGAGTACCAGGACCTCTTCTGGGGCCTCAAGGGCGGCGGGGGCAACTTCGGGATCGTCACTTCCCTCGAGTTCGCCCTCTACCCCCTTAGGGCGGTCTTCGGCGGCAACCTCTTCTACTCGTTGGAGCGAACTCCAGAGGTACTGGACCTCTACAGCCAGTGGGTAGAAACACTCCCCGACGAGATGACCACGGCGATCGCGTTCATGAACTTGCCTCCTCTGCCCGAGCTCCCTGAGCCCCTTCGCGGCGGATCGTTCATAGCGGTGCGAGGTTGCTACTGCGGAGATCCCCTCGAAGCGGGCGAGGACCTGCTTAGACCCTGGCGCGAGTTTGGTGAGCCTCAAGTGGACACATTCGGGGTGTTGCCCTACCGGGAGATGGACATGATCAGCATGGACCCGCCCGATCCCCTAGCATTCTACACCCACGTCGAGCTGCTTCACGAGCTCTCCCCGGAGGCCATCGACAAGCTTGTGGCGTTAGCCGGCGTAGAATCGGAGTCGCCACTGGTCATGCTCGAACTTCGCCAGCTCGGCGGGGCGTTAGCACGCCCGCCCGCAGACCTGAGCCCCATCGGCCGGCGCGACTCTCAGTTCATCATGTTCGGGCTCGGGATGAGCCCGACACCAGAGGCGACACCCGAGCTGGCGCAGCGTCTTCAAGGGCACCTTGCCCGCGTAGCCGAAGAGATGAGCCCGTACGAAACCGGCGCAACCTACGTTAACTTTCTCGATCTCGGCGACTGGACTCCGGAGCGGACACGCGCCTCCTACTCGCCGGAGGACTGGGAGCGTCTGGTGGAGCTCAAGGACCGCTACGATCCGGAAAACCTCTTCCGCTTCAACCGCAACATACCTTCCTCTGCGGCGGCACGTTAGCGGTCGTGCCCCCTAACTTCGACCGCCTGAGACGCGTCTCGGGCGGTCTCATCTATATTCACGAATGTCCAAGAAGGCGCGTTCTCGGAATGTTCGGGTCGAAAGATCATCGTGGCTCGCAAAGCGATGGGGGGATATCCTCCCCTCCGCCTACCCTGGCCTTTAGCCGCTCCAGCTGCATAACGTAGACTAGCTCGTGGGTCACGTGCTTCGCCACGATCTCGGAGCCAACGAACTCGCCATCTCTGAGCTACGATGCGGCACGCTCCATAGCCGTAGCGACCTGCTCCCACCTACGCACGGGAACGCAGCTATACAAGACCTCTGTAACATGTGAGAACGCGGAAACAAAGAGACGGTCCGGCTTCTATACCAGGCTTTCTGACGACGATGTGACGCGAACAGATGAGATG
This sequence comes from Rubrobacter sp., assembly GCA_035640175.1. Lineage (GTDB taxonomy): Bacteria > Actinomycetota > Rubrobacteria > Rubrobacterales > Rubrobacteraceae > Rubrobacter_D. Next base: position 17,492 of record DASQWQ010000233.1, on the reverse strand, counting down.
ACTAGCCTCGTCGGTCTCAGCCGCCTAGTAAACGCCTTCCTACACTGGTGCGCTTCAGCTACTATGCGGAGCGCTCACGAGGCGATGCGTCGTACCAGGACCAGCGCCACGATTCCGGAGCAAGCTCATTCAAAGCAGTATCACCCAAAGAGCGGGGTAGTGCGTCCCACGCCTCAGACATAGGCCGCGTAGCGCTCTTTCATCAGGGCGAGGGTGTCGTCGCCTGGCGTATTCCATGTGTCCTGGTTGAAGATCTCGACCTCTATGGGACCTGTGTATCCGGCCTCATCGACCGCTTCGCGGATGCGACGGATCTTTATAGGTCCGTCTCCCATGATGCCGCGGCTTAGAAGAAGGTCGGGCTTTGGGGAGAGCCAGTCGTTGGCATGGAATCCAAAGATGCGCCCGGAGGCCCGCGCAATCTGTCGGTAGAGATCCGGGTCCCACCATACGTGATACACGTCCACGACGACGCCCACCCGTCCAGGGTCGAACCGCACGGCGATGTCGAGGGCCTGGGCGAGGGTCACGATCACAGATCGCTCCATCATGAGCACCGGGTGGAAGGGTTCGATCCCTAACCTCACACCCGCCTGAGCGGCGTAGGGCGCGAGCTGATGGACACCTTCCTCGACCATGGCACGGGCTGCGTCGAGGTCCAGATCCAATGGCGGCCCGCTGACGAGCACGAGCACATCGGTGCCTAGAGTGACGGCCTCGTCGACAGCCCGCCGATTGTCGTCGAGGCTGGTCCGACGCCCTGCTGCTGTCGCTGCGGGAAACATACCTCCCCTGCAGAGGCTGGAGACTTCGACGCCAGCGTCGCGCACTAGGCGCGCGCTCCTGGCGAGCCCCGTTTCTGCGACCTTGTCCCTCCACAACCCGACGTAGGGAATGCCGGCGCGGGCGCAGCCCTCGACGGCCTCCCGCACGCCCCAGTTGTTGGTGGTCTTCTGGTTGAGACTGAGGCGTGAGGGGTCTGGCGGGGAGGGCGCCAACTCAGCTCACCCCGGCAACGGCAAGCACGCGGCACATGCGTTCGGAACTGAGATCCGGATCCGGCAGGAGACCCGCCCTGTCGGCGAGGACGAACAGCTCGGAGAGGTGCACGACCGAGCGTGCGCTCTCCTGTCCCCCGACCATCCGGAAGTGATCCTGGTGGCCGTTTATGTAAGCCAGGAAGACGACACCAGTCTTGTAGTAGCGGGTGGGGGCCTGGAAGATGTGGCGGCTCAAGGGAACGGTAGGATCGAGTATCTTCTCGTAGCGACCTGTGTCGCCAGCGTCGAGGGCTTGCAGGGCGGCAGAGGCTGCAGGAGCGATGGCGTCGAAGATGCCAAGCAGGGCGTGGGAGAAGCCTTCTTCATCGCCCCGGATGAGGTCGGGGTAGTTGAAGTCGTCCCCGGTATACATCCTGACGCCATCGGGGAGGCGGCGGCGAATCTCGACCTCGCGGGCAGCGTCGAGGAGGGAGATTTTGATGCCGTCGACCTTCTTCGTGTGGTCGTGGATGATAGAGAGGCATACTTCGGTGGCTGCATCCAGGTCGCGGTGGCCCCAGTAACCGCTCAGGGCCGGGTCGAACATCTCGCCGAGCCAGTGGATGATGACCGGAGATGAGACCTGAGATAGGATGGCACCGTAGACTTCGGCGTAGTCGTCGGAGCTTTCGGCGCGGGCAGCAAGGGCGCGGCTGGCCATCAGGATCACACGCCCTCCCTCGCCCTCGACGAAGGCGCACTGCTCCTGGTAGGCTCTCTTTATGTCGGAGAGCGTGGCCTCCTCGGTCGGATCGAGGTGATCCGTCCCCGCGCCGCAGGCTATCTCCCCACCTTCGGCGCGCGCCTCGGCGATGGAGCGCCAGATCAACTCCCGGCTCGTTTCCCACCCGAGTCCCATCCCGCGCTGGGCTGTGTCCATCGCCTCGGCGACGCAGAGCCCGAGTGACCACAGGTACCTCCGGTAGGAGAGCGTCGCCTCCCAGTCGAGGTCAGCGTCCAGCGTGGGGTTGTTGTCTGCGAGCGGGTCGCAGACCACGTGGGCCGCCGCGTAGGCGACCCGGCTTCCCGGCCGGCCTTCAGGTGGAACGACAGGAGGATGCGAGCCAGGGACGTAAGACGAGAGCTCGCCATCGTAGCGCGGCAGCAGTATCCGTTCAGGCACCTCGCTGCTCCTTAGAACCGATTCCCTGGAGTCCGAGTTTCTCGGTGGATTTCATTGCTCTTCTCCTTTGCGGAGGCGTTCGGCGAGGCGTTCGGCGGCCCTGTAACAGAGGGCCCAGAGGGTGTGAGTCGGGTTGACGCCGGGGCAGGTGGGGAAGACAGCCCCGCCGAAGACGTAGAGGCCCGGGGTGTCGTGGACGTGAAGTTCGGGGCTTACGACGGAGGAGGCAGGGTCTTCGCCCATGCGGCAGCCGCCGAGGTCGTGGCTGCTGCCTACACCGGTAAAGCGCGGGCCGCGCCAGGTCCTGGTTGCGCCCATATGATGCAGGATCTCCTCCGACCTGTCCTCCATCCACGCTGCGAGGCGCTGCTCGTTCTCCCGCAGGTCGTAGGTGATCCGGACGAGGGGCAATCCGAGGCCACTCCTGTCTCGGTAGCGGGGGTCCAGGTCGAGGACGTTGTTCTCATAGGAGAGCGTATCCGGCTGGATTCGGACGGTGCAGAAGTGCTGCCACTCCCTGATGTGGTCTTTGTATCCCTTGCCCCAACGGGAGACGTGGGGCGGAAGGTCCTGACGGCTGATCTGGATCGGCAACAGCTGGTTCTCCACGCCGAGCGTGGCGCCACCGACGAACCCGTTGGAGACGTAATCCAGATCCTCGGACAGGAAGTCATCAAGGACCATCGTCTGCGCCGCAGGCCCTGTGTGCCGGTTGAAGACCACCTCGGGGAAGAAGCCGTCCACGTGGGCGAACATCTTGGTCATGAAGTGCCTGCCAACCTGCCCCGCGTTGTTCCCCAGACCGCCAGGGTGCCGCCCGTCCCCCGAGAGCAACAGCAAGCGTACGTTTTCGAAGGTGTAGCCGCACAGGATGACCGTGCGCGCCTCCTGCAGGTGGACGTCGCCGGCCGCGTCAACGTACTCGACACCCTTTGCGCGGCCTTCACCGTCGGTCAGGATCCGGACGACGCGGCAATGAGTCTTGAGGTCGAGGTTGCCCGTCTCCAGGGCCTCGGGGACCGAGGTCAGGGCCGGGTGCCACTTCTCATTGTTGAAGGGACCGAAACCTAGGTTCCAGGCTGTGTACGTGGTCGCCGGATAGCCGTTGTATGGCTCGCTGTTCATGCCTGCCGGGACCGGATGTGGATGCAACCCCATCTCCTCGGTCGCCTTGCGGAAGATCTCTCCGACCCGGCACGGGCGGAGCGGCGGCATCGGATAGGATTTGCTGCGTGGGATGAAGGGGTTGTCCTCCTCTCCTCCCGCCACGCCGACCAGGTAGTCGAGGAGCGTGTAGTACGGTTCCAGGTCCTCGTAGGTTACGGGCCAGTCCGCGAGCGTACTCCCCTCCGGCAGCACGCCTGCTCCCCAGCGTTCGCGTACGTGGGTGAGGTGCTGGAAGTGGTGCGGATGGTAGCGCCTGAGCCAGGCCCCGTAGTGGATGATGGAGCCGCCCACGCCGTTCATCATGCGTCCGAGCGAGAAGCTGGACTCGCGGGTGGGCTCGCCCTCGTTTCGTCTCCAGCGTGGCGCCTCGCTCAGGAACTTCTCGCCCATGTTCGCCCTGCAGTAGTAGGCTGAGCCGAGCTCGTCGGGGACGAAGTCCTGCGCCCGACGCCAGGGGCCGGCCTCCAGCGCGACTACGCGCAGGCCCGCGCCGGCGAAGATGGGGGAGATCAACCCTCCCACGCCGCCCATCCCGACGAGCACGACATCGGCCGCCCCTGACGGAGGCTCGACGCTTCTCTGAGGGTCGTAGCCTGGAATCTCGCCTGGTCTCTCAGTGGAGCCGCCAAGCGAGTAGCCTGCATCCTGGAGCGACCGGATCTCACCTCCCTTAGTGACGGGCTCCTCTAAGAGACACTCCTCGGCGCTGTTCTCCAGCCAAACGCCGGGGTGTCCGAGGAACCTCCACCCGAGCTTGTCGCGGTTGCCGCCGTACGCAGGGTCGGCGAAGAGGCCCTCCTGCAGGTGGTCGAGCAGCAACTTGAAGAAATCATGCGGGTACGGAGCCCGGAGGACACGGAGCGTGCCGTGTTCGAGGCCAGAGATCATGGCGTCCTGCCCCTCGGGGTCGCAGTCGGCGAAGGACGCACCATGCCTGTCTCGCGCGGCGTGTTCGAGGGCCGCGAGACCAAGCCTGTAGGCTTCGGCTTGGTCGCGGTAAGCGCCGGAGAGGGCCTGGTCCACGTAGGTTAGAACCCTGATCTCGGTGGCGCCGGGTCCGTTCTCGTCGGCGGGGAAGAGGCGTTCGAAGAGTGCCACCGCCGTACGCGCCTCGGTGGGGTTCAGGGTGATCAGGGCCGCTGATTCTCTTTCCATGTGCTCCTCGGTCTCCGTAGCTCGTTCTCCGACCTACCGGGCGACGTAGCCCCCGTCGACGTGCAGGACTTCACCGGTTATGTAGCCTGCCGTAGGGGAGAGCAGGAAGAGGGCTGCGGGGGAGATTTCCTCCGGCGAGGCGAACCTTCCGAGCGGTATCCTGGCCGTTACCTGAGCCCTTCGATCCTCGTCCCTCCATAACTCCTCGGTCATGGCCGTGCTCACGTACCCTGGCGCAACCGCGTTGACCCTGACCCCGTACGGCGCCAGTTCCACGGCCAGCCCCCTAGTGAGCTGGACAACCCCACCCTTCATGGCCCCATATGGCACGATGCCTGGCACCCCCACGCTTGAGGAGATCGAAGCCACATTCACGATGGTGCCGCCGTTCCCACTCTCGACCATCAACCGGGCCGCCGCCCTGCACGCCCTGAACACGGCCCGCAAGTTCACCGCGTGCAGCATCTCCCAGTCCTCATCGGACAACTCTATCGCTGGTCCCCGAGCCTGGACCCCCGCAGCGTTGACGAGGAAGTCGATGCGGCCCCACTCCGCCACAGCTCGCTCCACCATCTCCCCGGCGCTCCCGTCCTCGGACAGGTCCGCGACGTGGGCCTGTGCGTTCAGCCGCTGTGCGGCGTCCTCGACGTCCTCCCTGCGGTCTACGAGCAATACTTCTGCCCTCGTTTTGAAGAGGGCCTCGGCTATGGAGAGCCCGATGCCGCCCGCGGCCCCTGTCACGACGCCAGCCTTCCCGTCCATGTCCAGTTTCATAGTGTGCTCACCCGCGTTTCGCACGCTCCGCAGCGCGGACGGCGCCAGCTTCTACCAGGTTGGATATAGCCTCGGCGTCGTAGCCGGCTTCTGAGAGAATGTCCTCGGTGTGTTCTCCGAGTTGAGGGGGGGATTCGGCGCAGGGGTAGGGTCTCCTCGTCGTAGCGGACAGGATGGGAAAGCAGGCGCACCGTCCCTGCTCTCGGGTGTTCGAAGGTGAGGATCGAGCCGTTGGCGGCCAGTTGCGGGTCGTCCTCTATGTCTGCGTAGTCGTTTACAGGGGCGTACCAGACGCCGGCCTCGTCGAAGACTTCATACCAGTGGTTGGTCGTCCTTTCTCTCATGTGCTCCGCTATTCTGCTGTTGATCTCCTCCCGTTTGCGGAACTGATCCTCGCTTGTGTAGCCGCGGAAGGACTCGTTGTTTAGCGCCTCGGCAAGCGCCTCCGTCGTCGTAAGCGAGAGGCAGATATATCCATCCGCCGTCTCGAAGATGCCGTAAGGGGACTGGTGGAAGCGCGATGAGATGCCCGAGGCGCTCCGTTCGTAGAGCTGCGCCCCGTTCAGGTAGTAGTTGAAAGGTTCGATCTGGAGGTCCAGCGCGGCAAAAAGGAGGTTGCTGTCTACCTTCTTGCCTTTTCCTGTGGACGTGCGCTCTACGAGAGCGGCAAGTACGCCAAGGGCGCCGAGCACGGCTGCGTGCTGGTCGACGACGGCCGTACCCCCCAGGGTCGGCGGCTCACCCTTGCGCCCGTTCTGCATGGCGAGACCGCTGGTCGCCTGGATCAGGAGATCCTGACCGGGTCGCTTCTGGTATGGCCCCGTCGGCCCGTAGCCCGAGAGCGAGCAGTAAACGATACGTGGGTTTGCCTCAGAGATGGCTTCGTAGCCGAAACCCAGACGCTCCATCGCGCCAGGCTTGAAGTTCTCTACAATCACGTCGGTCTCGGGGAGCATGCGCCTGATGACCTCCTTGCCCTCCTCGGCGCGCAGATCGATGCTCAGGCTCCGCTGGTTGCGGCCCGCCAGCAGGAAGAAGACGCTCTCCCCGTTCAGGTACGCCTCGGCTCCCGACCAGTGGCGCTCGTAGCCACCGCGGGTCGTCTCTATCTTGATGACGTCCGCCTCGAAGTCAGCGAGGATCTGGGTCGCCGATGGTCTCTGCAGATAGTGCGTGAAGCTGAGTATCTTGATCCCTTCGAGCACGGTCCTACCCGCTCCTCTCTTCGTCTCCGTGCTCCGCTCCGAAGCGCGGCTCCCGTTTCTCCAGGAAGGCCCTGTAGCCTTCCTCGGCGTCTTCAGTCCTGAAGACGTGATCACTGAGTTTCAACGTCAACCGGACGGCCTCTTCGTGTGAGAGCGCGGGCGACTGCCTGACACCGCGTTTGATCGTTGCCACCGCCTCCCGTGGCCGACTTACTATCTCCCTTGCGAGGTCGACGGCGCGTGCGAGCGCCTCTCCTGCGGGCGCGACCGTGTTTACGAGGCCTATGCGCTCCGCTTCGTCCGCGCCGACAGGTTCGCCGAGGTACATCAGTTCCATGGAGCGGGCGGGGCCTATGAGCCTGGGCAGGCGGTACAGCCCGCCACTTCCGAGCACGACCCCGAGCTTTACCTCGGGAAGTCCGATCCTGGCGTCCTCTGCTATCACGCGCAGGTCGCAGGCGAGAGCTATCTCGCATCCTCCGCCAAGCACCGCGCCCTCGATGGCCGCTATGGTCGGCTTGGACAGGAGCTCTATGCCGCCGAAGGCCTCGTTCTCCCGCGCGAGCTTCTTCTCGACGACCCGGTCCCTGGCCGAGGCGAACTCCTTGATATCCGCGCCTGCGCAGAACGTTCCACCTGTCCCGGTGAGAACTACGGCGCGTACCTCGTCGCGTTCCAGGTCTTCCGTGACCTCGATCAGGCACTCACTGGGGGCCAGCGTCACCAGGTTGAGCGGCGGGTTGTTCAGGACGACTTTGATAACGCCGTCGCCCAGGTCCTCCGTCATGATGATGTCGGCGACCATCTCGTAAGCTGACCTACACGCCCGTGCCGAAGGTCGGTTCGCGCTTGCCCAGGTGGTAGAGGACGGATTTGATCTCGGTGAACTCCTCGAGCCCGGCCGCGCCCATCTCGCGGCCGAACCCGCTCGCCTTGAAGCCGCCTGCCGGGAGCTGGGGTCCACCGTCGATTGTTGTGTTGACCCAGATCCTGCCCGCGCGCAACCCGCGGGAGACAATCATGGCCTTGTCCAGATCCTTGGTCCACAGAGAGTTGGCGAGTCCGTACGCGGTGTCGTTGGCGAGCTCTATAGCCTCCTCCATGGTACGGAAGCGGGTCACGCTCAGGACGGGGCCGAAGATCTCATCCCGGAAGAGCGTCATCTCTCTGCCTACACGGTCGAAAACCGTTGGGGCGACGAACGTCCCGCCGTCGTAGTCAGGGCCCGAGAGCCGCTCGCCGCCGGTCAGCAGATTCGCCCCTTGCTCCTTACCCCCTTCGACGTAACCGAGGACCTTCTCTGCGTGGTCCCCATGGATGAGCGCTCCTATGTCCGTCGCTTCGTCCATGGGATCCCCGACCTTCAGAGATCGTGAGCGCTCGACCAGCCACCCTACGAATTCGTCGGCGACCGAATCTTCGACGAGCAGCCGGGTACCTGCGACGCAGCATTCTCCCTGGTTGAAGTAACTGCCGAAGAGCACCCCGTCCAGGGCGTCGTCGAGGTCGGCGTCGGCGAAGACGATGTTGGCAGCCTTGCCGCCGAGCTCCAGCGAGAGCTTCTTGACGTTGCTTGCCGCTCCTTCCATCACCTTGCGGCCTGTGGCGGTCGAGCCGGTGAAGTGGATCATATCCACGTCGGTGCTCTCGGAGAGCACCTGCCCAGTCGCGCTACCCTCCCCGGTGACGACGTTGACGACGCCATCGGGGATGCCGGACTCTCCGGCCATGCGACCGATCTCCAGCGCCGTACCCGAGGTGAACTCGGAGGGTTTGACGACGGCGGTGCAGCCTGCGGCGAGGGCGAAGGGAAGTTTCTGCGCCAGGATCAGGCTAGGGAAGTTCCACGGAATGATGAGGCCCGCGACTCCGACGGGCTCCCGTACCACAGTGGCGTTGTAGCTGTCTCCGAGATTGGTGTAGGCCTCGCCGTGCACCTGGGAGGCGAGCCCCGCGGCGTACTCGAAGATCCCGATAGACCCCTCGATGTCTCCTCTGGCAAAACGGATCGTCTTGCCCACTTCCTCTACCTCGATGCGGACGAGGTCCGCCTCCTCTTCGCGCATCCGCTGGGCCAGTTTGTAGAGGAGCGCTCCCCTCTCCGTGCCGGGCATCCGGGGCCAGGTCCCCGTGTCGAAGGCGGCGCGGGCGGCTTCTACGGCTTTTCTGGTGTCTTCAAGGGTGCCCGCTGCAAACTCGGCGACCATCTCTCCCGTGGCCGGGTTGTTGCGAGGGATGGTTTCTCCCGAGGACGCATCGACCCACTCGCCCCCGATCAGGTGTTTGTAACGCCGCACCTGCGTGGCCTGCGTAACCATAACGCCTCCTTCGCCACCACTGGGTCCGAAAAATCCCAGAACCCTTCCCCTGGCTATCGTCCCTCACCCGCACGAACACTGCCGTACGCCGTTACTGTACGGCAACTGGATTCCACGCTCAACAAGATTGAAATGAACTGAAGACCGCGGCTCCTTGAAAGGAACGCGTCTGAAATGTAGTGTGGTTTTGTTACAAAGGTGGAAAGAAGAGGGAGACTATGAGACCGAAGCTTGTCCTGAGCGGGGTTATCCCCGCGAACCTATTACGGGAATCACGGTGAGGATAGTATTCAGCGTGGTTGGAGGCAAATTATCAGAACATGAACGGCAACATTGGATGCGCTCGACTACACCAATTAGTACACTAACCCACACGAACAACGACGAACAGACACGAATACTTCCAGAGGCAAAAACACCATTTTGCAGGCATTTCTGAACACCAGCGAACAGCCACCACGTTTTGTATCTGACTTTGCACGGCGGAGGCCGACTCCGTCGGCCCTGCGCTGATCGTGGTTCTGGAGACGCTTTCGCCCGCCGAGAGGGTCGCCTTCGTGCTGCACGACGTGTTCGCCGTGCCCTTCGCGGAGATTGCCCCCGTCGTGGGGTGCTCCCCGGCCGCGGCCAAGATGCTCGCCAGCCGTGCGCGTCGCCGGGTGCAGGGAGAGACCGCCACAACCGAATTCGACCTCGCCCGCAAGCGGGAGGTCGTTGCCGCCTTCATAGCCGCCTCGCGCGACGGAATTTTCGGCGCACTGCTGACGCTGCTCGACCCGGACGTCGTGCTCCGGGCCGACGAGGCGGCCGTGCGAACGGGCGCGCCGGGGGAGGTGCGAGGCGCGCCGGCCGTAGCCGACACCTTCTCGGGGCGCGCCCGGTTTGCGCGACCGGCGCTCGTCGACGGAAGCGCCGGAGCCGTGTGGGCCCCGGGCGGACGGCCGCGCGTCGTCTTCAGCTTCAGTATAAAGGGCGGCAAGATCGTCGAGATCGACGTGCTCGCTGATCCCACGCGTCTCCGCCGACTTGACCTGGTTTTCCTCAAGGACTAACACTCTGCACACCTCGACCATGATGCGCGACGCGGTCCTAGTTTCCCGACACGAAGGTGGTACGGGGCGGGTGTTTGGCTCCCGAGCTCGACGACGAGGTAAGGCTGTCCTGATCAAATCATGCGGCCAGAGGCGATTCGAAGGCTCACAACGCATCATCGGTCTCAGGGACTGTCGACAGCCGCTCCTCCCCGTCGACGGCGTCTAAGGCAGCTGTAAAGGTACTGGATGCCAGAGAGGAGATCATAGAAGAAGTTTTCTTAGTCGTTCACACGCACCGGGTTTTCGGAAGTTCGCCGGTGCGGAGGAGTACGTCACGGGGATACTTAGTCTGCCGAACGTGTGGTTGGAACATGGAGCCAGAGGAGGTCCATATGAGGAAAGTACTCGCATCGGAGTTCGTATCGCTGGACGGCGTCGCGGAGTCACCAGATAGGTGGCAACTCCCGTACTTCAGCGACGAGATGGGGGAGGCCGTTGGGGCGGCGATGGCCGCGTCGGACGCCATGTTGCTGGGGCGCGTGACCTATCAGGAGTTCGAATCTTACTTTCCGGGGGTGAGTTCCGAAGACCAGCCCTTTGCGGACTACATGAACGACACTCCCAAGTTCGTTGTTTCAACGACCTTGGAAAAAGCCGAGTGGAACAACTCGACGCTGATCAAGGACAACATCGCTGATGAGATCACGCGGCTAAAGCGGCAACCCGGCAAGGATATCGGGATCTCCGGCAGTATCGCCCTCGTCCAGTCGCTGCTGCGTGAAAACCTCCTTGACGAGCTTAGGCTCATGATCCATCCCGTTGTCGTGGGAAACGGAAAGCGTCTCTTCGAGAACGTGGGCGATCAGAAGGCGCTAGAGCTCGTTGATTCGAAGACGTTCGGTACCAGTGTCCTTTATCTCACCTACCAGCCGGCGCACAATTGAAGTCATTAGAGAGCCTGAACACCTCATCCTAGCCTTTCCTTTTGCCCTTATTCACCCTTTAAGTGCGTGCAGCAAGCCCAAAACGGAAACCCTGCCCACCTAAGTACAAGTTGATTCACGGCACTGACTCCACCGGGCTGCGGAGAGACGGCCACGCAGGTTGAGTGCATGTGGATTCGACAAACAGGAGGGTTGAGATGTTGCTAGACAATAAGAACGCCATCATCTACAGAGCCGGTGGGTCGATCGGCGGCGCCGTTGCCAAGGAGTGCGCTCGCGGGGGAGCCTCGGTCTTCCTGACCGGACGCAAGCGCGAGAACCTCGAGACGGTGGCCAAGGAGATCACAGCGGTCGGTGGGGCCGCCGAGGTCGCCGTCGTCGACGCCCTGGACGAGGAGGCCGTCGAGGAGCACGCTCGGGCTGTGGCCTCCCGAGGGGGCAGCATCGACGTGTCCTTCAACCTCGTCTCGCGCGGAGACGTACAGGGGATCCCGCTGGTCGAGATGACGACGGACGACTTCGTCCGGCCCGTCACCACCGGGCTTACCACGACCTTCATCACCGCGCGGGCGGCGCACTGCATGGTCGAGCAGGGCTCAGGCGTGATACTCGCACTGGACAGGGGCTCCGCCCACGGAACCCCGAGGATGATGGGCGGCACCGGGCCCGCCGACGCGGCGATCGACACCCTCGTCCGCAGCCTGGCGGCCGAGATCGGGCCCCGCGGCGTGCGAGCAGTGGACATCTGGACGGCCGGGCTCCCCGAGGCGTTCACTAAGGAGAAGCTCGCCGCGGTCGACAGCACCCTCGCCCTCGACGACGCGGCTTACCAGGGCTTGCTCGACAGCCTAGACCGGATGCGGATGACGCGCCGCTCACCCCGGCTGAACGAGGTCGCCACCACGGCGGCGTTCCTGGCTTCCGAGAAGGCCGGCACCATCACCGGCACGTTCGTCAACGTTACCAGCGGGACGTTCCCTAGCTAGCCGCGACCGGGGACGAAGACGGCCGATACGGAGGCGGTAAGACACAGGATAGAACAAAGTGGGTTGCTGTGGGGCAGTTGATCGTACGGGACGCATCAACGACACGAAAGGACGAACCATCATGAACTGGACGCTCGAGGTGGTGGTGGTCCCCGTCTCAGACGTGGACCGCGCGAAAACGTTCTACGCCGAGAAGCTGGGATTCGACGTCGACCACGACACCAAGATCAGCGAGGAGTACCGCGTCGTGCAGCTGACCCCTCCGGGGTCGGGTTGCTCGATCGTCGTGGGGAAGGGCGTCGTGGATATGACGCCCGGTTCGCTCAAGGGCTTGCAGCTGGTAGTCAAGGACATCCGCGCGGCCCGTGCCCAGCTAGTCGAGCGCGGGGTGGAGGTCGGCGAGGTCCAGGTGGTCGGCGCCTCGGGACCTCGCCCGGCCCGGAAAGAAGAAGACCTAGACAACGTCGGTTTCGTCTTCTTCGCCGATCCGGACGGCAACGGTTGGGCCGTGCAGCAGATATCTGCCCGCGGCTAGCAGCGCAGCAGCGGCGACGATGCCGAGGCGAGGAGCAACGTCACGCTCACACACGTGCCGCTCGTGCAGGTACTAAAGTCGCCAGTCGACGGCATTCGAACGTTCACTAAGGAGCCGTGGTAACGATAACTAACTTGCCTATACTCTCTCTGCGCGTGCTCAACCGCGCCACGTTGGAGCGGCAGATGCTGCTGCGACGCCGGAAGCTGCCCGTCGAAGCGGCGATCGAGCATCTCATCGGCATGCAGGCCCAGGCCCCCAATCCACCCTACGTCGGCCTGTGGACGCGGCTGGAGAATTTCCACCCCGACAAGCTGACCCGCCTGATCCTGGACCGGCGCGCGGTGCGTATCGCGCTCATGCGCAACACCGTGCACCTGGTGAGCGCCCACGACTGCCTGAAGCTCCGCCCGCTGGTGCAGCCGGTCATCGACCGCGGTCTGAACGCCAACCGCGCCCACCGCGCCGGCGTCGAGGGAGTGGACATCGAAGCGCTCTCCGCCGCCGGCCGCGCGTTGCTAGAGGAAAGGCCGCGCACCGCCAAGGAGCTCGGCGTACTGCTGCAGGAGCGTTGGCCCGAGCGAGATCCCGCCTCCCTCGCCCGCGCCATCCGCCACTTGGTGCCGCTCGTCCAGGTGCCGCCCCGCGGCGTCTGGGCAAAGAGCGGGCCCGCCGCCCACACCACCGCCGAGACCTGGCTCGGCCGTCCGCTCGACCGGGACCCCTCGCTGGAGGAGATGGTCGTGCGCTACCTCGGGGCCTTCGGCCCGGCCAGCGTCAAGGACGCGCAGACCTGGTCGGGGCTGACCCGGCTCGGCGAAGTCGTCGAGCGACTCCGGCCGCGCCTGCGCGCCTTCAGCGACGAGCACGGCAGGAATCTGTTCGACCTGCCCGCCGCCCCGAGGCCCGACCCGGACGCCCCTTCCCCGCCGCGTTTTCTGCCCGAGTTCGACAACCTGATCCTCTCCCACGCCGATCGCACCCGCGTCATCGCCGACGACTACCGCCGGGCGATCGCCTCCAGGAATGGCATGGTACCGGCCACCTTCCTCGTCGACGGCTTCGTGCGGGGGACGTGGAAGACGGAACGAACCCCCGGGAAGGCTACGCTCGTGATCACGCCGTTTGAGCCCCTGGCAAAAAGGGACCACGGCGTCCTCGAAGAAGAGGGGGAGCGGCTCCTACGTTTCATGGTGGAGCCGGAGAGCATCGAGGCGTTCGAGGTCCGCTTTGCAGCGAGAGCATAGGACCTTCTTCTTCGCACCATCGATCGAACAGAGGCGCTAGCCAAATTGCGGGTTAGTCGCCTACCGAAGAGTGTGGCGACCAAGGGTCTCAACCAAGTGAAGGCAGCGAGCACTACACCCACCGTGTGCTCTGTGGCAGCACACTGATTACACCAGTAGTACACCAACCCACGCGAACGACTGCGAACAACCGTGAATCAAGATAGAAGCGAATTGGCGATTTTGCAGGTATTTCTGAACAAGGGCGAACGTCCACGACGATAGGGATCTGACTTTGCACGACGGAGGTCAGGGGTTCGAATCCCCTCGGCTCCGCTCTTAAAATTCCTGCAAACGGCTAAGAAACAAGAGTCCCCGATACGATAGATGGAGATTTAGTGCAGCAACCTGGACGCTTGAGCGGTACAAAAGGCTCGCCGCTGATGCCAGAATATGCACATCGGCGCAAAGGCGGGAGGGCATCAGATGAGCACGGCGGGCACGGCGCGTACCGTGACGGAGGGCGGGGATGTCCCCGAGCGGCGCGTCACTCCTCTCGAACTGTTCTTCGACCTGGTCTTCGTCTTTGCCCTCACCCAGGTGACTGGCTTCCTTGCCGACCACCTCACGTGGGTTGGGATGTTACAGGGTGCTGCGCTGCTCATGGTGGCCCACGACGCCCTCCGCGGGCGTGTGAAGCCGCTATCTGTTGTATCTTTGGGTACGGAAAGGACGAAAGGAGGAGAAAATGACGGAGACCAAAGGGCGCGCTACCGCAGCCACCCACCCGCTCGACCCGCTTACGGCGGAAGAGATTTCTTCGGCCGTCGAGATTCTGCGTAAGGAGCGTGACCTCGGCGAGAAGGTTCGCTTTGCGGGTATCGTCGTCAACGAGCCACCGAAGGAGCAGGTGCTCTCGTTTAATCCGGGGGACTACTTCGAACGCGAGGCCCTCGGCGTCTTGGTCGACGGCGAGGAGGAAGCCGCTTACGAAGCGGTGGTGTCGCTCGGTGAGGGCATGGTCGAGTCCTGGGAGCGGATCGAAGGGGATGTGCAGCCTCCCATCGTGCTCGAGGAGTTCGACGAGTGCGAGGAGGCGTGCAAGCGGAATCCGGAGTTCCAGGAGGCGCTAAGGAAGCGCGGCATCACGGACATGGATCTGGTCCTCGTAGACCCGTGGTCGGCTGGGAGCTACGGCGACGAGGAAGGAAGACGTCTCAGTAGGGCGCTCACCTGGGTAAGGCTCGACCCCGAGGACAACGCCTACGCCCACCCAGTGGATAACCTCGTTACAATAGTAGACCTCAACAAGATGGAGGTCGTCCGGGTCGAGGATTCCGGCGTGGTTCCCGTGCCGCAGGAGAAGGGCAACTACGGGCCCGAGGATGTCGGCCAGATGCGGACCGACCTCAAGCCGCTGGAGATCACCCAGCCCGAAGGCACCAGCTTCGAGGTTGACGGACACGAGGTACGCTGGCAGAAGTGGCGCTTCCGCATAGGTTTTACCCCGCGTGAGGGGCTCGTGCTCTACACGGTTAGCTACAACGACAATGGCAGAGAGCGTCCCATCCTCTACCGGGCGGCGCTCTCCGAGATGGTGGTGCCCTACGGCGATCCCAGACCGGCTCAGTGGCGCAAGAACGCTTTTGATGCGGGCGAGTACAACATCGGGGCACTTGCTAACTCACTGGAGCTCGGCTGTGACTGCCTGGGAGAGATCCATTACTTCGACGGCGTAGTCTCCGACGGCAAAGGGAACCCGCTCACCATCAAGAATGCCGTCTGCATGCACGAGGAGGACTACGGCCTCCTGTGGAAGCACTTCGACATGCGCAGCGAGGAGACCGAGGTTCGTAGAAGCCGCAGGCTCGTGATCTCCTTCGTCGCGACGGTGGCCAACTACGAGTACGGCTTCTTCTGGTACCTCTACCAAGACGGGACCATCGAGTTTGAGGGCAAGCTGTCCGGGATCGTCTCCACCGGGGCGCTTCCGCCCGGGGAGAATACCCGCCACGGTCAACTCCTCAACGACGAGGGGCTCTACGGGCCGATCCACCAGCACTTCCTCAACTTCCGCCTCGACATGGACGTGGACGGGCAGGAGAACTCGGTCTACGAGGTGAACACCGAGGCGGTGCCCCCGGGAGAAGAGAACCCGCATGGCAACGCCTACTACGCGAAGGCCACGCAGCTGGAGACGGAGGCCGACGGCGGACGAAACGTAAACATGCAGTCCGTCCGCTACTGGCGGATCGTCAACGAGTCCTCGCAAAACCGGGTCGGCGAGCCGGTGGCGTACAAGCTGGTTCCTAAGACCAACGTTCTCCCTTTCGCTCAAGAGGACGCCCAGGTGAGCAAGCGCGGTGGTTTCTCCAGCAAGCATTTCTGGGTTACCCCATACGAGCCCTCCGAGAGGCACGCTGGCGGCGCCTACCCTAACCAGAGCCCCGGCGACGATGGGCTCGTCAGGTGGGTCCAGCAGAACCGTTCCGTCAAGGACGAGGACCTCGTGATCTGGTACACCCTCGGCGCCCACCATCCGGTTCGGCTAGAGGACTGGCCGGTGATGCCGGTGGAGTACGCGGGCTTCGTGCTCAAGCCGGAGGGGTTCTTCGACAGGAACCCTGCACTCGACGTGCCGCGTCCCGGGAAGAACGGCCACTGCTAATAGGGCAACGAAAGAGACGACCACCAGACGCTGCGCCAGGTCTCCGGCGCGGCGTCTGTACTGGCAAACGGAGCAGACACAAGACATCGAGAGGAGGATTAATGGCGGCCACGTACATCCACGTCTGCTACCGGATCATGGACCCCGAGAAGACAACAGACTTCTACGTGAACAAGCTGGGGATGCAGAAGGGTGGGAGAGATGCACTTCTCCGATGCGACCAACTACTTCTTCGCCATGGCGCACGACCCTCCTCACCGATGCTGGAACTGACGCACAACCACGGCCAGACCGAACCCTACGATAAGGGCAACGGTTACTCGCATATTGCCTTCACGGTTGACGACCTCGAAGGGACCGTGGCGCGTCTCCAGGAAGGCGGCGTGAAGCTGACGGTAGAGCCCAAAACTGTGGCTGTCGATGGACATGACTACAGGATTGCCTTTGTGGAAGACCCCGATGGCTACCGGGTCGAGCTAGTCGAACGCGGCACGATGAAGGTGGGAGATATGATCCAGTAGGGCTTCGATGAAGCGTTGCTAACAGCTAAGGGCCTGCGCGAGTTTCTGACCGATGCCTTGCAGCACCCGCGCGGTACCTGAGCGCCTCTCGGCGCTGGTGGAGGCAACAAACCACGCCGTAATGTCTGGGACGCATAGCGGGACCGAGCGTGGCCGGTAAAGCGAGACACTGGCGACCAGGTTCCAGCCGTCGGCCCGGTCGATCGGCTCGCCGATGCCGAGGCCCGGCGCGTAGGCGGGTGAGCTCCTTCTCCTTCGCCAGCAGCTCCCTGCGGGCGGCGAGCCACTCCTCGGGCGACACCACCTTGGGCAGGTGCATGCCTGCGGTCATCTCGGCTCCAGTCAGTCGGACGTGGTAGCGCCCGGTGGCCCGGCCAGCACCCTGGGCACGTACTCCAGCAGTTGCAGCCGGCCGTCGAAGATGCGACTGCTCACCATCTCGAGAGCCACATCGGGGTAGCCATCGTAGATCCGGTCACGACCGGTGTTCCCGGTGATCACCGGGAAGACCACGACACGGAAGCGGTCCACCAGACCGGCCTTCAACAGGGAGCGACACAGGGTGAGGCTGCCCATGGTGCGCATGGACGTGTCGCCGCCCGCCTTCATCTCTCGGACGGCTTCGATGGGATCCTCACTGACCAGCCTGGTGTTTGGCCACGAGAGCGGCTCCGACAGGCTGGACGAGAAGACGACTTTCGACAGTCCGGCCAGGCCCTCGGTCCCGGGCTCGCCCTCGTCGGCCAGCCCGGACATGAGCCGGTAGGTGTTGGCCCCGATCAGGACGGTGTAGTCC
>DASQWQ010000232.1:0-4862 GCA_035640175.1 Rubrobacter sp. | reverse complement strand
AAGCGCTCGTCTGTGGTCTGGCCATTCTTGTAGCGGGCGTAGATCTGCTGCAGTATCCCGGCAAGCTTGAAGTACCCGAAGACGACGTACCAGTGCATCTCGGAGAGGTCGCGCCCGCTCTCCTCGGCGTAGCGGTCGATGAGCTCTTTGCGGGTCATGAAGCCTGGCGTTACCGTCACGGTCGGCATGACGGCCGCAAGCTCGGCGGGGTCGCCAGGTTCGATCCAGTATGAGAGCGAGACGGCGAGGTCGAAGAGCGGGTCCCCGACTGTTGCCATCTCCCAGTCGAGGACCGCACGTACACCCGTCAGGTCTTCCGGGGCCAGGACCAGGTTATTGAGCTTGTAGTCGTTATGGATGACGGTTGGGGGTGGGCTCTCGGGGATGTCGCGGGCGAGCCACTCCGTGAGGGGGCCGACCTCTTTTATCTCGTCGGTCTTCGCCTTTTCGTAGCGTGAGATCCAACGTTCTGTTTGCCGCCGCAGAAATCCGTCGGGCTTGCCGAGATCCCCCAGTCCTGCCTCCCTGAAGTCTACCGCATGCAGTTCGACGAGCGTGTCGACGAGGGTGCGTGAGATCCCACAGCACAGCTCCTCGCTAGCCTCCACGCCTTCGGGGAAGGAGTCGTCGAGCACGACCCCCTTTCTCCGCTCCATCACGTAGAAGGGAGCCCCTATGACGGACTCGTCCTCGCAGAAGAAGTACGGTTTCGGGGCGAGCGGGTAGACGGCGTTGAGCCTGGCCAGGATGCCCGACTCGCGGCTCATGTCGTGGGCTTTCGGCGGGACCGGGCCGAGCGGTGGGCGGCGCAGAACACCCTCCCAGTCCCCGACTTTCAAGAGGTACGTCAGGTTGGAGGCGCCGGAGGGGAACTGGCTGACTTCGAATTCGTCTGCGGGCACGTCTTCTACGTGTGCCCGCAGATACCACTCGACCGCTGTGAGGTCGAAGGCTTCGCCTTCGCGCACGTCTATGGTCTCGCTCATCTCTTTTCTCCCTGGCTTGCGTCGGAGACGTCGAGTGGGGTTCGACTCTCACGCTCATTGGCGCGTCGAAGCTTTCCTCCGACGACCTCGGGCACCAGCTCGCTCGCGCCAACGTCGGTGACGAAGTCAAAGGCGTCCATCCTGTCGTTATCGACGAACCATCGTCCCGCCCGGCCCCGTCTCAGCGCCTCGTAGACGTTCGCTGCGTAGCGTTCGGCGAAGTCGAGCGCCAGCAAGGCGCCGTCGTTCAACCCAAAGCCTTCCACGCCCATGTAGGAGAGAACCGTCGCCGCCGCGAGGAAGTCCTCGAGGTTGAAGCGACCCCCTGCGCCCGCGCAGATGAGGTAGATTGAGTTCGTCCCCGAGGCTTCGAGGTGGCTTGCTACGGCCCTGGCGTTGCGGAGGTTTCCGAGGAGGACCGTGTCGGCCGGGGCCGCGTCGGCGATGGCGCGGGTGCCGTTGGTAGTCACGAAGATAATGTCCTTCCCACCGACGACCTCAGGCGCATACTCTTCGGGGAAAGGCCCGTGATCGTAGCCCTCTATCCGCGCCGCGTCCTGCTCGCCGCCGCGCAAGACGCCCGCCGCGTCCAGCTTCTCTCTGACCTGATCTGCCTCCTCCAGGCTCGCCACAGGGTAGACGTTCCTTGCGCCGTTCTCCAGGATGGCGAGCAGGGTCGTCGTCGCCATGAACACGTCGAAGACGACGGCCGTGGCGCCAGCCAGCCTCTCGGGCATGATCTCCTGCCGCGTCATCAGCACCCTGAGCCTCTTCAAGACATCGCCGACCCCCGTTTCGTGAAAGTCCGCACCATTCTACAGAAACGAGTCGTAAGGAACTGAAAGCGAAGGACGCAGCTTGCACCGTGGGCGGGTGAGTCTAGAATAACGCCGAAGACCTGTAGAGTGGGTCGCGAGTGATCTGGGGACGCGGTGAGCGAGCTGGAGCGGCAGCGGAGCGGAGAAGGCGAACGCAAAGGCAACCCTTATCTCTACCTTTCGTTGGGCATCGGGTTCGTGATCGCCGCAGTCCTCATAATCGTGACCTCGGGGACTGCTGCGGCTGGCCTCGGGTTCGTGATCGCTGCTGCGGCCTTGCTCGGCAAGGGCGCTTCCGACCTGCGGGGTCAGCAACGAGCCCTCGCCCCACCCGTCAGCAAGGAGCGGGAACTCCTCTCGGCCATCCGCGACAACGGTGGCAGCATAACGCCCGCGGAGGCTGCAATGGAGACCTCGCTCACCGTGCGCGAGGCGGACGGGATGCTCTCGGAGCTAGCTGGAAGCGGGCATCTCGCGGTGGAGATCAGGGACGGAGCGCTGTTCTACTCCCTGCCGGGCAGACGCAGCACTGAGCTCGAAGGAAGGGAGTAGCCGGGCCTACCGTCCGGTGAACCTCGCCTCGCGCTTCTCGAAGAACGCTGTTACGCCTTCTTTGTGGTCCTGCGTATAGCCGCAGAACGTCTGGCCCTCGGCCTCGGCCTCCAGGGCCGTTTCCAGGTCCGTCTCGAAGCTGGCGTAGAGGGAGTGTTTGATCCTTCCAAGGGCCAACGTCGGCATCGTGGCGAGGCGCCCGGCCAGGTTCCGCACCTCTTCCGAGAGGATATCTTCCGCTACTACCTTGTTGACGAGTCCTATCCTGTAGGCTTCTTCCGCGTCCACCGCGTCGCCGAGCATGCTCATCTCCATAGCCCTTCCGAAGCCGACGACGCGGGGTAGCAAGAACGTGACCCCCGCGTCGGGCATCAGCCCTATCTTGATAAAGGCAACCGAGAACTTCGTATTCTCCGCCGCGACGCGCAGGTCGCACGCGAGCGCTATGCCAACCCCTGCTCCGTAGACCGGCCCGTGCAGGGCGGCGACAATGGGCTTCTCGATACCGACCATTCGCTTTACGAGCCGGCTGTACGTGTTGCGCAGGTACTCCCCGAGGTCGGGGTCTCCGTCCGCCTCTCTGACGATCTGCGCCAGGTCGGCGCCAGCGGAGAAACCGCGGCCCTCGCCCCGAAGCACGATGCAGCGGACATCTTCGTCTTCCGCGGCCTCGTCCAACGCGGCGTACAGTTCATCGTGCATCGTGCTGTCGAAGGCGTTCAGCTTCTCTTTGCGGTTCAGGGCGACGTTCGCGATGCCGCCGCTCTTCTCTAAGAGGATAGTCTCGTACAATGTGTCGCTCCTCTGTCGCGTGGGACGCCCCAGGTTATAGAAGCTCCTTCCCCCACGTAACCTGCGACGCAGCCTAAAGCAGCCCGAATCTTGAGTCAAACGGTGCTAACCGGCAGCGTTTCAGATCTGCCGCGACAGCTCCACAAAGCGGTCGAGGGACTCGGGGTTGCTCAGGGACTCTTTGCTTGCGGCCTTCTCCGGCGGGATGCCAGAGAGAATCTTCTTGACCGGCACCTCGAGCTTCTTGCCGTTGAGGGTCTTGGGTATATCTGGGACGGCGAAGATCTCGTTCGGCACGTGCCGGGGAGAGGTGTTCTCACGAATACTCCCCTTTATCCTGTTCTGGAGGTCGTCGTCGAGATCTACCCCTTCTTGCAGGACCACGAAGAGCGGCATAAAGGAACTTTCGCCGCCCTTTGGGACGTCGACGACGAGGCTATCGGCCACCTCTTCGACCTTGTCTACGGCGGAGTAGATCTCGCTGGTCCCCATCCTTATGCCGCCGCGGTTTATGGTCGAGTCGGAGCGGCCGTAGATCACGCATGCGCCGTCATCTTTTACTTTGATCCAATCCCCGTGGCGCCACACGCCGGGGTAGACGTCGAAGTAGCTCTCCCTGTAACGCTCCCCTTCCGGATCGTTCCAGAAGTAGATCGGCATGGAGGGCATGGGCTCGGTGATAACGAGCTCCCCGACCTCGTCTCTCTTGGGGTTTCCCTCCTCATCGAAGGCCTCGACCCTGGCCCCCAGTGAACGGGCCTGTAGCTCCCCCGCGCGTACCGGTAGTATCGGTACCCCTCCGACGAACGCGCTGCACAGGTCGGTGCCTCCGCTGGTCGAGAAGAGCCAGAGGTCCTCCTTGACGTGATCGTAGGCCCACTCAAAGCCCTCAGGCGGCAGCGGCGAGCCCGTCGAACCAATGGATCTGAGATTAGTCAGATCGAAGTCCCTCCCCGGTTCCATTCCGGCCTTCATGCAGGCTGTGATGTAGCTCGCGCTT
Organism: Rubrobacter sp.; assembly: GCA_035640175.1. Taxonomy (GTDB): domain Bacteria; phylum Actinomycetota; class Rubrobacteria; order Rubrobacterales; family Rubrobacteraceae; genus Rubrobacter_D. Next base: position 714 of record DASQWQ010000232.1, on the reverse strand, counting down.
GTCCCGAAGCAGGTCATGCCCGTCTTCTCCGCGAACTCCCAGAGGACGTTCATGTCGGGGTGGCCAGGATTCCCATCGTAGAGCAGGACGGTGGAGCCGGTGAGCAGTCCGGCGACGACCAGGTTCCACATCATCCAGCCCGTCGTGGTGAACCAGAAAAAGCGGTCGTTCGGCCCAAGGTCTATGTGCAGCACGGCCTTCTTGAGGTGCTCGATGAGGATGCCGCCCTGACTGTGCACGATGGCTTTCGGAAGACCCGTCGTGCCGGATGAGTAGAGCACCCAGAGCGGATGGTCGAAAGGCACCTGCTCGAAAGAGAGCTCCGCGCCTTCGTGCCTGGCCAACAGCTCGTCCCACATAACGACGTTCTCGAGCGGGCTCGTGTCCGGATCTTCTGCGAGATAAGGGAGGATGATGGTCTTCTGGAGCGTCGGTATCTCCCTTTGCAGCCTCGCGACTACATCTATCCTGTCGTAGTCCTTGCCGCCGTAACGGTAGCCGTCGACCGCGATGAGGACCTTGGGTTCTATCTGCTCCAAACGGTCGACGACGCTTCCCGCACCGAAGTCGGGGGAGCAGCTCGACCAGACCGCGCCTATGGAGGCGCAGGCGAGTAGGGCGATCACGGCTTCAGGGACGTTCGGCAGATAGGCGGCGACCCTGTCGCCGCGCTGCACGCCCATCTCCTTGAGGCCGGCGGCGAGCGCGACTGTC
>DASQWQ010000231.1:0-6107 GCA_035640175.1 Rubrobacter sp. | reverse complement strand
GAGGGCGAGACGGAGCTGGTAGAGGGCAGCCGGGTCGTGATCGCCCCAGGGGACTTCACTGGGGACGCGAGCCGGCTCTCGACCTCATACGAGAACCTGGCCGACGACGTGCGCCCCGGCCATCGTCTCCTGATAGACGATGGCCTCATCGGGCTGCGGGTTGAGAGCGTCGAGGATGGCGAGGTCGTCTGTGAGGTTCTGGAAGGCGGCCCGGTCTCTTCCCACAAGGGGCTCAACTTCCCTGACTCGACCCTCTCCATAAGGGGCCTTACGCCCAAGGACGTCGAGGATCTGCGTTTCGGGATGGAGGAGCTCCACCCTGACTGGGTGGCGATGTCCTTTGTGCGCACGGCGGACGAGGTCAGGGAGCTCAAGGAGCGGATAAAGGAGTTCGGTGGCCACGTGCCGGTTATCTCCAAGATCGAGAAGCACGAGGCGATAGACAACATCGAGGAGATCATAGGGGCCTCGGACGGCATCATGGTCGCACGCGGGGATCTCGCGGTCGAGCTCTCCGCCGAGAGGGTCCCAATAGAGCAGAAGCGCATGGTGGCGCGTTGCAGGCGCCTCGGCAAGCCGATAATCGTGGCCACCCAGATGCTCGATTCCATGATCCGGAACCCCCGTCCGACGCGTGCCGAGGTATATGACGTCGCCAACGCCATCTTCGATAGGGCCGATGCGGTAATGCTCTCAGGGGAGACGGCCGTCGGACGCTACCCGATGCAGAGCGTGCAGGAGATGGAGCGGATCTGCCGGGCCGCGGAAGGGGCTATCAACTACGGGCGGGACATCCCGGCCTCGGCTTCCTGGGGGAGGGGTGACCGCTACGACGCCGTTACCCACGCGGCCTGCGAGCTTGCAGAAGACCTCGAGGCCGAAGCCATCCTGACCTCGACCCAGACGGGGCTCTCTTGCATAAGGGTCGCCCGCTTCAGGCCGCCCAACAAGATCCTGGCCATAAGCCCCATCGAGCACACTGTCAGGATGCTCGCGCTGGTGTGGGGTGTGGTCTCAATCCACGGGGAACAGGCCGGCTCCCTTGAGGACCGCTTCAAGGTAGCTATCGAGGCCGCTAGGGAAGTCGGACACCTCAAGGACGGCGACGAGGTCATCCTCACGGGCGGGACAGCGGGGTCCGTGCCAGGCTCGACGAACGTCGTCGAGGTGTCCACGGTGGGCGAGGAGATATAAGAGGAGTATGGTGAGCCCGAGGTGAGCGTACCCAGGAGACTGAGGCCGCTGGTGGTCGTGATCTACGCGGCCTTCCTGGGCCTCCTCCTCGCCTCCTACGTGCCACCACTCCAGGACATACGACATAACAGGGCCGAGATCCCCGCCCTCGAACAGAAGCTACAGAAAACGCGAACACAAAACATCGCGAACGAGCGCCTCATAAAGGAGCTGAAAACCCCCGCCGGCATCGAGCGTGCCGCCCGCGAGCGCTACGGAATGGTCAGGCCCGGCGAGAGAGTTTACATTATTCCTTCGGAATAGGTTACAGGTATCAGGGGAGCGCGTGAGAGGCGACGCCGTTCGATGAAAACGCAACCGTCCAGAGCCAACTATCGCCTTTCGGTGGAAGCAACGCTGACAAGAACCTGTAGCCTGTAACCTGATGTCTGTAGCCTATAAAGACTACGACGCCGTTGCACGGCAGCTCGGGCGTGGGCCGCATCCTTTCCGTGTCGCGGCCCGTTGCCCGTTCGGCCTGCCGAGTGTTATCGAGAACGAGCGGACGCGCGAGATGCCGACGAGCTTCTGGGTTACCTGCCCGAGCCTGGTTGTCGCCATTTCGCGCGTGGAGTCGACCGGCGGCGTCCGAGAGGCACGAGGAGCGGTGGGCGAATCGGTAGTCGAGGAGATCCACAGGGCGCACAGCTCCCGCTACGGAACACGCGTCGCAGGCGTACGCGATGAGGCCCGCGGCAGCGTCAAGTGCCTCCATGCTTTCACGGCCCTACACATCTCGGGCGCCATTCCAAACCCTGTAGCCGAATGGACCTTCCGGCGCCTCGAGCATCCCTATCCGGAAGGCCGCTGCTGCAGTGAGGAGGACGCGGATGACTAGCTGTTATACTCCCGACCTAACCCCCGGGGGCGTAGCCCAACGGCAGAGGCAGAGGACTTAAAATCCTTCCAGTGTGGGTTCGAATCCCACCGCCCCTACTGGATTAAAATGCTAATTTGCAGGATAAACACAGACACAAAAGTGAAGGCCGGGTGTCGTCCCGACCTTTACTACACCAACGCACCGCTAAAGAGCTTCGTCCATCACGTTTGCCGCCTGGTCGCCCATACCCGGCAGAACATAGGAGTAGGTATCTATAGCGGTGTGCAGTGATGTTGGACCCCCACTCGTTTCTGCGTCCGAAACCAGCGTGCGGGGTGTCCTGAAGCTTCCTGCGTTATGCTTATAGGCAAGCATGGCAGGGATAAGTCAACTTCACTGACTACCGCTTTAGTGCGGGGTTCTCCACCCCGGCTTTTTCGTGTCAGAACTTAAGTAGCTCGATGGATGGGCCCCGGCTAATCAGTACTTGCTTCGGATCGTTCGAGATTGAGTGCCAGGAGGTTCTTGAGCATCTCCTCGTCCGCGATGTCTCCGGCCAGCCGTAGGCGGCAAAGACTCTACACGTTGTGGTCGGACGCTCCCTACTCGGGACGTCGTGGGGGCCTTGTCTGGACTTTCAGCGATACACATATGCGCCATTCCACGTATAAGATTCTGAGCCATATCGTATGTGCAATACCAAGAAAGCCTCTTCTAGAGAGTGATTCTCACCTGGTCCCTTTTTTCAGCGACGTCCGATCTGACGCCGAGGGGTCCCTTGGTACAGGCTCGAATCGGTAGCCGACGCCCCTGATACTATGGATGTAGGTGTAGTCCGAAGGCGTCTCTACGCAGGCCCGGATGCGGCTGATGTGTATGTCCACCGTGCGGCTGGAGGTGCCCCGCCAGCTTGTCCCCACCCGCCGGATCAGCTCTCGGCGGCTCACGGGTACCCCTGAGGATTGCGCCAGAGCTACCAATAGCCGGAACTCCTGCGGTCGCAGGTCAATCCACTCACCCTTTACCCGGGTTGCGTAGTTCTTCGCATCTAGCCAGAGGTCCCCGGACATCACGATCCGCTGGTTCCCTGCAGCCCGGCGGCTACGCAGGTGCGCCCGCACTCGGGCCAGTAGCACCTCCGGGGAGAAGCGCTTCGACATGTAATCGTCGGCACCCGCCTCGAGGCTTCGGACCTCATCCTCTTCAGACTCGCCGCCCAGCACGAAGATCACCATCGTCCGGTTTGTATCGCGAACGCGCTCGCAGACCGAGAACCCGTCCGCTTCGGGCAGCGTTAGATCGAGTAGAACGACGTCCGGCTGCCAGGAGGAACCCGCAATCTGCAACGCTTCTTGCCCATCAATGGCAGTTATAATCTCAAATCCCTCGCGTTCTAGCCAACCCGCGAGGGAGGTGTCGTCAGCGACGCTTTCCGCCGCAACTAGCATCCTGTGCAGCCCTCCGGCCGTCTGCTTCTCTTCCATCTCAGGCAAAGTTTGCATGCGGGGCGCCCGTAATCTCAAGGCTCACCGGAGCATGAAACGAAGATTTGACGTGATCTTAACCCGCGTGTAACGCAAGGCAGAAATACTTGCCTTACCATCGGAGCAGGTCAATCATCGAGCTAGCAAGGAGTGTGGAGTTGAGGAGAACCGTGCGTTTGAGGTTGAAGGTAGGAGCGGGTCTATTGGCGCTGGACCCGGTCTCGACCCAAAAGATCGAGGACACTATGGCCGACCTCAAGCAGCGTTATACGGTCGTCATCGTTACGCACAACATGCAGCAGGCGGCTCGCATCTAGGACTACACGGGCTTTTTCTACATCGAGAATATGGGTGATCCAGGCAGACTCTGGGAGTTCGACGGGACGGAGAAGATGTTCTCAAACCCGGACCGAAAAGAGACCGAAGACTACGTGACGGGCCGGTTCGGCTAGAGGGCAAGAAGATGCCACGGGAGACTTTTCAGCAGGAGCTAGATGATCTGGTGGCCGAGGTGCTCAGCCTTGGCGGAGAGGTCGAGGGATCCCTCGAGAACATGGTCAAGGCTATGGAGACGCGCGATGCGGGCCTGGCGAATCGGGAGCTGGGAGTGGACGTCCGCTACAAAGGGTGGGGAACGAAAATAGACGAAGAGTCCATGATCCTCCAGGCCCGCCAGGCACCTGTCGCCCGGGACCTCAGGCTGCTCTACACTGTGCAGACTGTGACAAACCATTTGGTGCGCTCGGGAACCCTCACCGAGCATATCTGCCATGTGATCGTGAACACCGTTGAGTCTGAGCGTGACGAGGAGCTCGAGGCCACCCTCATAGAGATGGCCCAGACTGCGCGCACCATATTCCACGAGGGCCTCGACATCTTCAAGAATCGCGACATAGAACGCGCCCGCGACCTCCAGGCGAAGGACGACAAGGTGGATCTACTCTACTCCGAGGCGCTCAATCTCATAGCAAACCCGTCGCCGAGCGGCGGTGGGGATCCGAAGTGGCGGATGCGGGCTGCCCTGATAGTCCATTATCTCGAGCGCATAGCCGACCACGGCGTGGACATCGGCGGGCGTACCGTCTTCCTGGTGACCGGGGAGCGCATAGAGAGCGCCATGCAGCAATACCTGGAGCGCGACCTCGGCGAGGAGTAGTACCGACGCCCGCTCGTGCCCAGATGCCAACAAGTAACGGCAACGCACCGTGGTGATCTAGATCGCATCTACCCTAACGCGTTGATCTGCTTCTCCGCCACGTTTATCTGCACCGCCGCCTCTAGCCTTGCGAGCCTGAGTGTGCGTGTGGATAGTACTGGCTCAGAGAAGTACCGCTCTGGTGTTGTGCAACTTGCCTTATGATTTCGGCAAAAAGACGGGAAGAAAATTATGGGCGGCGTGGGTAGCGGTAACTGGTACAGGTTCGATAAGAAGACCACAACCGGCGAATGTCACAGCATAGACGTGCGCTATCTCCACCGCGAGGGCTTGCTGAAGCCGGGGCGATGGTTCTCTTTGCGCTGGTCACGGCCGGACGGGAGAGCGGCTCCATCCGGGGCGGCGTAGATAGTTCTCGCCTGCCTGAGAGTGTGACCTTGCTTTACCGTCATCGGAGCGGGTTAGGCGGAGAGTGGGAGGATGTGCAGGAGACCGTGACGCTGTCCTGGACGGCGTGCAACTTCGGAGGGGAGAGGCCGTGATTCATCTGTTCCGGAGCCGGATGCGGCCGGAGGGTGGCAGTCCTTTACGGACTGGGACGCAACTTCCTGTGCCGCCACTGCTGCGACTTAAGCTACGAGAGCCAGCGGGAGAACGCAATGTACCGGGCTCTCCACAAGGCGCAGAATATCAGGGAGCGCCTCGGAGGGAGGGCGAACATGATGGAGCCGTTCCCTGAGAAGCTAAGAGGGATGCACTGGAGCACCTACGAGCGGCGATGGTGGGAGCACCACGAGGCGGATATGAAGCAGCTTCTCGGTATGCGGGAGTGGCTAGATAAGTTGGAGAAGAAGGTGGAATAGTCTCGCTTGAGGGGTTTGTTCGGCAGTTTTGGGGAAATCGGCTGAAACAGGAAGGCGAGATCGTCGCCAAGTCAGCCCTTGCGCACCTCTGCTGACTTCAGTGCATCCCGATTAGTATGCTGGCTTTCATTTCTCGGCATGTTTATCCACCGCTACTAGACATTGTGGTTCGAAGGTTCTGTGTGGCTGGCCATCGGAGAAGATTCGTTGGCTTATGGCGAGGTTCTATACAGGATCCTGGATATGGACTTCGGAGAATTCACCTTCCACGCACTCGGGTGAATAGAGCGCTAGATGTGTGTTGCTAGGCGGGCTACGATTCCTTGATGCAGACCCGGTACCTTTCCAGGGACCGGCTGACCAAGAAGGCACGGGTGTCGGTGAGGGTCCCGACCGCGATCCTCGTTACACCGCCGATGAGCGGCTTGCCCGTTCCTCCCAGGCCCACGTCCCCGCGTTGCGCGCGCTTGCCCAGCGAAGGCCGACGCGTTCTCCCAAGGCGCTGGCTCAGTCGTAGTGCTTGAAGCGCGGCCACGCTTCTTCGAACGGCA
>DASQWQ010000230.1:0-2861 GCA_035640175.1 Rubrobacter sp. | reverse complement strand
ACGTCTTCGGCCAGGAGTCGAAGTCGCTGGAACGCTAACTGGGTGACCCGTTCGAGTACGTCGTAACCGTCTAAGCGATCTTCCCCGGTGCGCAGAAGCGGTTGCACTGGTCCTTCGAGGATCCTTCGCGGGCCGAGGGTGAAGATGAGGAGTGGCTCGCGGTGTTCCGACGGGTGTCGGACGCGAGCTTCGGGCCCGTGTCGAGGGAGAGCTGGTAAATGAGGAGATGAAGTCGTGAGAAGCAAGCCTCGGATCCCTGCTCTGGCGTTAAGTGCGGGCCGCGAGACCACCACAATCTTCCGAGACCGTCGACACCGCCATAAATGAGTAGGTTAGAAGGTTTTACAAGCCCGCAGGGATCTCCACGTTAGCGGCCCTGTTATCATCGCTAGCATGAGCGAGAAGGACTACGCAATCAACCTCGGGGAGCCTCTGTCCCCCTCCACGGATGCGGATTTCTCCATGATGCGCCGTGCCCTGCTGGCCGCGGAGAGCGCGGCCGAGAGGGGCGAGGTCCCCGTCGGAGCGGTGGTCGCGAGGGGGGCGCAGATCCTGTCCGTCGCCGCCAACGAGCGCGAGGCCACCGGTGACCCCACGGCCCACGCGGAACTCCTCGCCATCCGGGATGCAGCCAGAACCCTGGGTGGCTGGCGCCTGGCCGGCTGCACCCTCTACGCCACCCTCGAACCTTGCCCAATGTGCGCCGGCGCTGCCCACGCCGCCCGGCTCTCGCGCCTCGTCTACGCCGCACCAGACCCCAAGGCCGGCTACGCCGGCACCCTCCACAACATCCCCGCCGACGGCCGCCTTAATCACACCTTCGCCGCAGAGGGCGGTCTCCTCGAAGTCGAAGCCGCCCGACTGCTCCGCGGCTTCTTCAAAAACCGCCGCGGGCGACCCCGAAAAGCTCCCGACCGCCCCTCCTGACGGCCCTGAACCCCGGTTACAGCATGTAGCTGAACTCGAGGTACATATAAGTTGCAATAGTAATCTTAGATTTAATCAACGGTGCAAGGTTTCAGCTTGACCTAAACATAAAGGTGCGTAATTTGCGGGATATTCTCCTCTCTGTGGCAATTCTGGAAAAATTTTTGAGAAATTCTGTCGACGGGATGCGCGGGGCGTATTCCGCGGTAAAAGGGGCATTCAGGACTGTAGCATCAATTTAACCTGAAGTTAAGCTACATTCTAGGAGTATTGCTTTCCGAAAATGTGGTGTGCTAGGTTTTCGCGGTACCAGATATAGTGTTGGAGCGATGGGGGTTGTGGGATGCAATGTCCGTATTGTGACTTCGAGGACACAAAGGTGATAGATTCGCGGCTTTCGGAGACGAAGGATGCCGTTCGGCGGCGGCGCGAGTGTTTGTCGTGCGAGAAGCGGTTCACGACGTACGAGCGTCGTGAACCGCTCCGGCTGATGGTGATCAAGCGGGACGGCGCCAAGGAGCCCTTCGACCGGGAGAAGTTGCGGTCGGGGTTGGCGAAGGCTTGCGCCAAACAGCAGATCACGGACGAGCAGGTTGAGCTGCTAGTAGACGAGATCGAGGCCGAGCTCCGGGACCGGCGGCGGCACGAGGTTACCTCGAGGCGTCTCGGGGACATGGTGCTGGTGCGGCTGCGGAGGATGGACATGGTCGCGTACCTGCGGTTCGCCTCTGTGTACAGACAGTACACGGACGTGGACCAGTTTCGCACCGAGTTGGTGCGCCTCGCCGGGTCCGGGATGGGCAGCGGCAGGTAGTTCACTCTCGGCCCGGTTGGGCGGGGCCAGACCGCGGGCAAATACGGCGGTGGAAACAGAGAGACCAGCAGTAAAATAGGAGGATGGGTATGGAGGTAGACCGTAACAGGTTGGCAAACATAGAATTGAGCGAGAACGCGCGCGCCGTTTTGGGGAAGCGTTACCTCAAGAAAAACGAGAAGGGCGAACCTGTCGAGGAGCCCATCGAGATGTTCCGGCGGGTGGCGTCGAACATCGCCGAGGGCGAGTTCCGCTTTAAAGAAGGCGAGGAGGCTCAGCGGCTCTACGAGGAGTCCAACGAGTCGTTCCTCCAGATGATGCTCTCCAGGAAGTTCATGCCGAACTCGCCGACTCTGATGAACGCCGGCAGGGAGCTGCAGCAGCTCTCGGCCTGCTTTGTCTTGCCGGTCGAGGACTCTATAGACGGTATCTACGACACCCTCAAGCACCAGGCGATCATCCACAAGTCCGGCGGCGGCACAGGCTTCGGTTTCAGCCGTCTGCGTCCGAAGAACGACTTGGTGCAATCCACGATGGGCGTCTCGAGCGGGCCGGTCTCCTTCATGGCTATCTACGACGCCTCGACGGACAAGATCAAACAGGGCGGCACCCGGCGCGGGGCGAACATGGGCATTCTCAGGGTCGACCACCCGGACGTCGAGGAGTTCATCACCTGCAAGAACGACAACAACCAGATCAACAACTTCAACATCTCCGTCGCCATAACCGATGCGTTCATGGAGGCCGTGGAGAACGATACGGACTTCGAGTTGACCAACCCACGCGACGGCCAGGTCATGAAGACCGTGCGGGCCCGCGACCTGTTCCGCAAGATTGTCCAGGGTGCTTGGCTCAACGGTGAGCCTGGTGTGGTCTTTATCGACAGGATCAATGGCGACAACCCGACGCCGCAGTTCCCTATAGAGTCGACGAACCCGTGCTCAGAGGCGCACCTGCCGCCGTACGACTCGTGCAACCTCGGTTCGATCAATCTGGAGCGGTTCTATAGGGAAGAGACCGGCGACGTCAACTGGGATGAGCTCAGAGAGACGGTCCACACCGCGATCCGCTTCCTGGACAATGTCATCGAGCAGAACAACTACCCGCTGCCGGAGATAGA
>DASQWQ010000229.1:0-6555 GCA_035640175.1 Rubrobacter sp. | reverse complement strand
GCCCTGAGCCCGGGACAACTCATCGCAGCGCGGGCGGTTCAGGGCGTCGGCGGAGCATTGCTGGTTCCGGGCTCACTTGCGATCATCGGTGCGTCTTTCAGCGAAGAGAATCGCGGCAAGGCCATTGGGACGTGGTCGGGTTTCTCTGGGATCACGACGGCCATCGGCCCTGTTGTGGGCGGATATCTGGTGGACAACGTCTCCTGGCGGGCGGCGTTCTTGCTCAACGTGCCGCTCGCCATCGCGGTCATCCTCATCGCCGTCCGCTACGTTCCCGAGAGCCGAGACCCGGATGCTAGGAGGCTGGACATTCCGGGCGCGATTCTGGCAACCGTGGGGCTTGGCGCGATCGTTTACGGTCTGATTGAGTCCTCACTAGCGGGCTTTGCAAGCGCGACGGTCATGCTTTCCCTACTTCTTGGCGCCCTCGCCCTCGTTGGCTTCGTAGTGCGCGAGCGGCGCACTCAAGAGCCGATGCTGCCCCTCACTCTGTTCCGCTCTAGGAACTTCTCCGGAGCGAACCTGCTGACGCTGCTGCTCTACGCGGGGCTTGGCGGGGCGCTGTACTTCCTGCCGTTCGCGCTGATACAGGTCCACGGCTACTCGGCGACGGCGGCAGGCAGTTCGTTCCTGCCGTTCGTCATCATCACGTTTCTGATGTCCCGGTGGGCCGGAGGGCTGGTTACACAATACGGAGCCAGGCTACCGCTCATCATCGGGCCGGTGGTAGCGGCGACGGGTTTTATCCTCTTCGCCATCCCTGACACGGAAGGTTCGTACTGGACGACGTTCTTCCCTGCCATAGTGGTACTGGGGTTCGGGATGTCGTTCGTCATCGCGCCGCTGACCACGACGGCGCTGAACTCTGTGGAAGGCAGGCACTCAGGGCTCGCTTCCGGTGTGAACAACGCCGTCTCCCGCTCAGCAGGCCTACTCGCGATCCCGATATTCGGTATCTTCGTCTTCCTCACCTTCTCCACCGCGCTTGATGCACAGACCATGGACCTCGATCTGTCCTCGCAGGCGCGCCAGCAGTTGGAATCCGAAAAGGTGAATCTAGGAGCAGCGGAGGTTCCTGACGGTGTGAGCGACCAGACGGCGGCGAGTGTAAAGCGGGCGGTTGCGGAGTCGTTCGTGGCGGGATTCCGGGTGGCTATGGTCGCCGCGGCGATATTGGCGCTGGCGAGCGCCGTGGCGTCCGCGCTGATAATAGAGGGCAAAGGCAGCGCCCGGCGCCCAGAGCTGGAGACGGCTCCGGCATAAGCTCAAGCCCGGAAAGGAGAATCGTGGAGCGATGCACGCGCATTGGCTAGAGACGACCCAGTCATAAGAGTACATCTGGCTGCGAGGCCCCACGTCGAATTGAGGGTGACAATAATATGATCCGCGCGTTTGTCTTCGACCTGGACGGGACGCTTGTCGAAACCGAGGAACTAAAGGCGCTCTCCTACGCTCGCGCCGCCACCCAATTACGTCGCGACCTGAACGAGGGAGAGGTGGTCGCTGCCTTTGGAGACCTGGTGGGTCTCTCGCGCCAGGAGGTCGCCGTCGGTCTGATGCGGCGATTCGAGCTCGAGGACGCGGCCAGGGCGCGTATGGCGGAGTTCGGCGTGGGCACGCCGTGGCAGGCCTACGTCCAGATCAGGCTTGGCATCTACGAGGAGATGCTAGGCGACCCGAAACTGATCCGAGAGTACCGCTACCCCCACAACATAGCCCTGCTCCAGAGCGTCAGACAAGAAGGTTTCCCGACGGCCCTCGCCACCCAGTCCCACCGCGAACAGGCCAGGCGCGTACTCGGCATCCTGGGGCTGGAGGACGAGTTCGACGTAGTCGTCACTCGCGACGACGTCGAGCACGGGAAGCCCGACCCCGAGATGCACCTCCTTGCGGCGCGCGAGCTCGACTTCGAGGCGGGGGAGTGCCTGGCGATCGAAGACTCCCCGGCGGGGGTGCAGGGGGCGTTGGCGGCCGGGATGGAGGTCATCGCCGTTACGACCAGGCTCACCCGCCAGAAGTTTCGCGACACCGACCTCCTGGATCGCTGCCACGTCGTGGACGACCCTAGCACGCTGCCAGGGGTTGTACATCGCCTGATCGGGGCTGCGGGGAAGCCTCCACAAAGTATCTATGAACGCCGGGTACGCGAGGGTGTCGAGGAAGGCCCAGAGCCTTGAGCGGCGTGGGGCCGGGAGAGAACCTGGATGTCACCCTCGGGACGGCGATGGCGGTCCTGCCAGGCGTGGGGCTGCTCTCGCTGGTCTGGCTCGTCGGGCTCTACGCGCTCGCGGTCGGCGTCGCGCTGATCGTGTTAGCCTTGAGGTTGGGGGCTGCGAAGGGGGCGAGGACTGCAGGGTGACCTGAATCCGAGAGGAGGCAACGAATGACCATGCAACGCGACGGCACAAACGCGCCCGCGGGAGAAGACCGGCCCACCACGAACCAGTCTGACGAACAGCGTCGCGCGACCGGACCGGGGGGACGGAGGACTATGCCGCCTGCCAGGAGTTGGCTCTGGTTCGCACTGATATTGCTTGCGAACTTCCTCCTAGTCAGGTTTCTCTTCCCCGGACCGGAAGCGCCCATCGAGGTACCATACACCTTCTTCAAAGAGGAGGTCCGGGCGGGGCACGTCGAGGCTATCTACAGCCAGGGGGACACCGTCGAAGGCCGCTTCGAAAATCCAGTCACTTACCCGCCGAAAGGAGAGGAAGGCTCGGAGCCCGACGCGCCGCCTTCGCGCACCTCCAAGACCTTCACCACCGTGCTCCCTTCCTTCGTTGACCCCGGGCTTGAGGAGCTGTTGATCGATAACGGCGTCGAGATCAGCGCCGAGCCGATACAAGAAGGCGGTAGCTGGTGGTCGACGCTCCTCTTCGCCTTCGGCCCGGCGCTGCTCCTGATCGGAGGCTACATCTGGCTCTACAGGCGCGCTCAGCAGCAGGGCGGCGGCATGGGCAGCGCCCTCACGGGCGTCGGTCGGAGCCGCGCCAGGCGCTACGACCAGGAGCAGAACACGGAGGTCACCTTCGACGACGTCGCTGGCATCGAGGAGGCCGAGAACGAGCTGGTTGAGATCGTGGACTTCCTCAAGGACCCAGAGAAGTACACCCGCCTTGGGGGAGCGGCACCGAAAGGCGTGCTCTTGGTGGGAGCCCCGGGAACGGGCAAGACGCTCCTGGCGCGGGCCGTCGCGGGCGAGGCGGGGGTTCCGTTCTTCTCCTTGAGCGCCTCTGAGTTCGTCGAGTTGTTCGTGGGCGTCGGCGCCAGCCGCGTGCGCGACCTCTTCAAGCAGGCGCGCGAGAACGCCCCGGCTATCATCTTCATCGACGAGCTCGACTCCATAGGTCGTGCCCGCGGTCAGGCGGTGGTGGGTGGATCTAGCGAGCAGGAGCAGACCCTCAATCAAATCCTCACCGAGATGGACGGCTTCTCTTCCAAGGAGGGCGTGATAGTGCTGGCCGCCACCAACCAGCCCGACGTGCTTGACAAGGCACTCCTTAGGCCCGGACGCTTCGACCGGCGCGTGGTGGTGAACCTCCCGGACAAGGTGGGCCGCGAGGCGATCCTCAAGGTCCACACGAGAAGCGTGCCGCTCGCCCGTGGCGTGGACCTGGGGGAGCTCGCGGCATCGACGCCGGGGCTTTCGGGCGCCGACCTAAGGAACCTGGTCAACGAGGCTGCTCTCCTGGCGGCGCGCCGCGAGCAGGAGGAGGTGCGTCAGAAGGACTTCTTGGACGCTCTGGAGAAGATCGTTCTCGGTCCCGAGCGCCCGCTGTTGGTGGGCCCACAGGAGCGAGAGCGAATCGCCTACCACGAGGGCGGTCACGCCATCCTGGGCCTCGTCGTGCCGGGGGCGGACCCCGTCAACCGGGTGACGATCGTGCCGCGGGGACAGGCCCTGGGCGTCACCTACCAGCGCCCCGAGGAGGACCGCTACAACTACCCGGAAGCCTACTTGAGGGCGAGGATCATCGGTGCCTTGGGGGGAAGGGTAGCGGAGGAGATCGTCTACGACACCAGGACTACAGGGGCCGAAAGCGACATAGAGCAAGCTACCGACCTTGCGAGGAGAATGGTCACCCGCTGGGGAATGAGCGAGAAGCTGGGGACGGTAGAACTCGCGCCCCGCGAAAACCCTTACCTTGGTGGGCCGGGCGGTTACAGCGCGGAGAAACATTTCAGCGAGGAGACCGCCCGCATCGTGGACTCCGAGGTACACCGGATCATAGGCGAATGCCACGACGAGGCCCGGCGACTCCTGGCCGAACATCGCAAGGAGCTCGAGGCGCTCGCCCGAGCCCTGTTGGAGCGGGAAACCCTCGACGAAGAGGAAATCCTGGAGGTCACGGGCCTCCCGCCCGCACCGCCACTGGAGAACAGGAAGATCCCTGTGCCGGACGCCGACTCCCGCGCGTAGGTGACAGACGCCCATTTAGCCGCAAGACGTCGGGAGGACGGGAACTGATAAGGTGACACATATGAAGCCGCGTTTAGGAGGTGACAACCCGCTTCTCGAGATCCTAGACCGTCCTGCACCACGCCAGTATCGAGACCTACGAACGTACTGCAACTGTACTGCGACCGGGCCGATACGCACTGGTACACAATAGAAAAGGCGACTCCGCCAGATCATCGAAAATTGCATAAATAGGCGCGATTTCCGAACGCATCAGGACGGGCTAGAACATGCGCAAGCAAACTCGTAATGAGATTAGGTCAGCGGTTCAAGTCCGCTCGTCGGCTCTCCTTTTATAAGATTTGGTGTAAAACGTAGAGCGATGCCAAGGCTTCGGTATGGAATCGGAGCCGAGTTCACTGCAAGACGTTCGAGATCCTGGCCGGAGAGATCCCGATCCCCGAGGCGCTCGCGCGACTATAGCCGGCATGTCCTCAGGAACGCTCGCGATCTCACGGCGAAGAAAGCTTGTGGCGGATCACGGGCGGTTGGGATATCTTGACCCTTGAGATCCAGGATACGATTGGTGAAGAGATGACGTTCGGCAAGAGTAGGCCACCCCTCGTGCCCGACCCTGGACAGCGGGTGCTGTTGCTGTCCGAAGACGGCTCGCGCATCGAAGGATTCCGGGCCGTCTCGGGACCGCTCACCACTGAGACGGGTGAGATAATCATCAGGGTGGCGATCGAGGAGGAATACAGGGATTCGACGAGGGAGGGCCGCAGCGCCGTAAGCATGGCATGGCCAGCCGAAATGGTGGAGGTATCTGTGCCCTGGTACAAATGGCAGCGGTGGTTTACGAGGTGATTCAACATTTCAGCACGCTCCGGCCTGCGGCCTCCGCTTGTCAGCATGTCGGCTTTGTTGGGGAGCGGCTTGCGTTCGTTTTGCCCCGCGGTAGATAAGGCCCCACTTCGTTTACCACGGAGCCTGGCTGCGGGTGGGAACCTCGCTGGCAGGTACTTGCTGAGTAGCTGACAAGCCGCCTGAAGGGCGACGTGCTGACTAGCTGAAGTGCTGACTCTGCAGGGCCTGGATCTCGTGGTGCACACCACGGAGGCTAGGGTAGATCCTCCCATACACCCTCCGGAAGGCCGCGTCGTAGAACGAGACCTCCTCCGGGGCCGGCTCGACAGGGCTCTCGGTATAGCGCAACTCTTCTAGGGCTGATGGAACGTCGGCGTAGACGTCGGCGCCTATCCCGCCCAGGATGGCGGCTCCCAGGCTGGTCGCCTCCTCTACCCCGACTACGGTGATCTCCTGGTTCGAGACGGCGGCTTTGATGCGCATCAGCAGACGGTTCTGGGTGCCGCCGCCGATGGCGTAGATGGCCCCAAGCTCGTCTAACCCTGAGTGAGCCAGGAGCGGTTCGAGGGAGTTGCGAGAGTCGTAAGCCAACCCTTCGAGGACAGCCCGGAAGAGGGCTCCGCGCTTGACGTCCGTGCTGAGGCCGACGAATGCCCCTTTCGCGGCGGGATCGTCGTACGGCGGGTTTGCGAGGCGCAGGTGCGGCAGGAAGAAGGCGCCAAGGGACCCCGGCGGGACCTCCTCGGCCTCGGCGATCAAGGTGTCGTAGTCAACCCCGCCAAGGGCCTCTCGCAACCATTCGACGCTGGCGCCCGAGGTGTACTGACCCCCGAAGACGTAGTACTGGCCTGCCACGTGGGCTCCCTGGGTGTAACCCTGATGCCCGACCTGGGGGTCTGTGAGCGGGCGCTCGAGCGGCAGGAAGATCGCCTCTGCGGTACCGAGCGAGTTGAGCATCGTGCCCTTATGTGTGACGCCGACGGCAAGGGCGCCGCAGACGTGGTCGTGGCCGCCCGCCGCGACGCCGGCGCTCTCTGGTAGCCCTGTTACGGACGCTGCGTCCGAGGTCACGGGACCGAGGAACGAGCCGCCGCCTCGGAGGGGCGCGAAGAGGTCCGGGGAGATACCCACCTCCTCGAGCAACTCCTCGGCCCACCGCAGCCCGTGCAGGTCGAGGGCCAGGGTGCGTGAGGCCAGGGAGTAATCCGTGGCGGCGACGCCGCACAGGCGGAACGCCATGTAGTCGGCCACGTTCAGCCAGGTGGCGGTTCGCGAGTAGGCGTCGGGCT
>DASQWQ010000228.1:0-11728 GCA_035640175.1 Rubrobacter sp. | reverse complement strand
GAGCTGGACAGGCTTCGGCATGACCTGCAGCGCCAGGAGGATATTCACACCTCCAACTCCGAGATCGCCGAGTTGGCGCTCAGGATCACCATCGAAGACGCGCGACAGAGAGGGAGAGAGAGCGAGCTGGCCAGGAGGCTGATCAGCGGGCTGGGTGGCCGGCCCGTGTCTCGCGCTGACGAGGCAGGCCTGGCAACCCGACGCAGCGTCGACGGGTCAGGACGCATCCTCGAGACGATCTACAACGAAGAGGGGGAGGTAGTCGACGAGGAGGAGGTGGGCGATGTCACCGATCTGCCCGTGGAGGCCGAATACGTGGACGGTAAGGGGAGGCTCATGAGCCTGGCGAGGGACGAGCTGGGGAACGCCTTCGAGTGGGTTACGGACGAGGAGCTCGGCACGCTCGAGGCTAGGCTCGTCCGGGCCGCCGACTGAGACGAGCGTGTCCGGCCAAGACGGACCGCATAAGCGTCCTTAGGTTCCCTGACGCCGCTGGAGTCAGAAAGGCCGAAATCGTTGGTAAAATCGCCGAAGCATGAGCATTCCACGTTACTATACCGTCGGGGCCGTTGCGCAGGACTTGCAGGTACTCAAAGCCCTAGGCGAACGTCTAGAGGATCTTGGTCTCCCTGCAGACTCACTCCTCGTGCTCTCGCGGCGTAAGGACGAACGACTCGTGGGCGTAACGCTCCCTGACGTCAGGACACGCCAAGTCGAGTCCGGGCTCTCACGGACGCAGTGGTTCGAGTTGGCGAGCACATACCTAGGGGTGACGGCCGTGAGCGTTCTCATGGGCGCCGTCCATCCGCCGACCGGGATCGCCGTACAGACTGTCATGACCCTGGCGGTCATCATCGGCCTCATCCTCTACCACCGCAGGCCGCACCTTCAGAAGAAGCTTCTCGCCATAGGCCTCCCCGAGAGGTTCGCCGAAGAGTGGGAAGCGGCTTTCCATGAAGGCTTCGCCCTGGCGCTGGCCACGGTCCCCGCAGACCTCTTCGACGAGACGCAGGACGCCATTCTCGAAGCTCCCGGGCTCGAGTCTCCGCTCGCCGTAGACAGGCGGCCGGTGTTATAAAGCATTTCAGCAATTCAGCACGCTTCGGGCCTTCGGCCCTCGCTGGCAGCTAGTCAGCTTCGTCCTTCCAGGGCCACCCCCCGTCGCATGGGAGTACCCCTTGGAGTTTCTCCTGCGCCTCGGGCGAGGCCAACCACCAGGCTGAAGTGCTGATAAGCGGAAGCCGAAGGCTGGAGCGTGCTGAGCTGCTAAGCTTGGTCAATGATCGTTCGCGAGCGGCCCGATCTCTTCTTGCTCTTCGAGCAGCACGAGCACGCCTTGATCGCGGGCGAGTTCGCGCTCCGGTGGAGGGAGAGGCCTCGGCCCTTCGAATCCACGGTCTACGCGATCGCCAACCACGACCTGGCCTGGCGCGAACTGGACCGGGAGGTGCTGTGGAACGAGGAGGAGGACAGACCCTACTCCTTTGTGGATTATCCCCGGGATCTGAAACTGCCGGCCCAGAGAAGAGGGATAGATCTGGTAGCGGATCACGACCCTTACGCGGGATGCCTTTGCAGCATGCACTACGCTCGCTTCTTGCTCGACTCCGAGCGGCCTGAGGAGGTCGAGTTCCGCGAGGGCGAGGTGGGACGCCAGGGCAGACTCGAGGAGAGGATGTCCGAAAAAGAGCTGGAGTACCTCGAGCGAAACTTCCGCTTTCTGCGGCTTTGTGATGGCCTCTCGCTGTTCTTGTGCCTTTACGAACCTGGCGGCGAGGACAGTCCGCCGCCTTATCCTGGAGGGTTCGAGTTCGAAGGGACGCGCTTCGGGCTGGTATGGGAAGATGGACAGACGTTGCGCCTCGATCCCAATCCCTTCTCGGAGGCATTCGTAATAGAGATCCCCTACAGGACCATCGGTAGAGACCGGCGGCCGCTGGGCAGCGATATACTCGAACTTCGGGTAACCTGTTAAGAGCGCCGGGAGGCGCTCCTCTAGAGATTCGCTTCTACCATAGAAAGGACCGAGATGAGAGACGCGTCGTACGATTTCTTGAGAAGGCTGCTTTCGACGCCAGGGCCTAGCGGTTACGAAGAGGCAGCCGCGAAAGTCTGGAGGGAGGAGGCCGAGAAGTTCGCTGAGGTCAGGGGTGACGGGATGGGGAACTCCTTCGCCGCCATCGGGGCGGGTGGCTCACCGAAGGTCATGCTCGCCGGGCACATAGACGAGATCGGGGTGATGATCACCCACATAGAGGAGAACGGCTTGCTCCGCTTTACCGGCGTCGGCGGCTGGGACTCACAGGTGCTCGTGGGACAGCGCATCCGGTTGCTCGCGAAGGGCGGCGAGGTGGTCGGTGTGATCGGCAAGAAGGCCATCCACGTTATGGAGCCTGACGAGCGTAAGAAGGTCTCCGAGATAAAGAACCTCTGGATCGACATAGGCGCCAAAGACGCCGAAGAGGCCAGCGGCATGGTCCGCGTCGGGGACGTCGGCGTAATCGACCAGGACCTCGTGGAGCTTCCGAACGGCCGCATAGCCTCCCGCTCTGTGGATAACCGCATGGGCGCGTTCGTTGTGCTCGAAGCCCTGAGATTGCTCTCCGAAGAGGATGATATCGGTGCCGAGGTCGTGGCCGTGGCCTGCGTGCAGGAGGAGATAGGTCTCTACGGCGCCCGCGGGGCTGCTTTCGGGCTCGACCCCGACGCGGCCATCGCCGTCGACGTGACCCACGCAACGGACACTCCCGGCGTCTCCAAGAACGAGCACGGGGATCACTCCTTGGGCAGTGGTCCCGTTTTGAAGCGGGCGACGAACATCTCGCCCATCGTCTCAGAAGGTCTCATCACGGCGGCGGAGGGCGAGAACATCCCCTACACGCTGGAGGCCGACTCGCGCTCGACGGGGACCGACGCGGACGCCATACAGTTCACGAGGGCCGGGATCGCGACAGGGCTCGTCTCGTGTCCCAACCGCTACATGCACTCTCCCAACGAGGTCGTGGACGTTGAAGACGTCGAGAACTGCGCCCGTGTGATCTCCGCCTACATAAAGACCCTGAGCGCGGAGACGAACTTCGTCCGTTAACCCAGGGTCCCTTTGACCACTGAAGAGGAACCGAAGCGGCGGGCCTCGATAGGAGTCGAGGCCGCGCTGCTGTTGACGGTCTTCTTCTTCGGGACTAACTTCACGGCGGTCAAGATCGTCGTCGAGAGCGTCCCGCCGATCCTCTTCGCCGCAACGCGCTTCACCCTGGCCGGTTGTCTCTTGCTCTTGTTCGTTCCCTTCCTCGAACCGGGGAGTCGATTGCGTCGCGAGGACTTCCTCGCCGTGCTCGGCCTCGGGGTGGTCGGCGTCACACTCACCCAGACGGTCTTCACGCTCGGGGTGAGCCTGACGACGGCGGCAAACACGGCCCTGGTCTACTCGACGGCCCCTGTGTGGGGGATGCTGCTCGGATTCGCGCTCGGGCTGGAGCGGCCTAGGCTCGCTGGCATCCTAGGCATTGGATTCTCCCTCCTCGGGGTCGGGTTCATCGTGTACGGCGGGCTCGAGTTCGCGGGCACCAGCCTCGTCGGTGACGCCCTCATACTCGTCGCTGCCGTCTTCTGGGGCTCCTACACTGTCCTCTCGATCTCGCTTCTGGAACGCTACTCTCCCGTTGCCCTAGCCGCCTACGCTATGACCCTCGGCGGCCTCTCGGCCTTTCCGCTCGCAGTCTTCGACCCCGGCGGTCTCGACATCCGATCCATGGACGGCCTGACGTGGGGAGCGGCGGCCTACTCCGCGCTGTGTTCCTCGGCCTTCGGCTTCGCCGCCTGGGGGTATGGAGTCTCCCACGTCGGGGCGAACCGTGTCCTGATCTACCAGTACCTCGTTACCCTGACAGGCGTGAGTACAGGCATCGTACTCCTCGGCGAGGACTTCGGACTGGAACAACTCGTCGGCGCAGTGGTCATCCTCTGCGGCGTCTACCTGGCGAGAAGGCGATAGCCTCTGCCGTATCCTCTTTACGAGGATCCCCGGACCTTCCGGTTCACCCTCTTAAGGAGCGTCGCCTGCTCCGGCGGGTGCTGCTGGAGCCTTCCGGTTCGGGCAAGACGAAGATCAGTGCGAGGATGACGATCAGCGCGAGGATCGCCGTCGCGCTGAAAAAGGTGAGCGCGAAGGCCAGGATGTTCTTGCCAGGCTGCTGCCTCAGCCCGGATACCTCTCCAGAAACGTTCTCCTTGAATATCGTCGAGTTGTTCCACTCGGCCTTCTCCAGAGTTGTCGAGACCACATACTTGGGGTAGCCGTTCATCATGGCGCCGTATTCCCCGTCTTCTCGCTCATCTTGGGCCAGGCAGCCGCGAAATCCTCGTAGGTCACCTGTCCCAGCAGGAGGGCGTTGCTCGCAGCCAGTTCGTCGAACTTGAACTTCTCCTGCTCTTTGCCCGTGAATTGGAAGGTGCACTTCGGGTCCTCTACCAAACCGTCCAGTGACACGAACTCCGATACGATTACTCTTCTCATGATGACCTCCTTAGCGTCGTTTCCGCTTTATATACCTACGACGAACGTGCGACCGCGGAATCGACATAACCCCACAATGCCTCATAGTGAAATGCGCGATCTAGTAGGTCATACGGAATCCGGGTGAACGGTTCCGTCCCTGTGGGATCGGGAGTTGGGAGGCGCTTCGCTTCGGGAGTAGGGAGTCGTACTTCTCTACTTCCTACTCCCGAACAGGACGAGACGCGAAGTGATCAAGCAGATTTCATATTATTGGGGGCGCTCCGCGAGGTTCGCCTGGAGCGTGGTCTTTTCGCCGTTCCTGAGGACCGTCAGCCGTACCGTATCGCCCGGCATGAAGTTGCGCAGCGCCGAGAGCAGGTCGCCCGAGCTACGGACCTCCTCCGAACCTGCGGCGGTCACGATGTCACCGCGCTGTATTCCGGCGGCGGCGGCCGGGCTACCAGGCTCGACCTCTTCGATCAGGCCCCCTGAGTCTACGGGGTTTCCGAATCTGCTCGCGGTCTCCTGGGTGAGGTCAGAGAGGTAGACACCGAGGTAGGGGTGGACGGCCTCGCCGTTCTGGATCAGCTGGTCCGCTACGGAGACGGCTGTGTCCGAAGGTATGGCGAAGCCGATGTTCTCGGCGCCCGTCTCGGCCGGTGGCAGGTAAGCTGCGTTTATGCCGATGACCCGGCCTTCACGGTCTGCCAGTGCGCCGCCCGAGTTGCCTGGAGAGATGGCTGCATCGGTCTGGACCAGGTCGACCAGAGAGGCGGCCTGCCTACCGCCTGTGTACTCGGCAGGGATCTCACGCCCCGTGCCGCTGATAATGCCGGACGTGACCGTAGACTCGAAGCCTGATGGGCTACCGACCGCGACCGCCGTCTGGCCGACTATCGGGTCCCCGCTTGCGAAGCCCGCCGCGGGTAGGTCATTGCGGTCCACGCTGACGACGGCGATGTCCGTCGTCGGGTCTGTGCCTACGACCTCTCCGCGCTCTGTGGTGCCGTCCGCGAAGGCGACCTCGACGCCGCGCGAGCCCTCCACGACGTGGTTGTTGGTGATGATGTAGCCGTCGGAGCGGTAGATCACACCGCTACCCATACCCTCTTCCTTCTGCGCCCCGAAAGGGGTCTGTTTGATTCCTGAGACGTTGATCTGCACCACGGAAGGACTCAGTAGGGAGGCGACTCTGGCCACGGGTTCGTCGGCCGGAATGCCTGCAGGGGCAGACTCGACCGGATCGGCGGTCTGGGTCCTGCCCGTGCCCGGGTCGAGGTAGATGACGCCGAGCACGAAAGCCAGCGCCGCCAGTGCCATGAGAGGCATTAAGAAAGAGCGCTGCAAGGTGTGGCCCTTCATACCATTACCTCCCCGATACTGCTTCCTCGCGGCCCCGACTCCAGAAGCGCTTCGAGAGGTCGCCTTACGCTGTGCCCACCTGACAGCTTTCGCGGATACGTTGCCAACTCTCCTCCTTGTGGTGTGATCTCTGCGTTGTAGTCTGGACTTCCAACATGTGAAGAGCCTTTGCGGTTCATGAGCGTTTTCACAGGAAAGGTCCTGCAGAGGGCAGAGCCGCCGCAGAGCGGCGATAATACACAGGTGATGCGCATACTGGTGGTAGAGGACGAAGAGAGGCTGGCGCGCCTGATCTCGCGGGTCCTCGTCGAGGAGGGCCATGCCGTCGAGATGGAGGCCAACGGCCGGCAGGCGCTCATGCGGGCATTGGCAGAGGAATACGACCTCCTGATCGTGGACTGGATGCTCCCGGAGCTGAGCGGCGTCCAGTTGGTTAAGAGGCTAAGGGCCGCGGGGGTAGGGACGCCAGCGCTCATGCTGACCGCCCGCGACCAGATCGAAGACCGCGTGGAAGGCCTCGACGCCGGCGCCGACGACTACCTCCCCAAGCCTTTCGCCTTCCCCGAACTGCTCGCCCGCGTTCGGGCTCTCGCCCGCCGTCCGTGGGGAGAGGAGAAAGAAGGCGCGATCCTCGGGGCTGGCGACGTTACGCTCGACCCTGTGCGCCACGTGGTTCGCCACGGAGGAGAGATCGTTGACCTGACGGCCAAGGAGTTCGCACTGCTCGCCACCCTTCTCCAGCGTCCCGGGCAGGTCTTCACCCGCCCGGTTCTACTCGATACCGTGTGGGGCGCCTCGCCCGAAGTCTACGCCAACGTCGTCGACCTGTACGTCTCCTACCTGCGCAAGAAACTCGACGGCGAGGGCGATGCCTCCCACATCCGAACCGTCCGCGGTGTCGGCTACACCTTCGAGCCGCAACCAGGAGCGCGCTGATGTTTGACTACATCAGGCGGCGCCTGACGGTGGGCTACGTAGGCATACTGGCCCTCATCCTGTTGGTCTTCGGCGTCGTTGTGGTGTTCACCTTCTATCTGCGGGCAAGCGAACAACAAGATGACCTGCTCTTGCAGAAGGCGGAAGACAAAGCCAACAGCGTGTTGAGCGGCAAAGACAAGTACGGTGTCGTGAAGGCTACCACTGATTACGACGTGGCCGTGGTCGTACTTCTGCCTGATGGTTCGTCATACGAAGATCTGGACGAGACGTTCTTTTCTCTCGGCCTCCCCTACAGATACATGGCCCAGAGAGCCGGACAGGAGAGGCAGACGATAAGAGAGACCGTTCCCGGGCCTGGTGGCGCCGTGCGGGTGATGAGCATTCCCGTAAAAAAGTACGGAGAGTTCGGAAGTGTGGTCGCGGTGGTACAGGCCGCCCAGTCGCGTCAGGCGGTGTCTGAAACAGTGGAACGGCTGATCTTCGTGCTGGTTCTCACGGGCTTTGGAGCGCTGGTACTGGCGGCGGCCGGCGGGCTTTTCATGTCGCGGCGGGCGATGCGTCCGGTTCAGGAAGCCTTCGGCAGGCAGAGGAGGTTTATCGCCGACGCTTCCCACGAGTTGAAGACGCCGCTGACCCTGATCCGGGCCGACGCCGAGGTCCTCTCCCGCGGCATCGAAGATCCGAACAAGACCTCTGACAACCGCGAGCTCATCGACGACCTGCTCGGTGAGGCCGACCGGATGAGCGCCGTGCTATCCGACCTTCTTCTACTGGCGCGTCTGGACGCGGAGAAGGTCTCCGTCTCCCGCGAACCCTTCGACCTAGCCCTCGTCCTCTCCGAGACCTCGGAGCGATTCGCCGCCCGCGCCTGGGCCGAACACAAGAATCTCGAGGTTCACCACTCAGGCAAGCTTCCTGCGCGCGGTGACGCGCCCCATACGGGCCAGGTCCTCGCCGCCCTCCTCGATAACGCCCTCCGCTTCACACCTCCCGGCGGGACTATAACAGTGGAGGGCCGTATCACGGACAAACACGTAGAGGCGGCCGTTACGGATACTGGGCCAGGGATCGCCCCCGAGAGCCTGGATCGAATCTTCGAGCGTTTCTACAGGGCCGACACGCACAGCGCAGCCAGGAGCAGGGGACCTTCCGGCGGCGGAACGGGCCTCGGTCTCGCTATCGCCCGTGACCTCGCCCGCGCCCAGGGCGGCGCGCTCAGCGCCGAAAACACCCAAGGAGGCGGGGCAAGGTTCGCGCTAAGCCTGCCTTCCGGCCCCTGAACGTCACCCTTGCCAGGTAGCCCGCAGAACCCTGATCCAGTTTCTATGGGCAAGCTTGTTTAGCGCCGCCTCGTCGTAGCCGCCGTCTCGGAGTGCGGCGAGGAGTTCGGGCAAACCTGATACGTCACTGAGTTCCTTCGGGACCTTCGCCCCGTCGAAGTCCGAACCGAACCCCACCCTGTCGATACCGAGGCGCTCGACGAGATAGTCCACGTGCCGCACGACCGTCTCAAGCGGGGTGACTTCTGATTCGCCGCCGTCCTCGCGCAGGAAGGCGACGGCGAAGTTCACGCCGACCATCCCGTCCGAGACCCTGATGGCGTCGAGCTGCCTGTCCGTCAGATTGCGCGACGCGGGGCACAGGGCGTGGGCGTTCGAGTGGCTCGCCACGAGCGGCGCTTCGGAGAGCTCTGCTACGTCCCAGAAGCCTCGTTCGTTCAGGTGGGAAAGGTCGATCAGGATCCCGAGCCGGTTGCACTCCCTGACGAGCTGCTTCCCGGCGCCGGTAAGGCCCGGCCCTGTGTCCGGAGAGGAAGGAAATCTGAAAGGGACCCCGTAGGCGTAGGCGTTGGGTCTGCTCCACACGAGCCCCAGCGAGCGCAGGCCCGTCTCGTAAAGTTCTTCGAGCGCGCCAGGGTCAGGGCCCAGGTTCTCGGCGCCCTCGAAATGAAGGATGGCAGCCACGATCTTTTCGCGCAGACACCCTTCGAGTTCCTCAGCTGTCCGTACGATCCTTAGTCCGCCCCCGGACTGAAGCCTAAACAGGCCTTCAACGAGCCCGTCGGCGAAGTCCCTGGCGTAGTTGGGGTCGAGCCGCGGGGTACCTGAGACCTCGTGACCGTCGTGCGTAACGGTGAGCGCCGACTCCTCGGTCCAGTCGTCGTCTTCCGCATTGGGGACGTAGCACGCGAAGAATCCTCCACCGAACCCGCCCTCGCGGGCCCGTGGCAGGTCGATGTGCCCCAGGTCGCTGCGCTCGAAAAAGGAGCGCCCTTTGCCGCGGTCGGGTAGGTGGAGGTTGAGCAACGTGTCGTTGTGGCCGTCGAAGATGAGTATTTCGTCCACCCGGTAGATGATACAGACTGGTCCTCGGGATCGCTTCTTGACGGGTCGAAGCGCGAAAAAGCGGGGCCGCCGAAACAACAACCCCGCTGGTAGAACCTGAAACCTAGTGCCTGAACCTCCCTAATACTTCGGAATGCTCGGATCGATCTCCTCGCTCCAGGCTGTGATGCCGCCCTTCACGTTATAGACGTTCTCGAAGCCCGCATCCTGCAGGAGCTTGACGGCCTTCGCGCTGCGGGCGCCGGTCTTGCAGTGAACGACGAAGTACTCGTCCTGATCCAACTCCGCCAGTCGCTGCGGCAACTCACCGAGCGGGATTAGCTTCACGCCGATGTTGGCGACCTCGTACTCGTGCGGCTCGCGCACGTCGAGGACGTTGATGTCCTCGCCTTTATCGAGCCTGGTCTTGAGCTCTCCGACCGTGATCTCAGGCACGCCGTTCTCCTGCTCGGCAGCCTCAGTCTGAGGAATGCCACAGAACTCCTGGTAGTCGATCAGTTCCGTAACCGTCGGGTTCTCGCCGCAGACGGGGCAGTCCGGATCCTTGCGGAGCTTCATCTCGCGGAAGCGCATGTTCAGCGCGTCGTAGAGGAGAAGCCGTCCGATGAGCGGCTCGCCGATCCCGAGAATGAGCTTGGCCGTCTCGGTAGCCTGGATGGTGCCGATGGCGCCAGGCAGGATGCCAAGCACTCCGCCCTCGGCGCAGCTAGGGACGAGGCCGGGAGGAGGTGGCTCGGGGTAGAGGCAGCGGTAGCACGGGCCTTCCTCGGCGTAGAACACGCTCGCCTGGCCCTCGAAGCGGAAGATCGAACCGTAGACGTTGGGCTTGTTCAGGAGGACGCACGCGTCGTTCACCAGATACCGGGTCGGGAAGTTGTCCGTGCCGTCGACGATCACGTCGTAGTCCTCGAAGATCTCCAGCGCGTTCTCGCTGGTGAGCGCCTCCTCGTGGATCCTGACCTCCACGTTGGGATTTATGCCCTTGATCTTCTCGTAGGCGCTCTGGACCTTGGGACGCCCCACGTCCGAGGTGCCGTGGATGATCTGGCGCTGCAAATTCGACTCGTCGACCACGTCGAAGTCAACGATCCCGATGGTCCCGACCCCGGCCGCAGCCAGGTAAAGGGCGAGCGGGCTCCCGAGTCCGCCCGTGCCCACCGTGAGCACCTTCGCGGCCTTGAGCTGTTTCTGCCCTTCGAGGGCGACCTCGGGCATGATCAGGTGCCTGCTGTAGCGCGCGATCTCTTCGTTGCTTAGCTCGAGTGCCCCGTTGGGCGACTCCACTAATGGCTGTCTTGTCTGCATCTGAAGAAAAACCTCTCGTTTGAAAAAGTAACGCTCGAAGAATGGATCTTTGAAAACTACCTACATCGTGCTCCGGCGGAGCCTCCTGCGATGGAGGGGATTATGGAGATCTCATCGCCCTCAGCGACCTCGGTGTCCTGGCCTTCGAGGTAACGGATGTCCTCGTCGCCCTTGTAGACGTTGACGAACGAGCGCAGTTTGCCGTCACCCGTATACAGATGCTGCTTGAGGTCGGGGTGCTCTGAGGCGAGATTTCCGAGGGCCTCGCCCGCCGTTGCGCCGCCGACCTCGACCTCGGTGTTACCGCCGGTGTACTGTCTCAAAGGGGTTGGGATCTTGACCTTCGGCATATCTGAGTCTCCTTATCCTACGATTGGCTCTTCGTCGTAACCCGAGCGGTCGTCTCTAAGGGTCCACGAGCGCATGTCTTCTACGTTCTCGGCGCCCAGCGAGGCTATCACGTAGGAGTAGCCAGGCCAGGCGTGCTCGCGGTCGTACTCGGAGGGTTCGGCTGGATGGTCAGGGTGCGAATGGTAGAAGCCGAGCAGCCCCATGTTCTGCTCTCCGGCCTGCTCCTCGAATTTCTTTACCTCGAGCGGCTCGATGAGAAAGCGGCGGCTGCGCTCTTCCTCGTGCGTGTTCTCGGCCCGCCACACGTCGACGACGACTTTGATACCGCCGCTATCGATACCGACCAGCGCACCGGCACACTCCTCAGGGTACGCCTCTTTGGCGTGGTGGTGGATCTGCCCCAGGTCCCCTGCGCCTATCTTGAGCGGCAACTTACTGTCCCCAGAAGCTCTCGGAGAGGTACTTGTCGGCCCCGTCGCACAGGATGGTGACGACCGTCCCCGACTCTATCTCCCTCGCGACCCCAAGCGCCGTCGCGACCGCCGCGCCGGCCGAGAGCCCGACGAGGATTCCTTCCTCGCGCGCCACCCGCTTGACCATCTCGTAGGCGTCTTCGGTTCTCGCCGCCCGATTCTGGTCGGCGATGGTCGAGTCGTAGATGGCAGGCACGATGGCGCTCTCCATGTGCTTCATGCCTTCGAGGCCGTGGAAAGCCGAGTCGGGTTCGAAGGAGATGGCCTCTATCCTCGGATTGTACTCCTTCAGACGGGTCGCCGTGCCGACAAAAGTGCCGCTCGTGCCAAGCCCGGCGACGAAGTGCGTGACCTCGCCGTTCGTCTGCTTCCAGATCTCAGGCGCCGTCGATTCGTAGTGCGAGCGCGGGTTGGCGGGGTTGGAGTACTGGTCGGGATAGAAGTAGCGATCGGAG
>DASQWQ010000227.1:0-3741 GCA_035640175.1 Rubrobacter sp. | reverse complement strand
ACCTCCTGGCTGCTGGCGTTCGGCATGAACGCCTCGACGCTGACGTCCTCGCGAACGGATCCTATTACCCCCTGGATGTGGGCGCTGACGAGCAGGCCGAGGCCGAAGACCAGAATGCAGATGAACGTGGTGGTGACGGCGGTGATGCTCATCAGCACGTTCAGGCGGAGGTTCTTGAGGGCCTCGGCCAGAAAGAACCCCAGGTTAAACCTCATCCGCGTACGCCCCCTTCACCTTGTCGCGCACAACACGTCCCTCCTCCAGGGCGACTACCCGCTTGCGCATCACGTCGACCATCTCCCTGTCGTGGGTCGCGACCACAACGGTGGTGCCTATGCGGTTGATCCTGTGCAAGAGCTGCATGATTCCGACGCTGGTGTTGGGGTCGAGGTTGCCCGTCGGCTCGTCGGCGACGAGTATGGGCGGCTGCGACACGAAGGCCCTGGCTATGGAGACGCGCTGCTGCTCGCCGCCGGAGAGCATATCGGGGAACTTGTCCTTCTTCCCCGAGAGGCCAACGAGGTCGAGTATCTGGGGCACCTTGGTGCGGATCGTACGGCGCTTCTGGCCAGTGACCTCCATCGCGTAGGCTACGTTCTCGGCTACGGTCTTGTTCGGGAGCAACTTGAAGTCCTGAAAGACGCACCCGATTTCCCGGCGCAGACGTGGGATCCTGCGTCGCGGCACGGACGAGAGCTTGGTGCCTTTCAGGTAGACGGCCCCCGCCGAGGGTTCCATCTCCTTCAGGATCAGGCGCACTATGGTCGACTTGCCAGAGCCGCTAGCCCCTACCAGGAACACGAACTCACCTGAATCTATCCCGAGGTTCACCCGCTCCAGGGCGACGGTATCGTTATCGTAAACCTTGGTGACATTGTCGAATCGGATCATTACCTCTCCACGCGTGGCTTCGCGGTCCCCCTCCAGGGACCCGGCCATCGGAGACGATAACAACAACCGCAGGCGTTATCAACCGCCGGGGTAAGCGCCGAGCGGTATGCTCGGCACCCTACCGCTGAGTACGATCCGCCCGTCCTCGGCCTCGACGTCGGTGATCCTGCTCTGGTAAGGCAGACGGTCGAGGGGGTACTGGAAGGACGTACCGGCGAGCAACCGGTCTGCGAGCTCATCGGACACCTTAACCCCCGCCGCCGTGAGCCCCTGCGGCTCGAAGATAAGCTCTCCGTCGCGCAAGCCAGGCTCCCCTTCTATAGAGACCGGGAACCGCACGCCGAGCACCGAGACCTCCGACCTGACGACCACCCCGTCTCTCTGCACGTCCACGTCCCGCACAGGTATCTCAGATCCCGCCTTCGCCAGGCGCGAGACTTCCCTCTCGGGCACATCGACCCGTAGATCTCCCGATAAGGAGTCCCTGTCCACCATGTGGCCCTTTCTTATGGTGGCCCAGACGTCTATATCGAAGGGGTCGAGGTCGATGCGGGCCATCGTTGCCGTTACGTTGCCCAGATCGGTGTTCTTCATGACGATGCGGCCGCCCGAGAACTCGCCCGCCAGCATCCGTATTGGGGGGTCGCTCTTCAGCTCTACGTCGGGCTGCTTTTCGACCCCGAGACGGGCCTTGACATCTCGGGCGACCGCGTACTCCAGCAGCGACGGCAAGAACGTGTAGGGTCCGATCAGGAAAACGACGAGTACGGGAACGAGCACGGCCGTGACAACGCTCCGCACAGCGCTAGGCCACTGTCCTGTTCTTCAGGTAAGAGTAGACAAAAGCATCGAGGTCGCCGTCGAGCACGCGGTCCACGTTCGCCGTCTCTTCGCCGGTGCGGTGGTCCTTTACGAGCTTGTAAGGGTGGAGTACGTAGGACCGGATCTGCGAACCCCACTCGATCTCGGCCTTCTCCCCGCTCTGCGCGGCGATCTCCTGCTCCCGCTTCTCGCGCTGGAGCTCAAAGAGCCGCGCCCTCAAGACCCGCATGGCCACCTCACGGTTCTGGTGCTGGCTGCGCTCGTTCTGGCACTGCGCCACGATGCCCGTCGGGAGGTGCGTGATCCTAACCGCCGAGTCCGTCTTGTTGACGTGCTGGCCGCCGGCCCCAGAGGACCTGTAGGTATCCACCTTGAGATCCTTTTCCTCGATCTCGACTTCGACGGTCTCGCCGACGACGGGCGCGACTGCGATGGAGGCGAAGCTGGTGTGCCTCCTCGCGCCGGCGTCGAAAGGGCTGATCCTGACGAGACGATGCACCCCGCGCTCGGCGGATAAGAGCCCGAAGGCATACTCCCCGGAGACGGTGAAGGTGGCGCTCTTTATTCCGGCCTCCTCGCCCTCTGTGTACTCGATAACCTCGAGTCCGAAGCCCCGGCGCTCGGCCCAACGCCGGTACATGCGCGCCAGCATCTCGGCCCAGTCCTGCGAATCTACCCCGCCCGCGCCCGAGTTTATGGTGAGTATGGCGTCGCCCTCGTCGTACTCGCCGGCGAAGAGCCTGGCCACCTCTTGTTCCTCGAGCAACCGCTCGACCCGCCGCAGCTCCTCTCGGACTTCGGGGAGCATGTCACCGTCCTCTTCGGCGAGCTCGAGGAGTTCCCCCGAATCCGAAAGGCGCTCTCTCAGCCCGTCGAGGAGCTCGACCCTACCCTGCACCCGCGAGAAGCGCGCCGATACCGCCCTAGCCTCTTCGGGATCGTCCCAGAAACCAGGACGGCTCATGTCCTCACCGAGCCCTTCGGCCTCTGTGCGCAATCCTTCCACGTCGAAGAACGCCTCGAGCTCTGCGAGGCGACCTTCAAGCTCGGATGTCTTGTCCTTGAGCTCTGTCACTAACCTGCCCGGGCTTCGGACCCGAGCGGTGGCGCGCCTGGCTGTCCATGACACTTCTTGTACTTCTTGCCGCTGCCACACGGACAGGGCTCGTTGCGCCCGACCTTGCTCGCGGTCTTGCGCGGGCTCTGCGGACGCTGGTTCGGCTCTTCGCCGCCGCTGTAGGAGAGCTGCTGCATCTCCTCCTCGCGCAGCTTGATGTTCTCCACGCGGTAGATGTAGGTGACGTAGTCAGCCTTCAGGCCCCGCTCCATCTCCTGGAAGATGTCGAAACCCTCCCGCTTGTATTCGACCAGCGGGTCGCGCTGGGAGAGACCACGCCAGCCGATTCCCTCGCGCAGGTAGTCCATCTCGTAGAGGTGCTCCCGCCAGCGGGAATCGACCACCGAGAGCAGCGTCCGGCGCTCGGCCTCCTCGAACGTGGCCAGCCCATCACCACGCGCGAGCCCGCGCCTCTCGAGCTCGGCGGTCCGCTCCTCCCACTCGGCCTTACGCTCCTCGAGGCGCTCGTCGGCGTCCTGGAGGACCATCGCGAGGACCTCGGCGGCCGTAAGAGTCTCGACGTCGATAGACTTGAAGTCGATCCTGCTAGGATAGAAGCGGTTCACCTCGGTCGTAAGGGCGTCCAGGTCCCAGTCCTCGGGGTAGACGTTCTCGGAGACGTACTCAGAGACGACCTCCGTGAGCACATCCTCCACGTAGGACTTCGTGTCGACGTCCTCGCCCATCAGGATGTCACGCCTTATCGCGTAAATCACCTCGCGCTGCTTGTTGAGGACGTCGTCGTACTCGAGTATGCGCTTGCGAATCTGGAAGTTGCGGCTCTCGACCTGCTCCTGGGCGCGCTTCACGGAGTTGGAGATCATACCGGCCTCGATCGGCACGTCCTCTTCGAGCCCTATGCGCTCGATGATCCCCTGCATCCGCTGGCCGCCAAAGAGCCTTAGGAGCTC
>DASQWQ010000226.1:0-6172 GCA_035640175.1 Rubrobacter sp. | reverse complement strand
CCCACCGATTGGTTCCCGCGCGTCGTCCCCGCCGCGGATTGGAAGCGCTTGGAAAGAGGCCTCGTCCAAAGGATGCAGGCCGTAAACGAGTATCTGCGCAGGCTCGAGGCCGGCAAGAGAGAGATCGTGCCGGAGGAGGTGTTGGAGACGAGCATACTCTACGATCCAACCCTCCCCAACCGCTTCGGGGAGGTGCCGGTCAGGCAGGTGGCCTTCGACGTCGTGGCGGTCGAGAGCGAGCGCGGCGGTCAGACCGGCGGCTGGGAGTACCTCGTCCTTGAGGAGAACGCCAAGATGCCAGTGGGACTCGCAGCCATGACCCGGCGCCGCAGGATGAGCCGGGAGGTCTTCTTCCCCGACTCGTTCGAGAAACTCCAGGTTCGCTCTTTGGATGGCTGGCTCGGTCGCCTGGGCGACTCCCTGCGGGCGGCGTCCCCGAAAGGACCCGAGGCGACGCTCGCGGTCGTGTCCAGCGGGCCGACCGACCAGTTTTACCTCGACCACCACATCTACGCGGAGGAGATGGGTGCGATCCTGGCGGAGACCAAAGACCTTGCGTTCGACCGGAGCGGCTATCTTGTACACGAGCCGACAGGACGCAGGATAGACGTCGTCTACGAGCGGATAGACGAGGACACCCTCTACGCGGACCTGCCGGAGCTCGTGAATTGTCACGTAGAGGGCCGGGTACACGTCCTCTTCGCCCCCAACTCGGAGGTCGTGGACGACAAGGGAGTCGAGGCCTTCGTGCCGGAGATGATCCGGACTTACCTCGGTGAGGAGCCGCTGATACAGAACCCGACGACGTGGTCGCTCGCGGTACCGGAGGAGCGCCGGTACGTAACGGAGCACTTCGGGGAACTGGTCGTCAAGAGCCGGGGCGGCTATGGTGGCAAGGAGGTCATGATCGGGCCGGAGGAGTCCAAGGAGTCCATCGAGCGGTTCAAACGGACGGTCGAACGCAACCCGGTCGAGTACATAGCGCAGGAGACCATCGACTTCTCGACCCACGTGCTCTGCGGAGCCGATCTCACGAACGGTAGCTTCTACTTACAAGACTCCTACACTGACTATCGAATGCTCGCGCTGGCGCCGGATCCAACAGACCCAAGCATCGTCGAGATCGTGCCAGGCGCTTTAGCGCGGGTGGCCGCTCCGGGCAGTCACCTGACTAACATCTCCAGCGGAGGTAAGATGAAAGATACCTGGGTGTTAGAGGGATGAATTACAGAGATCTGATCAAGGAAGCTCTCTGGATCACACTTCGCAACCGCTTTCTCCGGTTCTTCGGGTTCTTTATAAGCGGCGGCATAGGCTCATCCAACTTCAACTCTTCTACAGGAGGTCCCGGGAACTTCAACGGCGGACCGGGAGACGCCTCCCCCGCCTGGCTCTCGGAGTTCACCCGGTGGATAAGTATGATGCTTCCCGCTCCGAGGACCTGAGCGTGGTCGAGGGGGAGCACGCAGGGCGACTCTGAAGAAACCTGGTACGTCGGGGTTGGAAACCCAAAGAGCCGCTGGACGATCAACTGCCGATCGAAAAGCCGCGCTTGATGCGCAGGGCTTTCGAGCTGCCGATAAGGGAGAGGGTTTTAAACCCGCGCCCAGATTCGCGAAGCCCTGCCCTACGCGATGAGCGACATTGAATAACTGGCGTGCTTGCCTGCCCAATTCCTTGAAGAGAGGCCTACCCCGGTCAACCTGAAAGCCTACAAGAGCAGGCGCTACCGCGACACGCGCGCCCAGCCAACAGAACCCGCAGAGATCGTGGATTCTAAGACAACCACGAACGGCAAGAACGGGTAAGCAGAGGTAGGCACGTAACCGAAAATTCTGCGCAAATCAGCTATTTCTCGTTGTTATGCGTGGGCCCCTACGCAGAATTAGTAGGTGATAGAGAACCGAAACTGGATCGCTTACAACCCTCCAGAGCGAAGAAAAACGGCGCTTGGTGGCGCTCTTGGCCGACCTTTGTAGCAGCATTCCCCAACCTGAGCAGAGGATGGGCAGGCCTTGTTAGCCGCTTTCGGAGAAGCTCTTCGGCGCAATCTACAAGGTTTACGTCGGCTTCTCTGCCGGACGGTCCACCTGCGACCTCAAAGAAGCCTACGCCAGCGGGCATATCAGCAATAATCCGCACTTCAACAACGTCAACTGCTACATAACAAACCCCTAGCTTTTACGGTCTTAACCGAGGACTACAAGGCTAATTGGGCTGCCGTGAGGGCCTTATGAGGATCTCGTTGATGCTCACCCTTTCGGGCTGGGTAACTACGTAGACGACAGCGTTGGCAATGTCCTCAGCCTTGAGGGGGTCTAGTTGCTCGAGCAAGGAGCTTAGGCCCTCCCTGGCTTCATCGTCCGTTATGTGGTCGGGGAGCTCGGTCTCGACGGCGCCCGGCTCAACCATGGTCACCCGGATATTGTCCTCGAGAAGCTCCTGGCGGAGGGACTCGGAGATACCGTTTACAGCCATCTTGGTCCCGGAGTAAACTCCCACACCCGGGCGGGTTCCCCGGCTAGCGAGGCTGCTTATGTTCACCAGATGCCCGGAGCCTTGCTCCTTCATCATCTCTATGGCGGCGTCAGTTGCGTAGAGCAACCCCAACACGTTCACCTCGAACATCGTGCGCCATTCGTCGGAGAGGCCCTTCTGGATCTTGGAGAGCTGCATCACGCCCGCGTTGTTGACGAGTATGTCCACCCGCCCGAACTCGTCCCTGCCCCTCTTGATCAGATCGTGGGCCTGCTGCTCATCCGTCACGTCGCAGGCAACGCCAAGCGCCTTGCCCCCGTTGCCGTTTATCCGGCCGACCAGGTCTTCGAGCCGTTCCTCCCTCCGGGCGGCTACCACAACCGCGGCCCCCTCTGCGGCCAGGGCCTCCGCCGTCGCCTCTCCAATACCGCTGGACGCACCCGTAATGACTGCGACTTTGTCGTCGAGTCTCGCCATACCGTCGCTCCCTTCTGCTCAGAGTATTTCTTAGTCGAACTGATCCTATATATCGCACACTCTATCTTACAATTGCCCACTCAAAGCGCACCTCCACCACACCTTCACCACTCAGCAGGGCACAACAGTGCAGTTCATAGCGTTTTGTCTCTTGGGACTGACACCAACGTGCTCGGGCTTCTCTATACGACTGACGCGGCGATACAGGTGATAAAAGAGCAGGCCTCGGGACATCTCGTCAACGTTAGCAGCGTGGCCGGGCGTAAGAGCGGGCCTTTTAGGGAGCTTACTCCGGCACCAAGTCCGCCGTCAACGCCATCTCCGAAGCCCTAGGGGTGGAGCTTCTGGAGGACAACGTCCGGGTGAGCATGGTAGAGCCAGGCGCCATCGAGACCGAGCTGGCCGACCACATAATGGACGAGGAGGCACAAGAAGGTATAAGCTCTCTCTACCAGCTCGACCTCTTGCCGCCCGAGGACATAGCCAGCGCCATCACCTAACTGCGTCTCCCGGCCTGAACAGGTGAGCGTCAACGAGATCCTCATCCGCCTTACCCAAGAAGCGAACCAGCTGACCGGAGGCGACCGGCTAAAACCGCGGTGAGAGTAAGACTGGCTCTTTGGTGGCGCCCCGCTCACCCTTCTCGGCACGCAAAAGCTCGTTGAGCGACTCGACGGCGAGCTCTAGCTCCTTGCGCCCGGGCTCGGAGGTGGTGAGGTACTTCTGGATAAAGTTGCCTACAGCGATAGAGAAGCGGGTCCTGCCGAAGATAAACCAGGCCTCGCTAATGAGGATGAACTGGAGGACGGCGTAGGGAGCCCAGTCGATAAACGGATCCGCCAGGGAGGCGAGGACGATGTAGATGAGGACGTTGGTGCCGCAGCGGGGGTGGAGGCGGCTCATGCTCTGCGCGCCTTCCAGCGTGACCTCGCCATACTTCTCGTAGGCGGCAACAGCCTTGTGCTCGGCACCGTGATAGCGACCGACGGAGGTGAACTTCATGGCCGCGAAAAAGAGCAGGAGGATTGGCAGGATCGGGAAGGCGGCGAAGAAGCCGAGCACGACTCCCAGCGCTCCACCCACGGACTCCGCCCCGAAGTCCAGGAGGACCACGATGAGCCAGAGGACAGCCATGATGCCGACGAAGGAGACGAGCACCCAGACCGAGCCCAGAAGCTGCAAGAGGACACGGAACCAGAAAAAGATCGAACGCACCACGGGCCAGTTGGAGATGCGCGCCAGGATGCCTTTGGGCTTCCAGAGGTTCGAGGGATCTATCCAGACGTAGATCTGGCCGTCCCGGCGCTCGGCAGAGCTGCTGTAGTTCGGCCCGAAGAAGTCTATGCCGCCCCGGCGAGCCATGCCGCCGAAGAGGAGCCTCTCTTCCTCTGGATGGGTTTCTTGCGCCAAGACTCTCCTTCTGCACGCGGCGTACGGGTACCAGCATCGAATGATAAACGATAGCCCCGCCGACCGTCCGGGGTTTGACGCACGCGCGCGCGGAGAATAATCCCTTTAGCGGCGCGATGCGCAGAGGAGATTCTTTGACCGCAGTTACCAAAGCGCAGAGACGCAACATTTACATAGGGATCGGGCTGGCCTTCGCGCTTTTTCTCGCGGTGTACTTCGTCTACCAGGTCCGGGCGGTCGTGCTGGTCCTCCTCTTGACGCTGCTCTTCTCGGTCATCATCAGCAGGCCAGTAGACTACCTCGCAAGAAAGGGCCTAGGGCGCGGTTTGGGAACCCTGACCGTCTTCGGCACCCTCACCCTCGCGCTAGCGTTGGGTGGAGTCGCGCTGGGGTCGGTCGTGGAGAGCCAGGCCCAGCAGCTGGTTGAGGACCTTCCGACGCTACTCTCCAACGCGCAACATTTTATCGAAGGGGTGCAGAGCAGGTTCGGCCTAGACATCAGCCTCCCGGATTCGCAGCAGCTTCTGGACTCGGCGCGGAGCTTTCTCTCCGGCGGTGCGTTCTCGACGTTCATCAGCGTGGGCGCGGGCGTGGCGAACGTCGTTTCCTTGGCGGTCGTGGTCCTGATATCTACTATCTTCGCGGTCGCGCGTCCGGCGCCGCTGGTCAACGGGTTCGTAGTGCTCTTCCCGGCGGGCCGGCGGGAGAGAGTGCGCGAGATCCTCGAAAAGATGTACAAGAACGTTCAGCGGTGGTTCCTGGGGCAGCTCGCCTCGATGACGATTATCGGGTTGCTCTTCACCATTGCCCTGTTCTTTATCGGGGTGCCGTTCGCGCTCCTTCTGGGGATCTTAAGCGGGCTTCTGGCTTTTATACCGTTTGTCGGGCCGGCCATCTCCGTGATACCGCCGATACTCCTGGCCCTCGCCCAGGAGCCCATATCGGCGCTGTGGGTGCTCCTGGCCTACGCGGGTGTACAGTTCGTCGAGGGGAACATAGTCCAGCCGGTCGTGATGAGCCGGGCGGTCTCCCTGCACCCCGTCATCATCGTCTTCGCGCTCTTGATCATGGGTACGCTCTTCGGGTTCATCGGCGTTTTGCTCGCCATTCCCCTGGTAGCGGCGCTACACGTCCTCGTGCACGAGCTGTGGGTGAAGAGGATGAACGAGCTGGGTACGGACCCGGACCCACCGTCCAAGGAGGAGCCCCTCAAGATGACAGAGATGGTCAACCAACTGGGGAGAGCCGCAAAGGACCGCTTCCGTCGCTCTTGAGCTCGCGCTCGGCGAGGAAGGTGGTCGAGACGCCACCCCGCCGGACAGCTTCGTCCTCCAGGATCGCCAGGTGCAGCGGCAGCGTCGTCTCCAGGCCCGCGATGGCGAACTCATCCAGGGCCCGCACCGCGCGCCTCAACGCCGCTTCCCTCGCTGCCTCGCCCTCCGCATGGACGATGAGCTTGGCGAGCAGCGAATCGTAGTACGGCGTGACCTTAAAGCCAGCGTAGAGGTGCGAGTCTACCCTCACACCGGGACCGCCAGGCGGGTTGTAGAATTCCACTGGTCCTGTCTGGGGCAGGAAGTTACGCCGGGGGTCTTCAGCATTAATCCTGAACTCCATCGCGTGACCCCGTGAGCTTACGTCCCCCGAGACGGAGAGCCCCTCTCCCGAAGCGGCCCGGAGTTGCTCGGCGACCAAGTCCACCCCCGTCGCCATCTCGGTTACGGGATGCTCGACCTGCAACCGCGTGTTCATCTCGATGAAGTAGAATTCGTCCCCCGTGCAGACGAACTCGACCGTCCCCGCCCCC
>DASQWQ010000225.1:0-9540 GCA_035640175.1 Rubrobacter sp. | reverse complement strand
GGGCAGCCGGTGGACGAGCAGGGGCCTGTGGAGGACGCGGTGGACTATTGGCCGATACACCGTCCTTCCCCAAGGTTCGAGGACCTCGCGACGCAGGCCGAGCAGTTCGTCACCGGCATCAAGGTCATGGACCTTCTTTGTCCGGTGCGCAGGGGCGGCAAGGTCGGCCTCTTCGGCGGCGCAGGCGTCGGTAAGACGGTCGTCATCCAGGAGCTGATCAACAACATAGCCCTGCAGTACGAGGGCACTTCCGTATTCGCCGGCGTCGGCGAGCGCACGCGCGAGGGGAACGATCTCTACGGCGAGTTCGAGGAAGCCGGTATCCTGCCGAACGTTGGCCTCGTCTTCGGCCAGATGAACGAGCCGCCCGGCGCCCGCTTCCGCGTCGCGCTAACGGGCGTTACCATTGCCGAGTACTTCCGCGAGGAGCTCGGCCAGGATGTCCTCTTCTTCGTCGACAACATCTTCCGCTTCGTCCAGTCAGGCAACGAGGTCTCCGCGCTTATGGGCCGCATGCCCTCAGAGGTCGGCTACCAGCCCACCCTCGGCACCGAGATGGGCGCGCTCCAGGAGCGCATAACGTCGACGAAGAACGGTTCGATCACGAGCTTCCAGGCCGTCTACGTGCCCGCCGACGACTTTACCGACCCTGCGCCTTTCACGGTGTTCGCCCACCTCGACTCGACGGTCGAGCTCTCACGGTCCCTCTCGGCCCAGGGCATATACCCGGCCGTCGACCCTCTGACCTCGTCTTCGACCCTCCTCGACCCATCGGTGGTCGGCGACGAGCACTACGAGGTGGCCCAGGAGGTCAAGAACATCCTGCAGCGCTACAAGGAGCTGCAGGACATCATCGCTATCCTCGGCATAGACGAGCTCTCGGAGGAGGACAAGGTCATCGTCGGCCGGGCCAGGCGCCTACAGCGCTTCCTCTCGCAGCCGTTCTTCGTGGCCGAGCAGTTCACTGGCCTCGAAGGCAAATTCGTCGAGCTCGACGAGACGATCCGCTCCTTCAAGGAGGTCGTCGAAGGCAAGCACGACAACCTGCCCGAGCAGGCCTTCTACCTCGTTGGCACCATCGACGAGGCCGTGGAGAAGGCAAGAGAGACCGGCGGCGAAGAGGAGTCAGAGGACGAGGACTCCAGCGAAACTAATGAGGGCTGATGGCTGAGGATCGCGGCCAGCGGGGCAGGGGGCGGCAACTCTTTTGCCGGGTCATCACGCCCGAGGAGGTAATCTACGACGGTGAGGCCAACCTCGTGATCGCCCGTATCGCCGACGGAGACCTCGGGGTGCTTGTCGACCACTCGCCGCTGGTCTCCACCGTGGAGGCTGGGGAGGTTCGTATAAGGGAGAACGACGAACAGAGGGTCTACGCAACCTCCGACGGGTTCTTCAAGGTCTCCGAAAACCTGGTGCAGGTCCTCGTCGAGGAGGCGGTCTCCCCCGAGGATATCGACGTTGATGCGGCGGAGAACCGCGTCGAGGAGGCAGAAAGGGAGCTCTCTGAGGTCGCAGAAGAGGCCGAGGATCGTGATAGAGTGCTCGCGGAGTTAAGGCGCCGCCAGCGTACGGGTGAGAACCTCGTGCGCGTAGCGCGCAAATACAGAAACAGCTAGGGCCGAAAAGCGCTAGAATACACGCCGTGCGAAACGGCATCGCCGGTCGTAACGCAGACGTTATCCGGCTGTTGTCGTTTCGTAACCTTTCGTGGGCATACTGCTACTACGAGTCCGGATGAGCGGACCGGGAAGCGAAGGCATACCGGGGAGGATCCGTGTCTGAGAGATTCTACGTCGAGGGTGGGAAACGACTGCAGGGGGAGATCGAGGTCTCAGGGGCCAAGAATGCCGCTCTGAAGTTCGTCGCGGCGGCGCTCCTCGCACCGGGGAAGACGATCCTCCACCACGTCCCCCGCATCAAAGACATGCACACCATGCTCACCCTCCTCGACGAGCTCGGAGTCGGGACGCGCTTTTCGGGAAGCACCCTGGAGATCGATGCCTCAACCGTAGACTCGTATACGGCTCCCTACGAGCTGGTGCGCCAAATGCGGGCTAGCCTCGTCGTCCTTGGGCCCCTCGTGGCACGCTTTGGGGAGGCCGAGGTCTCCGCGCCGGGCGGGTGTAACCTGGGCTTGAGGAAGTTCAATTTCCACGTCGACGGCCTGCGGGCGCTCGGCGCTAACGTCGAGCTCGACCACGGCTTTATAAAGGCGAGCGCGCCCGGCGGGTTGCGGGCCGCTGAGGTGAACTTCGAGTACCCGAGCGTCGGCGCCACAGAGAACGTCATGATGGCAGCCGTGCTCGCGGATGGGGTCACCATTATCGAGAACGCCGCCCGCGAGCCGGAGATCTCCGCCCTCGCCGGCTTCCTCAATTCGATGGGCGCCCGCATCATGGGAGCGGGTACTGGT
Source organism: Rubrobacter sp. (assembly GCA_035640175.1). GTDB lineage: Bacteria > Actinomycetota > Rubrobacteria > Rubrobacterales > Rubrobacteraceae > Rubrobacter_D. The sequence continues at coordinate 7,124 of DASQWQ010000225.1, read as the reverse complement.
CGCATAGTGACCGAGGGGGTAGACGAGCTAGATCCAACAGAGTGGACGGTGATGCCGGACCGCATCGAAGCGGGGACTTTCTTGATGGCTACGGCGGCGACCGGAGGAGACGTCACGGTGACGAACGCCCTCCCCGAGCACCTGAAGATGGAGCTCGAGAAGCTGCGGGAGATGGGCGTAGAGGTAAGCGCCATCCCTGGCTCCCCTGGCATCAGGGTGAGGGTCGACGACCCCGCCTCGCTCTCAGGGGTAGACGTCGCAACCCTTCCTTTTCCGGGCTTCGCGACCGACCTTCAAGCCCAGGTGATGGTATTGCTCACCCAGGCTACGGGTGCCGGCATTATCACGGAGAACGTCTACGAGAACAGGCTCCAGGTGGCCGAAGAACTGAACCGCCTCGACGCGGGTATAGATCTCTTCGGTGGCCACAGGGCGCTCATCCGCGGCCCGCGCCGGCTCCAGGGGGCCATCGTGCAGTCCCCCGACTTACGCGGGGGCGCGGCGCTCGTGATGGCAGGTCTGGTCTCCGAGGGCACGACCGTCGTGGACGGCGCCACGCACATACTGCGGGGCTACGAGGACTTCGAAGAGAAGCTTACCGTGCTCGGCGCGACCGTCGCCTTCGAGGCAGGGGCCCCGATTCACCGCTAGAAGCAGCCTGCGGCCTCAGCAAGTCAGCGTTTCAGCTTGTCAGCTTCTCGCGTGCGAAAGAGCCTTGGCTGACTTGCCGACCGGCGGCTCCGCCGCCACGCTGACATGCTGAAATGCTCTAGAATAGACTGCTGTTATCGGCGTCCGAAGAGCGGAGAATCATCTGGCGGTAGTAACCGAGAACACCGAAGTCCACGCGCTCACCCGCCAGCTCGTGCGCTACAGGTCTTACACGCCGGGCGCTGCGCAGTCCGCGATGGACTTTATCAACGGCTGGTTCGGGGCGCGGGGGCTCGAGACGACGCGCTATACGGGCGCGGGGCCCCGGGGTGACCTGACATCGCTGGTGGTGCGGGTTGGGGCCGGAGATCCAAGGATTCTCCTGCACGGCCACGTCGACGTGGTGCCTGGAGAGGAGTCGCAGTTCGAGCCGCGCGAGGTGGGGGACGAGCTCTACGGTCGTGGCGTCTACGACATGAAAGGCGCCCTCGCCGCGATGATGTACGCCATCGAGGACCTGCAGAAGTTGGGGTGCGAAGCCACGGTCGAACTTCTCGTCGTCCCCGATGAGGAGGGTGAGCACGGCGCGAAAACGGGCGCTGAGGTCTTGATCGGCAACGGCCACGTGGGGGATTTCTTGATCACGGGCGAGCCGACGGACTTCCACATCGGTACCCAGGCGAAGGGTGTGCTCGACCTCCGTGTGACGCTGCGGGGTAAGAGCGCCCACGGCTCCCAGCCCTGGCTGGGCAAGAACGCCGCGCTCCTCGCATACGAGCACTACCGCATGGTCGTGGACCTGCCTTTCACAGAGCAGAGGAGCGACCTTTTCCCTTATCCGAGCCTGAATCTCGCGCGCATCATCGGAGGCGACGTGCTCAACCGCGTACCAGACCGCTGCACGTACGACCTCGATATCCGCTTCCTCCCGAACCAGGACCCGGAAAAGATCGTGCGCCAGATACGCTCGGTGGACCTCCCCGCCGATGTCGAGGTCCTGTTCTACCGCGAACCCACCTACGTGACGCGCCAAAACCCCTACGTGAAGGCGCTCCGCGAGGTCTCGGCGCGCCACTTCCGCGGCAACCCGGTCGGCGTAGGCCGCCACGGCGCGAGCGACGTCGTCTACTTCCAGCGCGCTGGGGTGCCTGGTGTCGAGTTCGGTCCGGTCGGCGGGGGCCATCACGGTCCGAACGAGTATGTGGTGACCTCGTCTCTGGAAACCTACAGGCAGATGATCGTCCAGTTCGTCCAGATCGTCGGCCGCAACGGCAAGGTACTCTGACGCCGGAAACCTGGAACCTCAGGAGGCGTCTCACGCTCTCGGGAGGCGAGATCGCCTACGACGTGCTCGGCTACGGGCCGCCCCTGATCCTGGTCCACGGAACGCCGAGCCGTTCCTACATCTGGCGCGACGTCGCCTTGAGGCTGGCGGACAGGTTCACCGTCTACGTCTTCGACCTGCTCGGGTTCGGCCAGTCGGAGCGGAGGGAAGGGCTAGACGTCTCTATCTCGGGCCAGTCCCGCCTGCTCGCCGAGCTGGTAGAGGCCTGGGAGCTCGAGACACCATTGGTAGCCGGCCACGATATCGGGGGCGCGATCGCACTGCGCACCCACCTGCTTGAAGGCGTGCCTTTCGGGTGCATGGCCCTGGTCGACAGCGTCGTCCTCCGTCCCTGGACAACTCCGACGACCAGGCACATAAAGGCGCACCTCGACCTCTACAGAACCATGTCTGCCAAAATCTTCGAGGCCATCGTGGCCTCGCACCTGGGCACGGCGACGCACAGACCGCTGGACCAACATGCCTTCGCGACCTACCTCGAAGGGTGGAGGGGGGAGTATGGGCAGAGGCTCTACCTCCAGAAAGATGCCCAGCTCGACGAGGACGACACCGCAGAGTTCGAGCCTCTACTCCCGTCCATCAGCATCCCCGTCAGCATCATCTGGGGCGAGCAAGACGCATGGCTGGCCCCCTCTCTCGCCGAACGTCTGCATGAGACCATCCCAGGCTCCGACCTCCTTGTGTTGCCGGAGACAGGGCATTTCGCCATGGAAGACAGCCCACAAGAAGTCGCGGCGGCCCTGTTCGAGTTCTTCACCCGGTGTAGCGAATACACGACGATGAAATGATACCGAGTCTGTTTTAGGATGAGACCACGTTCAGGGTGCGGGCACACATGGGAGGCCCTCCCTTACACGTCATTTCCGCGCAGGCGGGAATCCACTACTATGAGTAGGAGGCCTGTGGGCGATGGAGCAGGCTCCATCGTGCTGTTGGCATTCACCCGGACCCGTATCACCCGGCCGATCCGGCCTCCTGGAAAGGCTCAGCCTCCCCACGAGGTCCCTCGCCTCCGGCCCTGGTCGCCTCTGCCTCGGCCTCGGCTTCCTCCTGGGGTATCGCGCCACCGGAGATGGCGACGATGTCGTTCTCCATGGAGGATATCTCACCTCCCATGCTCGCCCAGACGCCGACGGAAAAGCCCTCGTCGACGGGCTCTCCTAGCTTCTGTTCGTATTCCACCTCGTCGCCCTCGGAGACGAGCGGCGTGGCCGGCTTCAACAATCCGCCGCCCAGGGGCAGGTTGACGCCCGAGACCTTGCCGACGAGAGAGACGATGCCTTCTTCCGGACACTCTGTCTCTATCTCGGCGTACTCCTTGCCCTGCCTGCCCTCAGGGATCACGAAGAGGGAGTTCGTCATCCGCCGCACGTAGGCGTCGCCCTTACCCAGTTCCGCGATAGCCATGTCGTGTAGGTATGGCCCGCCGTCCAGGACCGTGAGGTGGCCTGAGTTCTCGATGTCCAGGCCCGCGATCCCTAAGACCTCGGCCACCGAGGCGCCTATCGGCACTTCGTATACCTTCGTGTCCACCTCTTCGCCGTAAACGGTGAAGAACTTGGTGGTAAGAGGTTTGCCGAGGAAGAGCGCGTTGTAGACGTTGAGCAGGGACTCCGTATTGTTGACGACCTTGCCGACGTCCGGCGGCATCCCCGGGCGCCTGGTCCCGTCAGGGTTGTTCACGAACCGCGGCACCCTGCTCTCGGTAGAGTGCTTGACGAGGGTTTTCTCCTCGCCCAGGGCATACGTGTTCGGCACGTAGCGAACGTCGTAGACCCCGTCGGAGGCATGATCCTGATACTCGGCGAACCACTCCCGGTCCTTCTCGTGGACGGCAAGGGAGATCTGCTCGAAGCCGAAGATCGTCTTCATCGCGTCGAAAACCTGGAGGAATTCCTCGAGGTACTCCTTGTGTAGAAGCTTGTCCCCCCAGTAGCCGGGCTCGCTTTCGGTGGCGTTGACGATCAGGTGCGGCTGGGGCTTCATGTACTTGAAGTAGGTCGGGAAACCGCCGCCCCCAGCGCCGACGATGCCGGCCTGGCGCATGATCTCGACGGCCTCTTCCACGCCCAAATCCTTTACTTCCTCGAGGCTGCGCTGTTTTATCTCGGCCATGATCCCCTGTCCGGAAGAGTTGTCAGGCTAATTGATCTCGACGCCAGGCGCGGTGCTCGAGTAGTCGAACTCGGCGGCCCTGGTCTTGGAATGCTGCATCTCTTCGGGGACCTCGTCGCCCGGATAGATGGCCTCCACCGGGCATTCTGGCATGCACATGGAGCAGTCGATGCATTCAGCGGGGTTGATCACGAACTGGTCATCGGCGTCGTAGATGCAGTCCACCGGGCACGCCCCTACGCAAGCCGTGTTCTTCGTGCCGATACACAATTCGGTAATAACATAGGCCACGTTGTTTCCCCTTTGTTAGTGCCAGATTCTCCGGAAACCAGTCTAACCAATGCGCAAACGTTGTCAACAGACGGGAGAAATCCCTGCAGAGGGGAATGACGGTGCTCGCCAGGCGCATCCGAGTCACGCCCGAAGGTCATTATTTGCCGTTTGCTACCTTTAGTTACCGCTTGAACTTTCTTCCGCGCGCGAGTATATTTCAGGCAGTTATCGGGCAGAAAGGCTGGGTTTGGCGCTAGGTCTGTTGCAACAGGGAGCCTCCTACGGGACGGTGTATCTGTACGTGGGGATCTTCATGTTGCTGGTCACTGGTTTCGTCGCGACCACGCTGGTGCTCGCGCGTCTGATTTCCCCTGGCCGGAGGTCGAGCGCGAAGTCCCAGAATTACGAGACGGGCGAGATGACGGTTACCGACCCGTGGAGGCCTTTCCCCGTGCGCTACTACGTCTTCGCCCTGCTCTTCTTGATCTTCGACGTGGAGGCGGCCTTCCTGTACCCGTGGGCCGTCATCTACAAGAGCCTCGGCGTCTACGGTTTCGTGGAGATGGTTATCTTTGTCTCGATCCTGGCAGTGGGGTTGGTCTACGCCTGGAAGAAGGGAGCCCTCAAGTGGGTGTGATGCAGCAGTTCAACGAGCCGAACCTCATAACTACGAGCACGGACAAACTCTTCAACTGGGCCCGCAAGAACTCGCTCTGGCCGCTGCAGTTCGGCCTGGCCTGCTGCGCCATCGAGATGATGTCGACGGGCATGGCCCACAATGACCTTGACCGATTCGGCGCTGGTTTCTTCGCGGCCTCGCCGCGGCAGGCAGACGTCATGATCGTCTCAGGCACCGTCTCCACCAAAATGGCCGAGCGCATGACCCGCCTCTACGAGCAGATGCCGGAGCCAAAGTGGGTCATAGCGATGGGGGCCTGCGCGATCTCCGGCGGCCCGTTTCTGGATGGGTACTCTGTACTGATGGGCGCGGACAGGGTGATACCCGTGGACGTGTACGTGCCAGGTTGCCCGCCGCGACCCGAGGCGCTCATCTTCGGGGTCATGACGCTCCAGAAGAAGATAGAGCGCGACCAGCAGGTCGGCTACGACAGGCCGCGGCCGGCTCTCGTCGACGACGAAGGCAACGTGATGGAGTACCTTCCCGAGCGAGAGTACACCGGGATCAGCGAGGGCAAGGCCCCCCGCCTCGAAGGGATAAGGCCCCTCAAGAGGACCTACGTCTTCGAGCGCGCGGGCATGCCCCCCGCCTCCCAGACCGACGTCGGTTGGATCCCCGCGGAGGTCAAGAAGAAGCTCAAGGAGGAGGCGAAGGCGAAGAAGGCCGCCGAGAAGGACGGCGCCGGCAGCGAGACCGAGAAGGCCGCGGCGGAGGGCCAGAAGAACGGCTCCTCCGAGGAACCGGCCGACCCGAAGGGAACCGCCTAGATGGCTGTAACGCTGCCGGAGGGGGATCTTCAGACCCGTCTCTCGCACTATCTGGACGGTCTCAACAACCACCACGGGCTCGAAGACTCGTCGGTCGACGGGAACATCATACTTGTCTGGGTCCGACCGGAGGACGTGCCCGCGGTGCTGGCGACCGCGCGCGAGACCCTTGGCATCCTGCACCTCTCGTTCATCACGGTGGTGGACCGGCAGGGCTCCTTCGAGCTGACCTACGAGCTGCTGGATCTGCGCGGAGGGCAAGTGAGAGTCAAGACGCTCCTCGAGGACGAGGAGCCGGTAATCCAGACGGTCACCGATATCTATCCGACGGCCAACTGGCACGAGCGCGAAGCCTACGATATGTTCGGGATCGCGTTCAGGGGCCACCCCGACCTCAGACGCCTGTACATGTGGCAGGACCACTTCGACCACCACCCGTTGCTAAAGAGCTTCGAGATCAGCACGAAGCGCACCTTCGAAGGGTTGAGGTAAGAGTATGCTTGGAGAACAACGCCGCGCCGAACACGAGGGTGCGCTCACCGAGCCGCCGAGCGGCCGCCTCGTAAGCCCCGACATCAGGGACGAGTTCGGGCTGGAGACCATGGACATGAGCATGGGGCCACAGCACCCCGCGATGCACGGCCTCTTGCGCCTCATCCTGGAGCTCGACGGCGAGACGGTCGTCCGCTGCGACCCGGTTATGGGTTACCTGCACCGCAGCAAGGAGAAGATCTCCGAGAACCGGATGTACCCCGCGGTCGTCCCCATCACCGACCGCATCGACTACATGCACAACATCGCCATGGAGTACGGGTACTGCCTAGCGGTGGAGAAGCTACTCGACGTGGAGATACCTCCTCGGGCGGACGCGATCCGCGCGCTCATGAACGAGTTCGGCCGCATCATGAGCCACATCCCCTCCATAGGGTTCCTCATGCTGGAGCTCGGAGCTTTCACTCCAATTCTCTACGCTTTCAGAGAGCGCGAGCGCATACAGAACATCTTCGAGGCCGTTACCGGGGCCAGGATGATGTTCCACTACATCCGCATCGGGGGCGTCAAGGCCGATCTCCCGGAGGGGATGCCGGAGGCGATGTGGAGCTACATAGAGGGGCTCGAGAAGCGCCTGCAGCCCGACTTCGTCGACCTCATTGAAGGGAACGAGATCTTTATATCCCGGACGCGGGGCATCGGTAAGATAACCCAGGAGAAGGCCGTTGAGATGGGCCTGACCGGGGTGCCGCTGCGATGCACCGGGGTCGAGTTCGACGTGCGCAAGCACTACCCCTACGGT
>DASQWQ010000224.1:0-10150 GCA_035640175.1 Rubrobacter sp. | reverse complement strand
CTTGACGCCGGAACCCTTCGGATACACTGTCATCTGCAACACGTGATGGACGGCGGCGGACTCGTGTTCAGTGAACCCAAGAACGCCAGCACTCGGACAATAGACTTGCCCTAGATGACCGCAGAAGCCCTCAGAAGCCATCGCAAGCATTAACTCAAGGAAGATTTTGGTCAGGGCAAGCTCATACAAAGACTCAACCCTCGTTTTCGCTACAGGTAAGGGTACTCTGCCAGAAGCTCAGAACATATTCAACTACCACTTCAAGCGGCTCCTCAAACGTGCGGGACTCTCCCTGTTCGTTGACACGAGCTCAGGCACACTTGCGCTACCCTGCTGCTAGGGCGGAGCGTTCACCCGCCGTTGGTCCAGCACCTTTTAGGGCACGCCAGCATAACCATGACCCTAGACCGCTACTCGCACTGGATACCCAGCATGGGAAGACACGCTGCCGACGTTATGGACGAAGCCTTGAACTAGTCGCTACTGCTGACGTACCGCTGACAAAGGCTCCGATACGAATGTCGGCGGCTTCTTGTTTTTACGGGGTTTGCAGGAAAAAAGAGAACCGAGGAGCGGACTCGAACCGCTGATCTCATCTCATTATCTTGTTTATGTATCGACACCATCTAATGCGGTCTCCGGGTTCTCCACCACGCGGCAATACCAATCATGGCTCCAGCTACCAGAGCTACGAACGCAGCCGTACGGGCATTCGAAGTCGTGCTGGTTTTCGATAGAGGTTCCGCTACCGCCCGGCTGGTACCTGCCTCGCCCGCGGCATCCAGGAGCGTGATCGTACCCACATTCCCATCGACACGGATCCTCTGGCCGGATCGGATCCGCTGGGTCGCCACACCGGTCCCGAGAACGGCTGGGATGTCGTACTCCCGGGCGACGATCGAGCCGTGTGCCAAGACACCGCCTACGTCGGTAACCAATCCTCGCGCCTGGGAGAACAGCGGCGTCCACGCGGGGGTTATAGTGGGACACACCAGTATCGTGCCCGGCTCCATCCGCAAGAAGTCGTCCGGCGAGCGGATGACGCTGGCGGAAGCACTCACCCGGCCGGGGCTGACGGCGAAGCCACCCAGGGTAGTGCCGTCTGGCACGTTGCGTCGCTGAGTTTCAAAGGCCGACATGTCGAACGGACCCATGCGCACCTTATAGCCTGGTGGCACCACCGGCGGCGGGTGGAGCCGCTTGCGGGCCTCGTGCAGCTCACGCCGCTCGCGCGCCAGGTTCGCAAGCTTGGGACTGGTCTGGACAGAGTCGCGCGCCGAGATACCCTCCCTGATCTCGGAGGTCTTGAGAAAGAAGATGTCTTCGGCTGCGAGCAACGAACCGTCCTCGACGAGCCGCTGACCCAGCTCGAGTGCCAACCGCCGCAGGGTTGGCCAACCGGCACCCATGTGGAAGAGCGCCCGCTCTCGGTCCGGGCCGAAATGCTGCGCCCAGCCGAGCAGGATGCGGAACGCTTTCCGACGCAGAGGATCGAGGGATCGCGCCGTCTCCTCGGCGAGCATGTCGCGCTCGGCAACGATGGCTCTTTGGCGAGCATGTGAGTCGTGGCCGGACTGCTGCACCATCGCCTTGAGGCTCAGAAGGACCGGCAGAGGGTTATCGGCCTGAGTGGGCACGGCGAAGTCGAGGTTGTAGACCTGATGGCCGTACCGGTCGAGGTAACGCGCGAAGGCGTCAAGCCAGACCTGACCAGCCGGCGCACCCTCAAGCGCTTCGGGCAAACCCGCGGCGGGGGTGGCAGCGACGAGGGTCCGCAGCTCGTCCGAGGCGCGAATCCGCTCGGCCAACCCCTCCAGCTCGGCTTCTGAGTCCAGCGTCGGGGAAGGGAAGCCGCGCAGAAACGTCCCACTAATTACGCCGCGACCAGACGCCGTCAGCGCAAGGTAGCGGCCCAGCAGCGCGTCGGTTACCTTCGCGCGGGCAAGCATCACGACGCAGGCGAACCAGTAGCGGGAATCTGCCAGCGCTAGCTCGCGCACACCCGCCAGGAGACGTTCGCCGGGCACGCTAGCCACATCCTCTGCCTTCCATCGTTCGACCGTGGTCAAGTAGGCGGGCAGCGCTTCCTCGCGCCAGTACACCAGCGTATCGTTCCCGAACATTATCCGAAATTCGTCTACCGTGACGCGTAAGAACATCGGAATCGCACTCCACCTCAAAGGCTTGTAGTTAGCCCGCGTATAGGCGTAGCCGTTGATGGTGGTGAAGAGCGGCCGGTCGACAAAATCCTCCACCCGAAAGTACGTCATCCGGAAGAATTCCATCATGGCGTCGATCGAGAGCTCGAGGCCCTCGCGCAGGTAAAGCTCATCGAAGAGCGGCGAGAGTGGCTCCGGCATGTTCTCGACCACCTGCCGGCGCCACCAGGCTGAGCCGGGGAAGGGCGGTTCCCATCGCACGTCTTTAAGCGGTGCGGGTGGCAGGTTGGTGATCGGACGTGCCTGGAGCACCCAGAAACGGCCGTCGGGGGTGTACGCCCACTCTATATCCTGGAGGCTGCTGAAGAGATCTTCGATGTCGATACCGATCTGGGCCACCTGCATGAGCTGCGCATCGTCCAGCGTGGGTTGGGCGGCTCGCTCCCGGTCGAGCGGGTGCTCTGTCGTGCCACGCTCCGCCGGGACGGTCTCCACCTCTTGGAATCCGGTCTGCCGCTCCCGCACCGCCAGGGTTGTGCGATCCAGGGTAAAGCTGTCGGGGGTGACATGACCGCCGACGAGCGCCTCCCCGAGACCCCGGGCCGCGTTGACAACGATCTCATTTCGCGCGCCGCTCACGGGGTTGGCGGTAAACAGGATGCCGGCTACTTCGGCGGCGACGAGACGTTGAACCACTACTGCTATGGCGGCCCGGTCGTGGTCAAAGCCCTGGCGCTCCCTATAGGCTATGGCGCGCGCCGACCACAGTGAGGCCCAGCAGCGCCGCACCGTCCCGAGCAGTTCGTCATTGCCGCGGACGTTCAGCGAAGTCGCCTGCTGGCCGGCGAAGCTGGTACCTGGCAGATCCTCCATAGTGGCCGACGAGCGCACCGCCACAGCAGGATCGTCTTGGTCCAGACCAGCGTAAGCCTCGGAGATTGCCCCGGAGACCTCCGCGGGCAGATCTGTGCGCAAGAACAGATCCCCGATCTTCTCTGAGACCCTCGTCAGTGTGTCGGGTTCCGAAGCATCAACGTTCTCAAGTGCAGCCCGGATGCCGCTCTTTAGATCGTTGTCGGTGACGAACCGCTCATAGGCAGCGGTAGTCACGTGGAAGCCGCCGGGCACGGGCATGCCTGCCCGGATGAGGCGGGCGAGGGAGGCTCCCTTGCCACCCACGGTCTCGAGCGTGGCCCGCCGGTTGCCAAGTGACAGTACGTATTCCTGCGCCACTGCCTCATTCCTTACGGGGTCGCTAACGGTGGTGTCTTGTTAGGAGTATAGCGGCGTCGTGGTCTGCTGGGGCATGCCAGGTTCATCGTGACCCTGGATAGGTACTCGCGCCGGATACCGAGCATGAACAGACACCGCGCCGAGAGGATGGACGAGGCGTTGGCGAATCTCTACTGCTTATTGGGTGAATAGGGGCAAGAAAACGGCCCGGAGCCAAGTAGACTAGAGAGCTCCGACCCTATGAGAGAAGCCGGTGCGCCGAGCACGGGGAGCTGCGGGGATAGTCGCAACTCTGTGCTTTCCATGGTGGTGCGCCATGGTGTTGTGCGCGAGCACCGGGGAAATCATGTTCGCACCACCAGAGCCCTCGCGCTTTTGATTTCGATTAGAATCCCATTAGAAAAATTCAAACGCGTCCGTGAGCTGGGAGGCCTTTCGTCGTACGAACGCCATCGACCGAATACGGCATCGCCTCCCTCACGCAGTTCAGAAAGGGATCTTGTACAGGACGACTTGGGCGGCTCACTTATCGCCTCGCCTCAGCTCCAGAAATCGCTCCACCGTCGAGGGCGAGTGGTTCTGGTAGTGGTTGTTCGCGTAGGCGAAGACGGTCCTGCCCTCTTCGAGAAAGCGATCCACAAGGCCAGCCCACCACAATAGGTCATCGTCTCGGTCCTTCTTGAGATGGGTGTGTCCCTCAGGGAACTCGCGGCGGTTGCCGAGCCAGCGGATGTAGACGAAGTCTGTTGTCGCCTCCTGCATGCGGGGCATCCTCGGGTAGTCCACCAGGGTGAGAGCCGCCCCGCACTCTCGCAACAACTCGGGGAGGTCCGAGCCAATCCAACTCCTGTGGCGTACCTCGACGGCATACCGTGGTCCCTCGGGCAGGCTTCTTAAAAAATCGTCGAGGACACCCATGACCTCGACGGTGAAGTCCGGCGGAAGCTGGAGCAGCAGGGGACCGAGCTTGTCTTCGAGGGTCTGCATAGTGTGGACGAAGCCTTCGGCCTCGCTACGGACATTGACGAGGTTACTCTCGTGCGTCAGCTCCTGCGGAAACTTAGCAGCGAAGAGAAACCCACGGGGCGCGACCTCCCGCCACCGCTCTACGGTCGTCTCTCTGGGAGTGCCGTAGAAAGTTGAGTCTATCTCCACCGTCGTGAAGTGCTTGACGTATTCTGCGAGCCTCCCGGCGGGAGTAGTCCCCGGCGGGTAGAGAGTACCCTCCCAGTCCGCATACGACCAGCCGGAGGTCCCGAGGTAAAGGTCCTTCTCCGGCGGCTCGATGCTGCCAGGAGTCTCCGCGAAGAGCCGCTGTTGCACAGAATCGTCCATCCGCCCTCGAAGCTGCGATGCTACCATACAAGCCCCTGCGGTTTTTATGAAAGCTCTTCCTGTTCGCCCCCGCCGCATGTACTACATTAGCACTATGGACGGGAGAGACCAGACACCGTGAAGGTCTTCTACAGCGCCCACTTCGTACTACCCTTGCCCGAGGGCCACCGGTTTCCGATGGTCAAGTACTCCATGCTGCGCGAGAGGGTCGCACGCGATGGGATCTGCGGTCCAGGAGAGCTTCTGACGCCACGCGCGGTAAGGGACGAGGAGATCCTGCGCGCCCACGCCCCCGATTACCTGGAGCGCGTCGTCTCAGGAACGCTCACGGAAAAGGAAATGCGGCGCATCGGTTTTCCGTGGTCGGAGAAGATGGTAGAGCGCTCCCGCCGCGCTTCGGGCGGCACGCTTGGGGCGTGCCTCGCCTCCCTCGACGAAGGTTTCGCCGCTAACCTCGCAGGGGGGACGCACCACGCGTTCTCTGACAGGGGCGAGGGATACTGCGTCTTCAACGACTCGACCATCGCCGCCCGCGCCGTTCAGGCCGCGGGCCTCGTGGAGCGCGTAGTGGTCATCGACACGGACGTTCACCAGGGAAACGGGACGGCGGCGATCCTGCACGGAGACCCGACGGTGTTTACCTTCTCGATCCACGGCGCGAAGAACTTCCCCTTCCACAAAGAGGAGAGCGACCTCGACGCACCCCTCCCCGACGGCGCCGGCGACACCGAGTTCCTGTCGACGCTCGAAAGTGGCCTGGAGGCGGCGCTCGACGCCGCGGATGCAAGCCTCGCCATCTACCTTGCAGGTGCCGACCCCTTCGAGGGAGACCGCCTTGGCCGGCTTTCCGTAACGAAGTCAGGCCTCGCCGAGCGCGACCGGATCGTTCTCGAAACCTGCAGGGAGCGTGGAATCCCTGTTGCGGTAACGATGGCAGGCGGCTACGCCAGCGAGGTAGAGGACACGGTGGACGTGCACTTCCAGAGCATCCGCAGGGCGGCCGATCTGCTGGAGAGTGCAAAGGATAGATCGAAAGGGGCACACCAGACATGAGCGAAAACCAGAAATCCTGCATCATCGTAGGGGCCGGCATCTCTGGTCTGCTCGTGGCCAACACCCTGAAACTGGAAGGTTGGACCGTTACGGTCCTGGAAAAAGACCGCGGCGTCGGCGGCAGGATGGCTACCAGGCGGCTCGGGGAGGGCACCTTCGATCACGGTACCCAGTTCTTCACCATCAGGAGCAAACGCTTCGCCGGCCTCGTCGAAGGCTGGCTCAGGGCCGGCGTCGCCACAGAATGGACCCGCGGCTTCGCCGACGCGGACGGTCGACCGAACGAAGACGGCCATCCCCGCTACACAGGGGCTGAGGGTATGACTTCCATACCGAAGTACATCTCCCGCGGCCTCGACGTGCGCACCGGAGAGCGGGCTCTAAGGGTGGATGGTGGCGACGATGGCTGGGAGATCGAGTGCGAGTCCGGCTTGCGGGCAGTCGGCAACGCTCTCGTGCTAGCAGTCCCGGTTCCTGAGGCGTTGGCCCTTATCTCGTCGGGTCGCTATGGGCTGCCTGATGGAGCCATGCGCCAACTCGAAGTTGTCTCCTACGACCCGTGCCTCGCCCTCATGGTCCTGCTCGACGATTCGACCGGTGTCCCGGAGCCAGGAGGAATACAGATCAAAGCCGAGCCGCTGGACTGGATCGGCGACAACAGGCTCAAGGGCATCTCCGAAGCTCCGGCCGTCACGGTCCACGCCGGACCGGAATGGAGCCGCGCGCACTTCGAGAACGACGAGGCGGAGGTTATAGACTCCATGATCTCGCTCGCTGGCGACAGGCTCGGCACCGACCTCGCACCGGCGGTCGTCTCGGCTTCCCTCGCCAGGTGGCGCTACAGCTGGGTTACGAACCCCCACCCTGAACCATGCCTCATCGCCTCCGAGACTCCACCGCTTCTGTTCTGCGGTGACGCCTTTGGGCAGCCCAAGGTCGAGGGCGCAGCCCTTTCAGGCCTCGCCGCCGCGGACCATCTCCTCGGACGCAACGCCTGATACCCTGTGTCCTTATTTTTCCTCGCCCACGTCGCGGCGCCCCTGTTCAGTACCGTACCCTAGGCTCCCCCACCACCTCCTCATGCTCTTGATGCTCTATGAGGCCGCGGGCTGACCAGGGATGTTCCTGGGTGAGAAGCGTACAGATGCATCTAGCGTCGGGTAACAAAAAGTGGTACATATGACCTAGAAAACAACACAGGGTGAAGGAGAAAGGGGCCTTGGGAAACAGAAGGGTGGCGCTAAAGCCGCACGCGTCCAAGATCCGGCAGTGGGTCGAGGAGGGTCGGGGCGACACGTGGATCGCGCAAGAGTTGAACACCACGCCCTCGAGCGTACAGAGCTTCCGGTCGCGAAACACGATCTACCGCAGGGACCCCGTCCGGCGCGGCCAGCTCTCTGAGCATCCTGCGGTGCTCGAGGAGACGGAAGGTGGCATAGTCCTGAAGACCGACGCCAGAGACTCGGAAGTCTTCGACCGTGAGTGGCGCCACTACCTGCGTGGCTCGCCGGAAGACCTGCAGGTGGTGATCACCCAGGACAGGATCTACCTGGAGAAAGTCCGCTAGCTTGCACAAAGTGCCCGCCGTCGAGTTGCGGCTCCCTGTGGAGGAGGCAGAAGCCCTGCACGCGCTCCTTGAGCGCCTTCTCGAAAGCGGGGAACAAGACCCGCTCCTCGAACACTCCTACCGGCTCCTAGGCTGGCGCATACTCGCCGCGAGGGGCGGTAAGGGCCTCACAGGACGCATAGCAGATCTGGCACGCGAAGCGGACAGCCTCGAAGAATACGAGGCAGCGCGAGAGAGGGAGCTGGGCCCCGTGCTCGATGGCCTGGAGCGTGGCGAGAACCGGGATCCATGACCTAACTTGTTATCAAACTGTTACCCTAGAGTAGCGGTATTGTAACTTCGGTGCTCTATTTTTCTGGGTACTGGGCTCTTTCCCCCTTCCTGGCCCAGAAGAGCAGCCCGGGCCGCGGATCATGCGCGGTCCGGTATTTCGTGTGTGTTAACCTCTGGGAGCCCTATGGAGTATCTTCTCAGTTCGCTCGCGCTAACGGTCTTCGTCGGGATTCTCGCGCTCTTCGCACAGTGGTCGAGAAAGAGCCGGAGGGCCGAGATTTCGCTTTTGATCGTGCTGGTGTTCGCCTCGCTCTTGCTCCTCGCTACGGGTGCACTACTCGTTGCCCTGTGGCTCTCGGGCCAGATGCCGTCCGAAGTCTACCCGCAGGAGTTGTTGGCGGTAACGGGGGCTCCCGTGGCGATGGCGGGCTTGGTCGGGCTGGCGCTCTGCGTCCCCACGGTGCGTAAGATCGTGGGCGGCAGGCCTAACGGAGAGTTCTGGACGGACCCACCGATCTTTCTCGCCCTCTGGTTGTTCGTCACCGTGGTGCTGGCCAACAACCTGGTAGGCATCCTCGGGTTCGCGCAGCTCAATCAGGTCGGCGCCTTCTCGTTGGGGACCGGCGGCAGGATCCCGCCGGTCGCCATCCTGGCGAGCCAGTTGCCCTTCGTCGTCATCGCCCTTCTGGGGGTCGGCGCCGGCATTCGCCGCGGACCGCGCGAGACGCTCGCCCGCCTCGGCTACGGTCCCATCTCCCCTATGCACGTAGGTATCGTCATGCTGTTTATCGTAGGCGCGTTCGCGCTTTCGGTAGCCGCCGACGTCCTGTTCTCGCAGTTGCAGCCTGACCTTTATCGCAGGGTCGGTGAGATCTCAGAGACGCTCTTCGACCCGAAAGGTTTGAGCCTGATCTCGGCGGTGCTCTTCGCCTTGCTGATCGGAGTCGGTGCAGGACTCGGGGAGGAGACGCTCTTCCGCGGCGCCGTGCAGCCGGTCTTGGGGATACCGGTAACTTCCCTCCTTTTCGCCTCAATGCACGTTCAGTACGGTCCATCACTGCTGCTCGGCTACATCTTCGTGCTCTCCATCGGCCTCGGACTCCTCCGCCGCTACGTCAACACCACGGCGAGCTTCCTGGCGCATGCTGGCTACAATACGCTCGGCATCCTGGCCGTCTACTTCTTCGGCTTGTAGACAACGGCCGCAGGCGGTTGGACCTAAGCCCCGCGTCTCATCAGCAGCCATTCCTTTTCGACGCCCAACGTAGGAGCGCCGAACGTCTCTACGGTCTCGAAGCCGGCCCTCTCGTATACGCGGATAGCGCGGCGGTTGAAGGCCGCGACGGTCAGGCGGAACGCCGGAGGCGAGTAGTTCTCCCGTGCGAAGCGGAGGCCGGCGCGCACGAACTCTTCTCCGAGGCCCCTTCCTGTGAGATCCGGCCTCATCCCGAGCCCCACATCGAGCGCAGGCTCGCGCTCGTAGACCCCGAGCCGCTTTCCGGCCGCGACCTGCGCGTCCTCACCGAAGCAGAAGTAACCCGTCAGATCTCCGCGTTCGTCGTAGACGGAGTGGTAGGAGAAGCGCGGTTGCAGGAGCGCATCCACGGAGGTGGGATCTCCATTGTAGATCGAGTACGGTTCTTCGTAGCGCCAGCGCGAGATGGCCCGTGCATCGTCGCGCCTAATCGGTTTCAGAGTGAAGCGCAACGTCGGCTTCTTGGGAGTCTAGGCCGCCAGTGAGTCGGTGACGGGGACGACCGGCGCGGGCTCGAGCGCCGAGGCGATCCGGACGAGCAGCTCGCTGACCTCGACATCCAATCCACTGGCGATGCTCTCGAGTACCCTCGAAGAGGGATCCTTCTCGCCGCGTTCTATCTCGGCGAGGTACGAAACCGAGACGTGCGCGCCTTCAGCGACCTGCTTTAACGTTAGCCCCCGCTCGTTGCGTTCCGCCCGCAGGGTCTCGCCAAGGGTCGAGAGAAGGTCTCCTGCATGTCGCTCCGGACTTATCTCCAAAGTCTTCACGCCCTAGATTCTATCTTCCAATCGGCGCTTTGCGCAACCCACCCGCCAACTTCTTGACCAGAAGCACCTCTTCGGAGTCAGACTCAGGGGTCCCGTACGGCGTCTCCATGACCACGGGAACTCCTGGCAGAGCGTCGAAAAACCCTGGCCAGGCGTCGACGGGTATGCACCCCTCCCCCACCTTGCGATGCCCGTCAAGGTGGCTCCCGAGTTCGGCCTTCGCATCGTTGAGGTGAACCAGCGCGACCGCCTCTCCGACCGCCTCCACGAGATCCTCAGCGACCATTCTCCCTCCGTCCTCCACCGACAGGTCGTAGCCGGCTACGAAAGCGTGGGCCGTGTCCATGCAGACCCTCACCCCGCTGCGCCGCGCGACCTCCCCTAGATCCTCGAACGTCGAGCAGAGCTGGGTACCGGCCCCGACGGAGTTCTCGACCACAGGTTCGGCCACGGCTCCTGCGGCTCCGTCGAGTTCGGCGGCCCGCTCCCTAGCACGCCCCAGGCC
>DASQWQ010000223.1:0-19515 GCA_035640175.1 Rubrobacter sp. | reverse complement strand
ACCCGAAATACGCCCTGGAGCGTGAAGTGACACTCGCAGATGAGGCCAGCACGGTTAGCAACACCATAAGGAGATGCAAACCACGTTGCAGTCTGAGGATCCCCCGGACGCCTTCTCCTAAGACACAGGGCCGGGCTTCGGGGGGGGTGCTGACCGAAGCAGGGCTCCTGCGTCCTCTGGAGGTATGTGGCGCGCTCGGAGAGGAGACCCCGGTTTGGAAAACCGCAGGAACGTCACCACCCATACCGTTGCCAATAAACAAACACCCTTGAGCTCAGGTTTCGGGCAGTGCTTACCGAAGACGGCCCGCGGCAGGTAGGATTGGCGAGAGCCTAAAGATGGAAGCAGGCGCGTTCCTTTCCGAAGAATGTACAGCTGGCTTGCCCCTACTATTCTCCTCCTACTGATCGGCGCTCTCGACGACCCACGCGGCTCTCGGTCGTAATTACCCAATCCTTCCTCGGCCCACCGCTTCAAGGCGCGATGGAAGGTGGATTTGTGGACCTTCAGGTACCTGGCTATGGCCTTGGCGCTCCACTCGCTGTGCGATGCCGCACCGCATCTCAATATCGCGCCGCGGGGACACACGCACATGCCACAGGGGCAGACTCTGCGCTAGCCGGGCGTCGATTCGGGCCGCGGCCGGACCGTTATCGTTCTGCCACCTCGCTTTCTTCTATGGGTCGCGGGGTTTGTGGCAAGGTTTGCTCCCCGTGCCCGAGATGCCGGAACGGCCCCGTTCGCGTGGATCCACAGGACCCGCGAATTAGACTGCCTCTCCCTTTCCCCTATAATCTATGCGGCCCTGTGTCTTGCGTAGAAGGGTGGTCCGGACTTGGTCAAGATCGGCGCTACGAGCCGAGCAAGAGAGGAATTCGCGCCAGAACTGCTCGCGGTAGCCCTATATAAAGGGGAGAGTCCGCGGGACCTCGGGGAAGACGCCGCCACGGTCGTGTCGGGCGGAGATTTCGGCGGCAAAGCAGGCGAGACGGCCCTGCTCTACGGGCAGGGCGGGCCCGCGCCCCGCCTCTTGCTCGTCGGCCTCGGAGAGAGGGAACTTCTCGACCTGGAGAACCTGCGCCGCGCGGCGGCCACCGTCGCCAGACGCGCCAGGGCCCTCAAGCTGCACAGCGCGGCTCTTTCCCTGCCGACCCTGCCTGATACAACGATATGGGAGATCGCGCGGACCGCCGCCGAAGGGGCCAGGCTTGGCCTGTACCGCTTCGACAGGCACAAGAGTGCAGCGGACGACCAGGATCTCGAAACGTTCTGGCTCGTCGCCGACGAAGGGGCGCTGGACGAGGCCACAGAGGGGACCGAACTTGGTGTCAAGGTGGCTGAAGGGACCGTGCTGGCCCGCGACCTCGCCAACGAGCCGTCCAACGTGGCCACCCCGGAGTATCTCGCGGAGAGGGCCAGCACGATCGCCGACGAGTACGGTATGGAGCTAGAGGTTCTCGACCGGGCCGGCATCGAAGAAGAGGGACTCACGGGTCTCGCGACAGTAGGCCGCTCCGCCTCCAACGAGCCCCGGTTCATCGTGCTCGAGCATCGCGGGGGAGGCGACTCCGCGCCTGTCGTCCTGGTAGGGAAGGCCGTTACCTTCGACTCGGGTGGTATCTCCATAAAGCCATCCGCCGGAATGGAGGACATGAAGTTCGACATGAGCGGTGGCGCCGCCGTCCTCGGGGCGATGGAGGCCGCCGGGGCTCTGAATCTCCCGCTCAACCTCGTGGCCCTCGTGCCGGCGACAGAGAACCTGCCGGGCGGGGGCGCCTTCAAGCCTGGCGACGTACTTCAGATGCACTCGGGCAAGACGGTAGAGATAGTTACGACAGACGCGGAGGGGCGTTTGATCCTCGCTGACGCCCTCTCGTACGCCAAGCGCTACGAGCCTTCCGCCGTTGTGGACTGCGCCACCCTGACGGGCGCCTGCGCCGTCGCGCTCGGAGACCACACCTCCGGCCTCATGGGGAACGACGAAGACCTCGTAGCGGAGTTACAGACCGCGGGTGAGACGACCGGGGAGAGGGCCTGGCCGCTGCCGCTCTTCGGAGAGTACACAGAGCAGATAAGAGGCGACACCGCAGACATAAAGAACTCTGGCGGCCGCAGAGGGGGAGCTTTGACGGCTGGCGCTTTCCTGAAGGAGTTTGTCGACTACCCGTGGGCGCACCTGGACGTAGCGGGAACCGCCTACGGCAAGAAGGGTAACGCCTACACCACGAAGGGCGCGACGGGCGTCCCTGCCCGCCTGCTCGTCGAGTTTCTTCTCGGGAGGACGCGATGATACTGGAGATGCTCACCGTCGGCCCTTTCCAGGAGAATTGCTACATCATTGGGGATGAGGAGTCTGGGGTCGGCGCGCTCGTCGATCCCGGCGACGAGGCGGCCCGCATCGCGCTCGCGGTCGAACAGACCCATCTGGAGGTTGGGTCCATAATCGTCACCCACGCCCACATAGACCACGTCGGGGCCGTCGCTGCCCTCGTCGACGAGTACACATGCCCGGTCTTGATGCACGCCGGAGCCGAGCCTATGCTGAAGCAGCTTCCGATCCAGGCGATGATGATGGGCCTGAAGTTCGGCAAGGTCCCTGCTGTGGACCACCACATCGACGATGAGGAGGTGCTCGAGGTCGGAGGTCTCAGGCTGCGGTCGCTCTACACGCCAGGCCACGCGCCCGGACACCTGGCTT
Organism: Rubrobacter sp.; assembly: GCA_035640175.1. Classification (GTDB taxonomy): domain Bacteria; phylum Actinomycetota; class Rubrobacteria; order Rubrobacterales; family Rubrobacteraceae; genus Rubrobacter_D. Next base: position 16,817 of record DASQWQ010000223.1, on the reverse strand, counting down.
TCTACGTCGAGGAGCAGGGGCTCGTTCTGTCGGGCGACGCGCTCTTCGCGGGAAGTGTCGGAAGGGTGGATCTCCCAGGTGGGAGCATGGAGGTCCTGATGCGCAGCATTGAGGAGAGGTTGATGACGCTACCTGACGAGACGACGGTCTATCCCGGGCACGGGCCACAGACCGAGATCGGGAACGAGCGCACGTCCAACCCATTTTTGCAGGGAGGGCTGTTTTGAGCGAGAGTGTTCACAGGCACAGAGAGTCGGCCCCGGAGCATGTCAGGGTCGCCGTTTTGACCATCAGCGACACTAGGACTCGCGAGACCGACACAGGAGGCGATACCGCAGAACAGATCCTGCGCGAAGCGGGACAGGAGATCGTGGCGCGTCAGATCGTCATGGACGAGGTGAATGGCATCAGGACGAGCCTCCTAGACCTGCTTGCGAACCCCGACGTAGACGCCGTGGTTACCACGGGCGGGACAGGGATCTCGGGCCGCGACACGACCTACGAGGTCGTCGACCGCATGATCGAGAAGAAGCTCGACGGGTTTGGTGAGATCTTCAGGATGCTCTCGTACGAGGAGATCGGGGCCGCCGCGATCATGAGCCGCGCGGTCGCTGGAGCCGTGGGCACCAAGTTCGTGGCGAGCCTGCCAGGATCTCGTAACGCGGTTAGGCTCGCAGTGGAGAAGCTCCTCGTCCCTGAGCTGGCCCACATCGTGTTCGAGCTTCGCAAGCATGAGGAAAGCGGGTAGCGAGATGGAAAGAGAACCCTTATCATCCGAAGCCGATGCGCTTTGGCGCAGGCTGTGGGAGATCTGGCAGGACAATGACGAGGAGGACGTGGTTCTCGATTCGACCGAGCTGGCCGAGCTCGAAGAGGAGATCCCCGGCCTCGAAAACCGGATGAAGACAGCCCTCGCCTATCTCCAGCGCGCCCGCTACATCCAGTACCGCGCCGGGGTCGGGGAAGACGGCATAGAGCCGATCCTCTACGACGTCTACGAGCCGCGCTGATCCCATGAAAACCTAGGTGAGCGAGGAGTGTGAAGAGTATGACCTGGCTGCTGTTACTACCTGTGGCCCTAGCCGCGGGGATGGCCGCGCCCACGCAGTTCGCCATCAACAGCCAGCTGCGCCAGGTCGTCGGCGGCCCGGTACTGGCAGCCGCGTTCTCGTTCCTGGTTGGGACCGTGGTCCTGTTCGCGACCACCGCTGTCGTCCGTCGCTCCTTACCTGAGCTAGGGTCCATCATGAACGCGCCCTGGTGGATGTGGCTCGGCGGTCTGCTCGGGGCTTTCTTCGTGTGCGCCTCGATCATCCTTACCCCCCGCCTAGGGGCGGCGACGACGGTAGGCCTGTTCCTGGCGGGGCAGGTTATCGCGTCCATAGCTATAGACCATTTCGGCCTGCTCGGCGTCACCGTACAACCAGCGAGCATACCGCGCCTTCTGGGAGCCCTGCTCATCATCATAGGCGTAGCTATCGTCCAGAGGTTCTAGCGCCTGTTGCCCACCTTCCCAACCTTCATTCCCCGCTTATGAGCACTCTATGATGAGAAGTCGGGGACAGCACCACGCGCGTCCGCCGCGCGGGCCTTCGGCTCCTCCCAGTCCTCCTGCCGGCCGAGCGCCGTCTCGTCGAGGAAGTAGTAAGAACCACCAACCGTCTCTAGGCCACGCGCGTAGACGGAGTAGGTGTGGAAGACGCTATCTCCCTCGCGCAGGAAAGAACTCCGGCCTGGTACCTCGGCTGACTGCTCGTCTTGGTCGTCCATGGTTCGGAAGTTGTACTCGACGGGTGCAACGGATGCGTCCAACGTAGCGTGGAAGTCGTAGTTGAAGTCGCTGCCGTAGGAAGAGTACCAGGGGAAGGTCCAGCCCTTGCTCGCCTTATAAGCCTCGATCTTGCCCAGCGGCGCCCGTGAGACGTAGACGAACGTGGTATCACGTACGTGCAGATGCCTGAGAAGCCCGCTTGAGATCTCATCGGCCCCCGCCGAACAACTCGGGCATCCCTCCTCCCAACTCGGGTCGAACATGAAATGGCCGACTATCAGCTGGCGGCGGCCCTCGAACAAGTCGAGCAGGCTCGCTTTGCCATCAGGTCCTTCGAATACATATTGCTTTTCGATCCTGACCATCGGCAGCCTGCGGCGCTCGGCGCTCATGGCGTCGCGCTGCCTGGTCAATTCCTTCTCCCTGGCGAGCAGGTCCTTGCGGGCGGCTAGCCACTCGTCTCGCGACACTACTCGCGGTAGATTCGCGTAATTCTCCGTCACGTCGATCCCTCCTTCGGTTCGGGTTATTCGTTATAGATGCCTGGGAGTCGGTACCGATCCCCAGTCCACGTTCCTGCCATCCTCGATTCTCGCCTCGCTTTCCTTATGGCTCTGGCGTGTCCAGGAACGGCGCGACGGCGGCAGACAGCGCTGGAGAGAAGTAGATGTCGCAATGCGTCCTGCCCGGTAGGACGGCGAGCCTGGCTTCCGACATTCCGGAACAGTCCCACCCGGCATCTTGCTTGCCGCCACCGAGCAACTCGAAGAACGCCACCGCGTGCGACGTGCGGACACTATCGGCGTCGCCTAGAACGATCATCGCCGGTACCTCCATCGCCGCCGCTTCTTCCGACCAGTCGTAGTCCTGACTGAGAAGCTCGCCGAGCTTGGTGAGCAAGACGGGCCAGTCTTCGGGCCTCGGCGCGACGCTGGAGTAGAGGTGGTACGTCGGCGTCTGCATCATCGGCTCTGCGGCCCCGGGGCCCATCTGTTCCATTCCCGCCAGGACCTCGGGGTACCATCCATCGCGTTTGAATGGAGTCGAGTCGAGCACGAGCTTCCTCACCACCTCGGGATGCCGGATAGCTGTCTGCAGGGCGACCCCGCCGCCTAAAGAGTAGCCCATAACGTCGGCCTCTCCTAACCCCAGGTGCTCGATCAGGGCTGAACGTCGTTCGCCATCGTTTCGAACGTCATGGGGCGTTCGATATCGGCTGCGCGGCCATGTGCCTGCAAATCGACACCGATGACCCTGCGACCTTCTGTGAGCAGCGGCAGAACCTCTCCGAACATCTCGATAGCCCCACGCCGCCGTGCAGCAGGATCAATGGCTCGCCTTTGCCGTGAATCTCATAGTACATCTCGAGGCCATTGACCCTTGCGTAATTGCCTCTGGATTCGTCGTTCATTTCATCTCCGTTCCTTACTTTATGACTCGAAAGGTCATGTGGGTCACGTCTGGATCTGCTATCAACCCGATCCTCTCCAGCTCGATATGTTCGGTCCCGAGGTGATCGAACAACCTGACGCCATCCCCCAGCAGCACTGGGACCACGTCTACGTGTACTTCGTCAAGTATCCCCGCCTTGAGGCACTGCTGGACGAGGCTCGCAGCGCCCACCGCGACGTTCTTCTCGCCAGCCGCCGCCCTGGCCTGTTCGACCGCGCTCTCCACGCCCTCGGTGACGAAGGTGAACGGCGACCCTTCGTAGGCCCATCCATCGGGGACAGAGTGGGTTACGACGAAGATCGGGACGTGTTCGCCGATGGGGTGAGTGCCGCCCCAACCGTTCGTGATGTCGAACGTCCTCCGTCCCGTCACGATCGCCCCGATCTCCGAGAATACTTCCCGTAGAAGCTCGGCAGCTTGAGACGAGACCTTGAACGTCATCCCGCCACTCGGCACGACGTAATCGGTGTCACCGCTGAAGTACCAGTCGAAGAGCCGCATTCCTCCTTCACCCAGCGGATGCTCCGGCCCGTCGTTCGGCCCGGCGATGAACCCGTCAAGCGACATCGTGAGTCCCGAAGTTACTTTGCCCATTGCTACTCTCCTTTCGTTCTCAGTGCTAATCGCGGGCGGGTATCTGTTGCACGCACCAGCGGTTACCGTCAGGATCGCTGAAGAAGACGCACCCGACGAGGTCGAGGTTCTCTCCCTCCCTGGCCTTACGGTACGAGCCGTCGTCGAAGACCTGTAACTCGCCGACCTCTACGCCTCGCTCTACCAGATGGTCACGGGCGGCGCGCACGTCCCGAACGACCAGAAACACGCCGTCCATGGAGCCCGGCTCCATATCTACTGTCCCCTTTCCCAGATGGATCGAGCACGCGGATCCAGGCGGGGTCAGTTGAACGAGACGGAGCTCGTCGCTGATCCTGTGGTCAATATCCACCGCGAAGCCCACCTTCTCCGCATAGAAATCTCTGGCGCGATCAATGTCCGAGACCGGGACCGTGACTATCTCTATCTTCCAATCCATCGTGCTCCTTCCTCTCGCCCGACTAGGCGCTGATTCCCCGAGATCAACGTCCTCTCATTCTCTCCAGAAGTGAGCTTGAGCTCGCCCTAGTACTCTTCGACTGCTTTCGTGACGATACCGGAGATCTGCTCGGCGGCCTCGAAACCGGCGGTAAGCCTGTTCTTCGTCAGGGCCCACGTGACGCCTGTTGCGGTGTCAGCGCATGCGAAGCTTCCGCCGACGCCTCCGACCCCGAGCACGCTCCGTGTCTCTTGCGGGTCTGCTCCTAGGCGCCCGACGGAGTAACCCAGCGCCCAGGTGATCGGGAAGCCCATGATCTGGTCCACGCCGGTGAACGCCCCGGCGGATATCTCGCGCAGCCGCTCGGGGGAGACAAGCCGGATGCCATCCACCTCGTCCACCAACGCAGCGTACATTCGGGCCATGGCGCGCGCGGACATCTTGCCGCCGGCCGGTATGTCGGCCATCAGGATGTCGTGACGGTTGCCGAACTCGGCGGTAGGGGTCACCTGCCGCGGCCCCAACTTGAAGAAAGGAGAATCATCGGGCATCGAGGCAAGCATTTCCGCGCTACCTTCCATGTCTTCCAGCCTGGCCAGCCTGCCCAGTTCGGACTCTGGGACTCCGAAGTAGATCTCATCGGCGATGCCGAGCGGAACGGCCACCTCCTCGCGAAGCACTTGCGAGATGGGTTTGCCCGTACTCCGGCGCACGATCTCCCCGAGGATGTAGCCGAACGGGTATGCATGATAGGCAATCTTCGTGCCAGGCTCCCACCAGAGCTCGGCGTCGGCGATGGCAGCGCACATCTTGTCCCAGTCACACAGGTCCTCTGGCGTCGTGTGATCTGGTATCCCCGGCACACCGACCGTGTGCGTCAGGACGTGCCGCACGGTCGCGGCCTCCTTACCGTGGGCACCGAACTCGGGCCACACCTTGACGATCGGCGTGTCGTAGCCGAACAACCCACGCTCCACGAGCACATGCGCCACGGTCGAGGTCGCGCCCTTGCCAACCGAGTAGCAGTAGATAGGCGTGTCCGGCGCGACGCGACGCCCGGTCTCCGGGTCGGCGACGCCAGCGACGGCGTCAGCCACCTGCTCACCGTGCCGGTAGACGGCGACCTGCAGGCCCCGCTCGGCTCCCGATTCGACCAGCCCGTCGATCACTCTCTGGATCTGTTGCTGAAGGTCGTTCATGGTCCCATCCCTCTCCTAAGCATACTCTAGTCTACAACCGTGCCGCTGGTCAGGTTGAAGACCGTTCCGGTAGTCGCGCCGGCCCGGTCCGAGGCCATGAACGCCGCAGCGTTGCCCACATCGGCCAGGGTCGTCACCCGCCCAAGCAAAGACCTCTGCTTGAGAAACGCCTCGATCTCCTTGGGTGGAGCCGACCATTCACCGGTCGAAGCGCCCTCCCAGGACTCCGGGATCCCCTCCGAACGCAGGCAGTTCACGCGGATGCCGTCTTGCCCGACCTCCGCCGCAAGCTGCTTTGTGAGGGCTTCGATCGCCGTGCACGCGATCCCGAAGCCTCCCACGTAGACGCCAGGGAAGAACGCGCGGACGGCCGAGGCGGAGAACGTCAGGATGACGCCCGAGCCTTGAGTGGCCATGCGCCGCGCGGCCGCCCTGGCAGTCAGGAAATGCGTCGCCGTGCCGGTACTGATCGGACGCATAAAATCCTCACGTGACATCTCGACGAGCGGGATCAACTGTACGTCCTGGATCGAGATGGCGTTGAAGGAGACATCGACACTCCCAGCTCGCTCCACCACCTCGCCGATGTGCTTCTCCACGGCCTGCTCGTCCAGAGCGTCGACCTGCGCCGTCTCGGCCACTCCTCCAGCAGAGGCTATGTCCTCGGCGACCTCGTCGAGTGTTGTAATGGTACGTCCTGCAAGGAAGACCCTTGCCCCCTCGCGGGCGAACGCTCGGGCCACCGCGCCGCCTACTTTTCCTCCACCTCCGTAGACCACGGCGTTTTTGCCCTCGAGCAGCATGTTCATCCTCCCGTTCGTTGGATTCTCGCCGGCCTTGAACCTACGCCGCTTCGCAATCGGCGGGTTCCGCCTGGAACTCTTCCTCTGTCTGACGTTCGGGCTGTAGCACAGTGAGGGCGATGGCGATCGCCACGACGACGAGCCCGGCTCCGATCCCGAACGCTAGGTGGTAGCCGCTCGTCAACGCCGCCGCGGCGGACTCGCCTTCCCCGATCAGCTGGTCGCTCCGCGACGCTGACAGGGTCGCGAGCACGGCCAGGCCAAGGGCACCGCCGACCTGCGCTGTGGTGTTGATCAAGCCGGAGGCCAGCCCCGCGTCGCTGGGCGTGGCGCCAGACATCGCCAGCGTCATGAGCGCCGGGAAGCAGAGGCCGGCCCCGATGCCGAGAAGGACCATCACAGGCAAGATGTGGATCACGTAATCTCCGTCGACCGGCGCCTGCGCGAACAGTGCGAGCCCGGCCATGAATAGCGCAAGGCCGCCGAGCACCAACTTCCTTGCCCCAAAGCGCATGACCAGACGGTCGGTGTAGCGGACCGACAGGGTCCCCATCAGGATCGTGACAGGCAAGAACGCGAGACCGGTCTGCAAGGCATCGTAGGCGAGGATTCGCTGCAAATAGAGCGCGCCGAGGAAGAACATACCGAACATCCCCGCGACGCTCAGAACCTGGATCATGTTCGCCCCAGTGACGTTTCGCGAGCGGAAGATCCGGAGCGGCACCAGCGGGTTGCGCGCGGTCGCTTCGCGGGCGACGAAGGCTGCCAACAACACGAGCGAGAGGGCGCCTATTGTCAGGGTACGACCGGAGCCCCAGCCGTATTCAGCGGCCGGACCTATGATCGTGTAGACGCCTAGCATCAGCGAGCCGGTTACCAGGACAGCACCGGAGACGTCCGCGCCGTCCCCGAACCCGATGCCCTTGTCGCGGTCGATCAGCCGTCCGGCGAGCATCGCTGTCGCGATACCGATCGGTATATTCACGAAGAAGATCCAATGCCAGCTGATCGACTGGGTCAGGACGCCGCCGACGAGCAGGCCCACCGCACCACCGGCGGAGGCGACGAAGGCGAAGACTCCAATGGCCTTCGCCTGCTCCCGCGCCTCGGGGAACATGGTGACGATCATGCCCAGGATCACCGCGGATGTCATGGCGCCGCCAGCTCCCTGAACGAAGCGGGCCGCGACCAATAACTCCTGGCTCTGCGCGAGGCCACACAGCAGTGAGGCCACCGTGAACACCCCAATGCCGGCCAAAAACATCCCCCTGCGGGAGATGAGATCTCCGAGACGTCCAGCGAGCAGCAACAGGCCGCCGAAGGCGATCAAGTAGGCGTTGACGACCCACGCAAGGCTCGATTGCGAGAAACCGAGGTCGTTCTGAATCGCAGGCAACGCCACGTTGACCACCGTGGCGTCCAGCACGATCATCAGCATCCCCACACAAAGCACGTAGAGAGCGATCCAACGCCGCCCACCACCCATCGTCTCAGAATGCAACTCCTCGTGTTTTCCAACCTCATACTGCGTCATCTGGATCATCTCCGTTTGCCGAGATCACAACATCATCTGGTTTGAGCATACGGCAGTAGTCCTAAAAAACAACCATTCATCTTCGAAACCTGATCAGATATGTAGACATCAGTACTTTCGGTGATAAACTCTCCGTATGGTGACAAGACGCACATACGATGACGGGTGTTCGGCGGCGCATGCGCTCGACCTGGTCGGCGAGCGCTGGGCGCTGCTGGTAGTACGCGAGTTGTTGTTGGGGCCGAAGCGGTTCACGGACTTGCGGGCTGGGCTGCCACACGCCAGTCCCAACGTCCTCGCCCAGCGCCTGCGCGGGTTGGAGGAGGGTGGGATCGTGCGCCGTCGAAGGCTTCCTCCGCCGGCGGCGTCGAAGATCTACGAGTTGACCGATTGGGGCGAGGAGTTGGAGCCGGTCATTATCCGTCTCGGCAGGTGGGGTGCCCGCTCCCCGTCCAAACTTGACGATGCTCCTCTAGGTGTTGACTCCCTGATCCTCTCCTTCAGGACGATGTTCGACCCTGGCGCCGCCGAGGGCTTCGAGGCGAGCTACGAACTTAGGATGGGGGAAGACCGCTTCAGGGCCGAAGTGTCCGGGGACAGCTTCGAGGTCGAACGTGGCAGCGTGGAGCAGCCTGACGCGACCATCGAGGCCGACTCGGCTACGCTGGCCGAGCTCGTCTACCAAGATCGCCCCTTGGCAGAAGCGCTGCGATCCGGGGACGTGAAGATCGAAGGCGACCAGGCAGCGGTGGAACGCTTTCTAACACTCTTCCCCCTGCCTGAGCCTGCCGCACTCGTATGACGGCAGCCGACTGACAAAGGAACGCACGGTGGAGTCCAGTATCACTGGGCCAACCAACCACCTTTGAGTCGGGTCGGTGATCTATGGTGTCCGCGTCGGAGTGAACGTTGCCGTTCGTGCTGTCGGCACCTTCGATCGTGAGCACGGCCGGGATCTCCGCCTCGACGAAAAACTCTTGATCGCTGGCGAATGGGCGAAGGGAGATCTCGAGGGCGAGCTGTGTATAGGTCATCGCCGCTTCGCCCAGGCCATCGATAACCCGTTGCCACAGGGGCGCCGGGAAATTGGGCGTAGCCGAGCAGCCCGCCGGCCAGGTTACATACCCACACGTTCGCGAACCTGTCTCTTTCAGCCTAAACGCTCACCAGCAAAGCCGTCGCGTACATGATGGCCACCCCGGCGGTGAACCCGCCCAGGTTCGGGGCGGAGAGGGCAGCGGTCTTCGACCGTGCCGAATCCTTCAGGAGAAGCCGCGTGACCTCGTAGATCACCTGGAGTATGGCGCCGGCCCCGAGAGCGAGCAACACGGCCGAGGCGAGGTTGGAGTAGGCGAAGCCGCCGATCCAGGTCCCCAACACCGCAGGTCCCCCACCAAGAAGCGCCAGGCCCGCGAAGTGCGCGAGGCGTGGCTTCTCTTCAAGAATGGGCGCCGCGATACCTACACCCTCTGTAATGTTGTGCAACGTGAACCCGACCACGAGGAACGTCCCAAGTGCCGCCTCCCCGAGGGCGAACGCCGCGCCGATGGCCAGCCCCTCCCCCAGGTTGTGCAGGCCTATCCCCAGGGCAATCCGGTATGATGTCGAGAGTCGGCTCGTCTCCCCGCGCCTCCTGAACAACCGCTCGGCCCCCAACAGCCCGAGGAGGGCGAGCAGCGCCGCCATCAGCACCAGCGGGACGCCGGAGAAGACCCCAGGCAACCGTCCGGCTACCTCTACTGCCTCGAGCAGCGTGTCCACGACCAGCCAGACCAGGAGCCCTAGTGTGAGGGCCAGTACGGCCCCGATCCCCGCGGAGCCGAGGCGTCTGAGGAAAGGGTACCAAAGCAGCCCGAGGGCCACCGGTATCACGCCGACGTAGGTTCCGATCAGCGCGTAGCGCCAGAACGTCTCTGCCGAGAACGTCGGTGTGATCACCGCCGCAGGCACCTCAGCGGAAAAGGTGGTCCCTGTGCCCGTGATGAGGGTTATCCCGTATGCCTCGCCCTCGACCCAGGAGTAAGGCAAGGTGATCTCCGCCGAACCAAGCGGCGGGATCGTGGCGTCCGGCTCCGCCCGGAAGTCCCAGAGCGCCTCGTTCACCGTCACTTGGCTCACGGTAACGGGCTCGGGACCGCCGTTGGTCACGCTCACCACTATCTCGTCTGGCGTGGGCAACGACACGCGATCGATGGTGAGATCCTCCACGGGCGGACGGTCCTCACGGTCTATACCCGCCCCGTTCAGCACGATGGCGGCCAGCAGTACGCCCAACCCTAGCAGCGGCGCGAGCCCCAGGAGCACCCAGACCGGTCCACGCTCTCGTCCCACTCCTACTCCTTCACGTCGAAGAGGCCCATCCAACCGAGCTCGGCGAACTCGCTGACGTGGGCGTGGAACATGAAGAGTCCTGGGAAGTCGTAGCGGAACTCCATGATGCCGCGCTCCCCCTGGGCGAACATCTTGGTGTCCGTGAACTCGGAGGGCTCGAGCCTGGTCCCAGTTGGATAGTAGTCGAAGAAGTTGGCGTGCGTGTGGAAGCTGTTCACGAAGTCGAACTCCAGAACGTTCACCACGTAGATCCTCACCAACTCCCCAAGCTTTATCTCAACGGGGTGGCGCTGGTGGTGGAAGGCTACGGTGTTCACTGCGTAGACTTCGTTCGCGCCGTCGAAGTTGGTGTCGAAGCCGTTCATGACCATCACCAGCTCGTCGGCCTCCTCACGTTCCTCCCTCGGGTCTATGACGAAAGCACCGTAGAGTCCCTTCTCGATGTGCTTCTTGAGCGGCATGACGTGGCAATGGTAGAGGTGACACCCGAACGGCTCGGCGTCGAACTCGTAGACGAACTCCTGCCCCGGCGCGACGAGCTCGAACACCCCGTCCATGTCCGCCGGGTGAAAGCCGTGGAAGTGGATCGTATGCGGGTGCGCATCCCTGTTTCTGAACACCACGCGCAACAGGTCGCCCTCCCTGGCGCGCAACGTGGGCCCAGGCACCTGCCCGTTGTAGGCCCACGCCGGGTACATCACCCCAGGCGCCACCTCTACCTCCACCGTCTCCGCACTCAGCTCGTACTCTCGAACCGTCCTGCCACCCTCGGTCCGCTCCTCACCCCAGTAGAATTGCCTCAAGAACTTCGAGGGGTCGAACTTGGAGAGGTCCACATCCCCAACCGCCCCGTTCCCCCCGTGCGCAGCCATGCCGCCAGAGTCCGCGGCCCCGTGGCTCGCCCCATGCTCTTCTCCGTCGTGCCCGAGGGCCGCGTGGGGCCCCAACAGGCTACCGGAAACCCCTAAAGCCCCGGCGACGCCCGCGGCGCGCAGAAAATCCCGGCGTGAAACCCCCCATCTCGATCCATCCATGCGCACCATCCTGTTCCGTCCGCTGCACCCTCACGGGATTTCGTACCCCGAGATAATTTTAGCCCTGTCTAATATTACGACAAACTGAAGCTACATGTCAAAGTACCCTAGCTTGATAAAATTGTTCGAGTAACCGATATTGTGATCGGAAATGGGGAACATAGTGGTCACTCAGCCTTCCGCCTCGGTCGGGGATTACCTCAAGGCCGTGTGGGAGACTGCGGGCTCGGGAGCGGCGTCGACCAAAGGCGTCGCGGACAGGCTCTCTGTCTCTTCTGCCTCGGTAACCAACATGTTCGCGAGGCTACAGGTAATGGGACTCGCCCAGTATGAGCCCTACCGGGGGGCCTCCCTTACGATGCGGGGGCGCGCGGAGGCTTTGCGGCTGGTGCGGCGGCACCGCCTGATCGAGACGTTCCTACTCGAGCATCTAGGGTACTCGTGGGAGGACGTACACGAGGAGGCCGAGCGGCTGGAGCACGCCGTCTCCGACGAGTTTACGGAGCGCCTTGCCGAGCTTCTGGGCTATCCGGAGCGAGATCCCCATGGCGCGCCCATCCCAGCGTCCGACGGCGTGCTGCCGCCCGAGGATTCGCGACCCCTCAGTGGGACAGAGGCCGGCGGATGTTTCATCCTCTCGCGGGTAGAGAACAGGGACCCCGCCGTACTTACCTACCTGCAGGGTCTTGGGCTCGTGCCAGGGCGTGCGATCCGGGTGAGGGAGGTCCGCGCGCTGGATGGCGTCGTCACCGCAGAGGGTGAGGACGGGGTCTCCCACGCCCTCGGCGCACCCCTTGCGCGTTCCATCCTGGTCAGGCACCGGGTGTAGAGGACCTCGGCGAGGGTTCTCCCTCTGCTCTTGGGCGGGCCGGAGGATTCTTGCTCAAGTAACCGTCAGTTGGTGGCCCTGTTCCTTGTAGCGGACTGCCATGTCTGGGAGCGAGATGGGATCGTAGTCCTTCGCGTGGCCTGCCTGCCCGAAGGCCTCCATGCGCGCCTTTACGACCTCCTGCATCGCGGCCCTGGCAGGCTTCAGGTAGTAGCGGGGATCGAACTCCGAAGGGTCCTCGGCGAAGGCCTTGCGGATCGCACCCGTCGCCGCCAGACGCAGGTCGGTGTCGACGTTGACCTTCCTCACGCCGTGCTTGATGCCCTCTTGTATCTCTCGCACAGGCACGCCCCACGTCGGCTGTATGTCGCCGCCATACTCGTTGATAATGTCGACGAGCTCTTTGGGTACGCTGGAGGAGCCGTGCATTACGAGGTGCGTGGTCGGAAGCCGCTCGTTGATCTCCTCGATGATGTGCATGGCCAAGACCTCGCGGTCAGGCTCCTTGGTGAACTTGTAAGCCCCGTGGCTCGTCCCGATGGCGACCGCTAAAGCGTCTACCCCCGTCCGCTCGACGAACTCCACGGCCTGGTCGGGGTCCGTCAGGTTTACCTCACCCGAGCCAACATCGTCCTCTATGCCCCCAAGCGTCCCTAGCTCGCCCTCTACGGTGACGCCTGACGCGTGCGCCATCTCGACCACCTCACGCGTGACGCCCACGTTGTACTCGAAGTCCGCAGGGGTCTTACCGTCGTCCATGAGTGAGCCATCCATCATGACGCTGGTGAAACCTAGTTCTATGGCGCTCTTGCAGGTCTCGGGGGAGTTGCCGTGGTCCTGGTGCAGGGCAACGGAGATCTCGGGGTATACCTCCGTCGCGGCCTCCATGAGATGGTACAGAAAGCGGTCGTTGGCGTACTTGCGCGCGCCTCGCGAAGCCTGGATGATGACGGGAGACCCGGTCTCTCGCGCGGCCTCCATGATCGCCTGTACCTGCTCCAGGTTGTTGACGTTGAACGCCCCTACGCCGTAGCCCCCCTTCGCCGCTTCGTCCAGAAGCTGGCGCATCGTAACCAGTGCCATGTGAGTCACCCTCCTATTCGAAGTACCAAAACCCGCCACCGTAACAGGAGCGGCCAGTATAGCGCTTTTACGCGCTGTACCAAAGAAAGAGTACCCCCGCCTGGAGGCGTTCTACGGGAGTGTGCCTGGGGACAGGCCTACTTGGCGATGTCCACAGAGACCCGGTCAGCCTGAACGATGTAGCGCACGTTCCAATTCGGGCCCATCGTCCAGTAGTCGCCGAAGTTCTCGATGCAGGTCTGCAGCGAGAGCATGTCCCTGCCGGGCTGGGGAGCGGTTACCCACGTCTCGTCCGGCGTTATCTCTTTGAACCCCGTAACCTCGTAGGTGTAGGTAGTCCCGTTGACGTCGCCGAGGTAGATCACATCCCCCTCAGCCAGAAGCGGCAGATCGTAGAACTGATGGTAGCTCGCCGTGCCAGGCCACCCGAGCCTGTGTGCAGCAATGTAGGTGTTCGCGTTGTCCTGCCAGGGGAAGGCCGTCTCGGGCAACTTGATGGCCCCATTATCCATCGCGGAATGGGCGCCAGAGTTGGTCACGTAGTTGTCGTAGAGCCCGATCGCCGGGATGGACATCCACAGGTCGTCCGTGGGCGGCGTTGGTATGGCAGACCGCTTCTTCGGGTCAGGCTTCTGCGCCGCCTGATCCCTGGCGCCCGCTTTCTCATCCGCCTCCTGCACGGCCTCCTGGTCGACCTCGTTCTTCTCGGCCGCGGTCTTCTTGTCCTCTTCTTCTGAGGCCAGGAACTCCGCCTTGTCCCTCTTCTGCCCGCTGGCAGTCTCAGGCGCATCGGCTACGCGCACAGAAGCCGCCCTCTCCACGGTGGCCTTGTCTACACCACCGGAGGCGGCCGGTTGCTGGTCAGGGGAGCCCATCCCACTCAACAACATCACACCGAAGACCACAAGGGCGAGCGACAAGAGCAGGAAGAACGCAGCCCATCGGCGTCGTCTCCTGAACTTGCGTCGATCAGATCTTTTGCCCATGTGCCCTCTCCGTTCTTCTCACCTGCGCAAAAGCTGTTGTCGACCCGCGTCGCTGCCGCTTCGCCGAACGAAACATGCGCGAGATTGTAGCAGCACTATTCGCAAAGCGATAGAGTAATTAGTGAACATTTCTTAATGACTGGTAAGGTTTCTCCGCCGATGGCAGCGAGCCTTGCGGGTCGTATACTCAGAGCGACTACGGTGCCCTGGTCCTGGTCCGATAGCCGAGATACGGTAGTATATGTGCCGTTCCCTAGATCTTCCCCGACCCTGGCGTGGTCTGAAACGCCGGCCGGTTCGGGCGAGCGACGACGGTTACCGGGGTCGGGACTGGTGAACGTTTCCAAGAATATAGAGAGGTTGGCGGTTGAACACGGAGACGGAGAGAACCACGGGGTCCCTATCTGGGGAGTCCACCCTTGAGGCGCGAGGTCTGAAGAAGAGCTACGCGGGCTTCGAGGCAGTCAAGGGTGTCAACTTCAAGGTCTTCGGTGGAGAGTGTTTCGGGTTCCTGGGCCCGAACGGGGCAGGGAAGACGACGACGATGAAGATGATCTACGGGGCCGTAATACCGACGGGCGGAGAGCTCGCCGTCGCCGGCCTCGACGTCTACCATCACGAGCGGGAGATCAAACGCCGCATCGGGGTTGTCCCCCAGGAGAACAACCTCGACGACGAGCTCAAGGTGGAGGAGAACCTGCTCATCTACGGCAGGTACTACGACCTTCCCAGCAAGCTGGTGCTCCGAAGGGCGCAGGAGCTTCTCGACTTCATGCAGCTCTCCGAGAAGGCCGAAGCGACGGTCGAGCAGCTCTCCGGCGGGATGAAGCGGCGCTTGCTCATCGCTCGGGCTCTGCTCAACGACCCCGAGATCGTCGTCCTCGACGAGCCGACTACGGGGCTGGACCCGCAGGCGCGCCTGCTCGTCTGGGACCGGTTGCGCGAGCTCACGGAAGAGGGCAAGACCCTCATCCTCACCACGCATTACATGGAGGAGGCCGCGCGGCTGTGCGACAGGCTCGTCATCATGGAAGGGGGTTTGATCATCGCCGAAGGGTCGCCAGGGGCGCTGGTCGAAGAGCACGTCAGCCCGCAGGTTCTGGAGTTCAGGACGGACCACAGGTCTCTCGAGGAGCTCGTTCCCATTCTCGAGGCGGCCTCAGACGCCGTCGAGCGGACCGGCGATGAGTCGATCCTCGCCTACACCGAAGACGCTGATGCGCTCCTCGAGCGGGTGCGGGCCTCGGGGACTGAGGTCCAGAACACCGTTTACCGCCAGGCCGGACTCGAGGACGTTTTCCTGCGACTCACGGGGAGGAGGTTGGTCGAGTAGTGGGTACGATAAGGATACCCTCCGCGCGTGGATCATTCAGGGTGTGGCAGCGCAACATCACCATATTCCGGAAGTATTGGAAGACCATCCTGTTCCCCAACTTCGTCGAACCGCTCCTCTATCTTGCAGCCCTCGGGCTCGGGCTCGGGGCGTTCATCCAACAGGGAGGCATCAACGGCCAGCCCTACGTCCAGTTCGTAGCGCCCGGGCTTCTAGCGAGCAATGCCATGTTCGCCGCCTCCTTCGAGAGCACGTTCAACACCTTCGTCAAGCTCAAGATAGACAAGATCTACGACGCCATAATAACCACGCCCGTGAACGCGGAAGACGTGGTCGGTGGTGAGTATCTGTGGGCGGGGACGCGCGCGGCGCTCTATGGCACCGCGTTTCTCGCGACGATAGTGGTGTTAGGGATCGTGTTCGGGCAGCCGCTCGTCACGTCGTGGTGGGCCCTTCTGTTGCCCGTGATGCTGCTGGTGATCGGCATCATGTTCAGCGTGATGGGCACGCTCTTCACAAGCCTTATAGAACGCATAGACCTCTACGCCTACTACTTTACCCTGGTCGTGACACCGCTATTTCTGCTCTCCGGCGTCTTCTTCCCCGTAGACGACTTCCCCGCGCCGGTTCCGCAGGTCGCCTGGTTCACCCCGCTCTATCACGCGGTCAACGTGTGCAGGGAGCTCGCCACGGGTCCTTCGGTAGGAGTACTCGTCGACGTGGCCTGGATCCTCGTGTTTACCGGAGTGCTGGCCCTGGTCCCGGTCCAGATCATGCGCAGGCGGCTCATCGGTTGACGGCCGGGACTCTGGTAGGATGGTCCTATGGAGGCCGAGCAGTTCACCCTACGTCTAGCCCGGCCTGATGATGACCAGGCTATCGCCGCCCTCGTCGTGGAAGGATTCCTGGATCAATTCAGGCACGTCTTCGGCGGTAGGATGGACCGCTCACTCAAGGTCATGGAGCGGTGGATCCGCCTGGAGCACACCTCAGGCGGGGTGACCTCCCTGGTTGTCGAAGGCTACGCGAATGGGGAGATTGCCGGCAGCATCGGCGTCAGAACCGAAGTCTCCAGGGAGGACATCCTCGCCCGCGGTCTGTGGAGGGCTCTCACCCGCAACCTCGGCATTCCGCGGGCGATCTGGGCGACGACCCTGCTCTCCTACCCGGCCTACTCCTCCGTTACTTCGGAGGCCTACATCGAACGGCTCGTGATCTCCCCCTCCTTCCGGCGCCAGGGCATGGCGCGGCGCCTGCTATCGGCGGCGGAAGACCTCGCCAGGGACGCGGGTAAGAAGTCCGTCGGCCTGCACGTGACGGGCAACAACCTGGGCGCCCTGCGACTCTACGAGGCGGAGGGTTACGCGGAAGTCTCGCGGCAGAGATCCTTCGTAGCCGCCTGGTTTATGGACATCCGGGAGTGGCTATA
>DASQWQ010000222.1:0-2934 GCA_035640175.1 Rubrobacter sp. | reverse complement strand
ATGAATGTTACGATAAGAGCCTTGTACCCACGAGGTACTCACGAAGGGAGAGCTGGTGGCCACGCTATATTGTCCGTGCGGGCAGGCACACGAACTGTTGGGAGAGTTCTGGTGGACTG
The DNA here is from genome assembly GCA_035640175.1 of Rubrobacter sp. Taxonomy (GTDB): domain Bacteria; phylum Actinomycetota; class Rubrobacteria; order Rubrobacterales; family Rubrobacteraceae; genus Rubrobacter_D. The sequence continues at coordinate 2,815 of DASQWQ010000222.1, read as the reverse complement.
AAGGGCGCTACCAATGGAATTTCTTCGATTATGAACAGCCGAGTGAAATCTATGCTGAGCAGGTCGACAACTGCCCGGCGTGCGGTAGGCGGCTTGAGCGCAAAAAATTTGCTTTCCTGACATTAACTCTGCCCCGGTCCGTAAAGGTGTATGGACCCTAGTCCTACTTTGCGTTTTTGGTAAAGGCTGGCCGAGCGACGCTGCAGTAGCGCATCGCTGATCCTTCAATAGGGGCTGTATTCGTGCTCTACACGGCTTTCTTCACGGGTGGGCGGCTTTTGGCCCTTCCGGAGAGCCGGCCCTTGGGTCATCCCGGCGGCTGGCCGCGCAGTTTCGGAGCACTCGCCGGTGTTCCAAGTGCCTCCCAGGGCAGCCTCCGGTCAGCAATGATGCCGCGTGCTAGACGAAGTTGTGTGTAGGCCGCCAGGATCAACCACGTCCACCTATCAGCCTGTTCGGGATGCCTCACCCGAGGCGTGGTCCATCCGAGGCTACCTTTGTACAGCTTGATCGTGTGTTCCACATCGAAGCGCCGAAGATAGCTGCGCCAGAGCAGATCGAGGTCCGGCTCACCTCCTCCGTGCCACCACAACCACAGAGCCTTCGATGCGCGACGCTTCTCACCGGCCGGCAGACGCTCCACCTCCACTAGCACCACCGTGCCCCTCATCCTCGGCGTTGTCAGCGAAGATGTGCAGGCCCAGACGCTCGGAGATCTCCTCGCATACCGCAGTGCCCCGGAGGCTGTTACCGTATACGTCGAACCCGGGCGAGAAAACGGCGATACCCAGCTTGCCAGGGACGACGGCCATGATGCCACCGCTCACCCCGCTCTTGGCGGGGATACCGATCCGATACGCCCACTGCCCAGCGAAGTCATACATGCCACACGTGTGCATGACGCTCAAGACGTCTCTGAGGTAGCGGGTGGTGAGCGCATGCTCTCCGGTCGCGGGGTTCACGCCGCCGTTCGCCAGTGTGGCCGCCATAACCACCAGGTCCTGGCAGGTGGCGCACACCGAACATCGCCGCAGGTAGAGGGCGAGGATCCTCTCGACGTCCCCTCCGAGCATGCCGTCCCTACGCATGAGGTAGGCCGTAGCCCGGTTAAGGTCCGCCGTTCGCATCTCGGCCTCGAAGGTGTCCTCGTCTACCTCGAGGCGCCGGTTTCCGGCGTAGCGTCGGAGGGCGTCCAGTAGGCGTTCGAGCGCTTGCTCTGCGGTGTAGACGCCCTCCACGAGGTAGGTCGCAGCGAGCGCCCCTGCGTTGACCGTCGCGTTGTACGGACGGTTATTCCGCTCGTCGAAGACAATGGAGTTGAAAGCGTCGCCGCTCGGCTCCACCCCGACCCGCTCCAGAACGCGGTCGCGTCCGCAAGCCTCCAGGGCCAGGGGCCGTACACAAACACCTTGGAGATCGATTGCAGGGCGAATAGCTGGCGGTGAGCGCCAACCTGAAAGACCTCACCGTCCACTGTCGCAAGGCTGATGGCGAAAGAATTCTGCTCGGTGTGAGCGCCTTGCGACTTGAAATAGCCGACGTCCGGCTCATAGTAGCTAACGCCCTCATCGTCGTGTAGCGGCAGATGCCACCGGTACAACTCTTCCAGCAGGTGGTTCACTTGTTGTCTGATCTCCTGGGTTGGCATGTGAGTCCTCCTACCGGGGCTGTTATTTGGACTTGCCCCGGTCTACTCGTCGTCGCGTCTGGGTTCGCGAAGGATGCTCTCGGGCTCGCTAGTCTTGCACACCGTTCATTCAGGGACCAGCCAAGAATTCATCGCCCAAGGTCGAGTTGCTCCGCCGTTCATATCCGATCGGCTACGCCTTCCTCGACTTCTGAGATACGTGACTCGACGCCGGGTTCGTAGCCTGAGGTCGACGGGTGCCGCGCTGCATCGTGCGTCCCTACCCTGCGCTTCTCACGCTCTGTGCCCATCGTGTCCCTAACTCATGCTCGCGCCTACTTCTCCGAGGCATATAACTCAATCCTCCTCTTGCTCCAATGTACCTGATCGGCACCTATTCCTCCTGCGCACCTCGCCGCGTTGCTCCACCGAGGCTCTTGCCACCGCGTTCACGAATCCCACGATGATCCCGATTCCGGCGAAGATGTAAAAGACCGTAAAGATCTTGCCGGCGGCCGTAGTGGGAACGAACTTCGCAGAATTTACCTTCCACGCACACAGGTGAATAGGGGCAAGAAGAAGGGCCGGGGCCCAGGGCGCTTTTCTCAGACTCAGCTACATCATCTGGGATAGTCGTAGAACCCACGTCCGCTCTTGTCGCCGAGATGCCCCTGGTTGGTGTACTCGCGCAGGAGCTTACGGGGGCCTTCCGGGATGCCATCGCGCACGGCGGCGTAGTGCTCCTCGATGGCCAGCACGACGTCCAGGCCGACGCGATCCATGAGGCGAAAGGGGGGCACGCCGGCGCGGGTAAAGATCTCCCACATGGCGTCGACGTCCTCCGGAGACGCGACGCCTTCCTCGACGACCATCAGGCACTCGCGCTTGATCGCGGCCCAGATGCGGTTGAAGATGAACCCGTCGCTCTCGCGACGCACGCGGAAGGGCACCAGCCCGTAGTGGGGGATCTTCTCCATGAGCGCGTCGATGACCCCATCGTCGGTCTTGCCGCACGACATGAGCTCGACCGCGTTGAGCTCGGGCGGTTGCTGGTAGTGCGTGTTCAGCACGCGCTCGGGGTGTTCGACCTTGCCGATCACCTGGCTGGTGGGGATCGAGGAGGAGTTGCTGCACAGGATCGCATCGGGCTCGGCGAGCCGGTCCAGCTCGCCGAAGACCTCGGTCTTG
>DASQWQ010000221.1:0-15785 GCA_035640175.1 Rubrobacter sp. | reverse complement strand
CTAGTGGGGTCGTGGACGACCAAGTCGGAGGCCACTACCTCATCCATGAAGTCCACATTCCCTTCGTTATAGACCTCATCCATAAAGCGTCGGGCCAAGGCCTTATTCTCTTCCGCAGACATGCGCGCGCGGCTGGTTCGGGCAATAGAGGGCCTCGGTGAGCAGGAGCGGGTTGTCACCACCTTCTACTACTACGAAGGCCTTACGCTGAGGGAGATCGGAAGGGTCCTCCACCTGAGCGAGGGTCGCATCTCGCAGATCTTGCACAGCGCGCTCGTGCGGCTCAGGCAGCACTTAGCCGAGGAGAGCCGGCTCTCCGAGAGAATGTAGAAGCATCAACCCCCTTGTGCTAACATCTGCAGGGTCGGGCGAGGCTATGCTTTCAGGCCTCGTCTGCAACTACGCACGCCCGCCGCAGGGTCCTCCGGGCCCGGGTGGTGGTTCGCCGGGAGATCTAAGGGCGGATTGCGAGGCGCGGGCGGAGGATACCAACCACCTTAAAAGAGAGGTAGAGATCTTGCAGAGCACAAGCGAGCGCGTAGGAATTCGAGAGCTGCTCGAGGCCGGCGTCCATTTCGGACACCAGGCCAAACGGTGGAACCCCAAGATGAAGCGCTACATCTTCGCCCAGCGGGCCGGGGTCCATATTATCGACCTGGATCAGACGCTGACGCTGTTGGAGCGGGCTTTAGGCTTTGTTCGCGGTGTCGCCGAGGCGAACCGGGAGGTCCTTTTCGTAGGGACGAAGAAGCAGGCCCAGATCCCGCTTGCCGAGGAGGCCATCAGGAGTGGGCAACCCTTTGTCGCGGAGCGCTACATAGGCGGCATGCTCACCAACTTTCAGACGATCCTTCCGCGCATCCAGTACTTCAAGGACCTGGCCGTCAGGGTCGACGAGACGCCTGCGGAGGAGAGGACAGGCAAGGATTGGTTCGCCCTGAACAGGGAGTACCAGAAGCTAAGGCGCAACTTCGCCGGCATAACAGAGATGGAGCGGCTCCCTGGCGGTGTTTTCGTCATAGACCCCAAGCGCGAGGAGCTCCTGGTCAAAGAGGCCAAGAGGCTCAAGATCCCTGTGCTCGCCCTCACCGATACAAACTGTGACCCCGAGGTCATCGACTACGTGATCCCCGGCAACGACGACGCGATACGTTCGATCAGCCTGATCTCCAGGCTCGTCGCCGATGCGATCATCGCTGGCAGGGGGGAGGAAGTGCAGGTCGAGCAACGCCCTGTGCCGCCCGTGGTCGAAGACTCCCAGGTGAACGGCGAGGTAGAGCAGACAGGGGCGGCCGCCGGTCCCACCGACGCGCCGAACGGGGTCGCTGAAGGGCCAGGAGCGGACGAACCAGAAGCCACGCCAGAACGTGAAGCCGCGCCCGAGGCGGATACCGCGGATGAGTCCGAGATCGAAGCGGAACCGGAGGCGGCGACACAGGCCGAAGCTGCGTCCGAGCCTGAGACTGTCGAGGCTGAAGCCATCGATGCGGAGGCCGACGAACCTGAGGCGGTTGCAGAGCCTCAGGCGGAAGTACCCGAGACAGAAGAGTCAGAAGAGTTTGGGCCTGTGGCAGAGGAGGCGCCGGACGGGGAGAACGAAAAGACTGAGGAGAAGTAGGAGCTTTGGCTAGTACGATAGAGAAGATCAAGCAGCTCCGTGAGGAGACTGCCGCGGGGATGATGGACGTGAAGCGTGCGCTCGAGGAGTCCGACGGGGACGTCGAAGGCGCGAGGAAGGTTCTCAGGGAGAGGGGCAAGGCCCTGGCCGCAAAGAAGAGCGGGAGGGCTGCGACCCAAGGGCTCATCGAAGCCTACGTGCACTTCAACGGGCGGGTCGGCGTCCTCGTCGAGGTCAACTGTGAGACGGATTTCGTGGCGCGTACGCCCGAGTTCAGGGAGTTCGCCCGCAACGTGGCGCTACACGTGGCCTCCATGCGGCCGATGTGCGTCTCGCCTGAGGACATCCCTGCCGGGGCGCTGGAAGAAGAGCGGCAGGTGGTCGAGAAGCAGGTCGCCGAGATGGGCAAGCCCGAGAACATATCGCAGCAGATCACCGAGGGCAGGATGAGGAAATGGGTCGCCGAGCAGGCCCTCGTCACGCAGCCCTACGTCAAAGAGACGGACAAGACGGTCGGCGATCTCTTGCAGGAGACGATCCAGAAGGTCGGCGAGAACGTGGTGATCCGGCGCTTCGTCCACTACGAGCTCTAGTAGCGAACTTGGACGAGTTCGCCAAACCAAGAGGCGAGACCGATGGGGCCGCGCTCCCTCAACTCGGTCCCGTAAGGCGCGTCGTCCTGAAGCTTTCGGGGGAGAGCCTCGCCGGCGATGGCGGCGGCTACGGGATCGACTCTGGTAGCCTCGACTCGACGGCAAGGGGTGTCCTCGAGGCTGTGGAAGCGGGGGCCGAGCTGGCCGTCGTCGTGGGTGGCGGCAATATCTTCCGTGGTTCGCACGTCGCCGACGAGCTCGGAATAGAAGGGGCCACGGCCGACTACATGGCGATGCTTGGCACCGTCATAAACGCCATGGCTTTGCAGGCTGCCCTCGAAGGACGCGGCGTACCCACCAGGGTCCAATCCGCCATCGAGATCCAGGAGGTCGCCGAGCCCTACATCCGCAGGCGTGCCATGAGGCACCTCGAAAAGGGCCGCGTCGTAATCTTCGCCTCGGGGACAGGCAACCCCTTTTTCACCACCGACACGGGGGCGGCGCTGCGGGCGCTCGAGATCAACGCCGACGCTCTGCTCTTGGCCAAGAACAGGGTGGACGGGGTCTACGATAGGGACCCGAGGCGACATTCCGATGCCGTGCGCCTGCCGCGGCTCAACTACATGGACTTGCTCTCCAACGACCTATCCGTCATGGACCATACGGCGGCCACGCTGTGCGGCAGCGAGAACTTGCCCATAGTCGTTTTCGATATACTTAAACCAGGTAACCTGCGCCGTATCTTGCAGGGAGAACAGGTTGGGTCGCTGGTGTGGGGCGCCGCGAAATGAGGAGGATGAGATGTCTGACATCATAGATCTCTCGGCGGCCGAGCGCAGGATGAAAGGGGCAGTCGAGTCCGTTCGGAGCAATTTCGCAACTATACGCACGGGCAGGGCCAACCCTTCACTGTTGGACAGGATCGAGGTCGAGGTCTACGGGTCTAGGATGCCGCTGAGAAGCGTCGCCAACATCGGCGCTCCAGAGGCACGGCTCCTCACCGTGACCCCTTTCGACCCGAACTCCCTGAAGGACATCGAACGTGCCATAAGGGACGCAGATATGGGTCTCAACCCACAGAACGACGGCAAGATACTGAGGCTTCCTATCCCTGAACTGACGGAGGAGCGCCGCCGGGATCTCGTCAGGATGGCGAGGAGTATGGCTGAGGAGGGTAGGGTCGCCGTAAGAAACGTGCGCCGTGACGAGATGAGGGACCTGCACGAGCTGCGCAAGGAAGGCGAGATCTCCCAGGACGACGAGCACAGGGCCGAGGACGAGCTACAGAAGCTCACTGACGGCTACGTGAAGAGGGTCGAGGCTGCCCTTGCTGACAAGGAAGCCGAGCTCTCGGAGGTCTAACTGCTGGAACCCGTCGAGAAACGACTCCCCACAGACTCTCCCGAGCAGCGCGTCCTCGACCCCGACCGGACTCCGCGTCACGTCGCCATCATCATGGACGGCAACGGGCGCTGGGCAAAGCGACGTTGGCTTCCGCGCGCAGCCGGCCACAGGGCCGGTGTCTCGGTGCTCACGCCGCTGCTGGAGACGGCTGGACGCGCCGGGGTGAAGACGCTGACCCTCTATGCCTTCTCGACCGAGAACTGGGCGCGTCCGGAGCGAGAGGTAAAGATGCTCATGAAGCTCTTCCTTGACACGGCCCGCGAGAAAGTGCCCGAGTTGAACGAGCGTGGGGCCAGGCTCCGTTTTCTGGGCAGAAGGGAGCACCTGCCTGCCTCTGTGCTGGAAGCAGTGGAGGAGGCTGAGGACCTTACCTCGGATAACGACAGCCTCGACGTCTACATCGCGCTCGACTACGGTGGACGCGCTGAGATCGTGGACGCCACCCGCCGGATAGTCGCAGACGGTCTTTCTCCTGAGGAAGTCGACGAGATGACCTTCGCCAGTTACCTCTACGCCCCCGACGTACCCGAGGTCGACCTGGTGATCCGGACCAGCGGCGAGCTGCGCGTCTCGAACTTCCTGCTCTGGCAGATAGCCTACGCCGAGTTCTACGTGACGAAAACGCTGTGGCCCGACTTCTCCCCTCAGGAGTTCCTGCGGGCCCTCGAGTCTTTCGGGTCCCGGTCTAGGCGCCGGGGCGGCGTCTAGGGTCCCTGTGCTCCGGTGGAGGGCAGCAACTGCCCTTGTACTCGCGCCGATCGCGCTAGCCAGCATAGCAATCGGCAAGTGGGCCGTGATCGCTTTTCTACTCGTAGTCATAGCAGGGGCCGCATACGAGCTCTCGCGAGCGCTTGAGCCGCTGCCTTTCGTTGCGGCCCTAGGCGCCGGCGCGCTCCCACTACTACTCTCCATCCCTTACCACCAGACCGGACTACTCGCAGGTGCTGTGGCCGGCTTGCCCTGGGCCCTGATTTGGCTCGCCGCCAGGCCCGAGACCAGGACGCTGCGCGCCGTACTCGCCGTGCTCCTCATGTCACTCTGGGTCGGCGTCCCGCTGGCGCACCTGGGACTGTTTCCCCGCTCCCGCGACGGCGTCGTCCTCATCCTCATAGCGGTGGTAGGGCCCTGGATCTCCGACTCGGGCGCGTACTTCGCCGGGCGCTTTTTCGGCCGTATACTGCTGTTCCCGACCCTGAGCCCGAACAAGACCGTCGAGGGTAGCGTCGGCGGCCTCCTCTTGACGGTTCTGATCGTCGCCCCCGCCGCTCTCCAGCTCCTCGACTTTACCTTCGTCAAGGCCCTCGTCATGGGTGCCGGTGCCTCCGTCTCGAGCCAGTGCGGGGACCTCTTCGAATCGTCGCTCAAGCGTATCCTCGATGTGAAGGACCTCGGGAACTTCCTCCCTGGCCACGGAGGCATCCTCGACCGGGTGGACAGCCTGCTCTTTACGGCCCCGGCGGTATACTATATCTCCCTACTCGTATGAGATCGGACCCAACTCCAACATGAAACGTCGCCTCACGATCCTCGGCTCGACAGGCAGTATCGGCAGGCAAGCCCTCGACGTCACCCGTAGATTTCCTGAACGCTTTGAAATCATCGGCCTCTCAGCGGGTAACGATGCTCGGGCGCTCGCCCTCCAGGCGGCCGAGTTCGGGCCCGAGTATCTGGCGCTGGAATCGAGCGAAGCAGGACCCCTCGAAGGCCTCGCCACCGAAGTCCTCACCGGTCCAGGCTCGGCCGAGCAACTCTCCCGCGCGCCATCAGACGTCGTGCTGAACGGGATAGTCGGCTTTGCAGGCCTCGCAGCCACCGTCGGTGCCCTGCAGGCGGGAAACCGTGTCGCCCTCGCCAATAAAGAATCGCTCGTCGCAGGGGGCGAGTGGGTTATGGATCTCGCGGCAAATAACCGCATAATACCGGTAGACTCGGAGCACTCGGCGATCTTCCAGTGTCTAGAGGGTAGACGGGGGGAGGAGATTAGGGAAATATTGTTGACGGCGTCGGGAGGACCTTTCTTCTCCTTCGAGAAGGCTAGGCTCGTCGAGGCTGAGCCTGAGGATGCGCTCAAGCACCCCACGTGGCGGATGGGGCCGAAGATCACCATAGACTCGGCCACCATGATGAACAAGGGTCTGGAGGTTATTGAGGCGCACCACCTCTTCGGCGTTGCGTTGGAAGACGTGCGGGTCGTCGTGCATCGTCAGTCTGTAGTTCATGGGGGTGTGCTCCTCGAGGATGGCTCGGTCGTGTTGCACGCCGCGTTGCCTGATATGAGGCTGCCTATAGCGTTCGGCCTCCTCTACCCCGAGAGGGTTGACGTCGGGGCTGAGCCTGTACCCTTCGGCAGCGTGAATTGGAGCTTTGAGGAGCCGCGCCACGACGTATTCAGGTGTCTGCCGCTCGCCATGGAGGCCGGTCGTGCCGGGGGCGCCTATCCCGTCGCGCTCAACGCGGCCAACGAGGTCGCTGTCGAGGCCTTCCTTGACGGCAGGATAAGATTCCTACGTATAGCAGATGTGATCGAGGAGGTCCTCGAAGTGGTGCCGGACTTCGGGATGATGCAGAGCATGGAAGCCATAGAAGCCGTGGACGGATGGGCGCGTGCTGAGGCTGAGAGAAGCGTGGGCGGAGACTCGCGATGACTGTCATCGTCGCGCTGCTCGGCCTGATCTTCCTCATAGTCATCCACGAGCTCGGGCACATGCTCACGGCTAAAGCCCTGGGCGTCAGGGTCCCGGAGTTCGGCGTCGGCTTCGGACCATCGCTCGTGAAGAAGAAGATCGGCCAGACCGTCTACTCTTTCCGCATAATACTTTTGGGTGGGTTTGCCAGGATGGCAGGGATGGGAGACGGCGCGGAGGGGCCTGACACCTACTACGCCAAAGCATTGTGGCGAAGGGCCCTTATCATTCTTGCTGGCCCGGTGGCCAACCTCCTTGCGGCCGTCGCCATACTGGCTGGCGTCTACATGTTCCAGGGTGTCGTCACCGACGTAAAGCCAGTCGTGCGTGCTGTCGAACGAGGATCGATGGCTCAGGATGTTGGGATCGAGCGCGGCGACAGGATCGTGAGGCTGGATAGTGGAAGGGTAAAGACCTGGGACGGTTTCGAACGCCAGATGTCGGGCCGGGAGGTTGGTGAGAAGGTGAGTGTGACCGTGTTGCGGGACGGTTCGCAGGAGACCTTCGAGGGAGAGTTGGGTGCAGATCCCGAGGATGGAGATCGGGCGCTCGTTGGCGTGCGTCCCGAGTTAGAGACGACCACTTACGGTCCGGTAGAGTCCCTCTGGCTGGCGGTTCAGAGGTGCGCAGAGATCACGGTGCAGCTCGGGGTTTTCGTCGGGCAACTCCTAACCGGCGAGAAGGACCTGTACACGAACGTGACCGGTCCTGTGGGCATCGCCTCGGTCGGGAGCACCGCCGTCAACCAGGGCTTCTTCCTGCCGCTTTTAGCCCTAATCAGCCTTAACCTGGCATTGTTCAACCTGTTCCCAATTCTACCTCTCGACGGCGGACACCTGTTCTTTATAGCCGCGGAGAAGGTTTTGGGCAGGCCCGTCAGCGAGCAGACGATGGGCAAGATCGCCGCTTTCGGCCTCGTCCTCGTCCTCGCCCTTTTCCTTTTTGCGACCTACGCCGACCTGAGTAAAATCTTCACTGGACAGCCGTTCATTCCGGATTAAGATAGGGGCGTAAAGAATGTATGGGAGTGAGATGACAGAGGCAGCGTTGCGCGAACGCCCGGTCACGAGCCGGCAGATAAGGGTAGGCGACGTGCCCATCGGCGGTGGCGCCCAGGTGGCCGTGCAGTCAATGACGAATACCATGACCTACGACGTCGAGGCGACCGTACAGCAGGTGTACGATCTCAACGCCGCTGGAGCTGACCTTGTGCGCGTCTCGGTCAACGGCTCCAAGGCGTTGAAAGGTTTCAGGGAGGTTGTCTGGCGTTCGCCCGTGCCCCTTATCGCCGACATCCACTTCGATTACAGGATGGCACTGGGGGCTGCCGACGGCGGCGCTGCGTGCGTCCGGATCAACCCAGGCAACGTAGGGAGCGACGACCGCTACCGGCAGGTGATCGAGAAGTGCCAAGAGACGGGCTCGGCCATGCGCATCGGGGTCAACTCAGGGTCTGTAGAGAAGCGGTTCTGGGACCTCCCAAAGGCTGAGGCGCTCGTGGCGAGCGCCTTGCACAAGGTCGAGATCGCCGAAGAGATGGACTTCTTCGATTTCAAGGTCTCACTGAAAGCGAGCCATGTCCCAGAGATGGTCGAGGCTAACAAGAAGTTCCGCGAGCACTCTAATGCGCCGCTGCACCTGGGCGTTACCGAGGCAGGGACTAAGCTACCCGGTGCGATAAAGAGTGCTGCCGCACTGGGCCAGCTTCTGCCCTACGGGATCGGGGACACCATCCGCATCTCGCTCGCCGAGGACCCCGTCGAGGAGATACCTGTGGCCTACCAGATCCTCTCGGCTCTCGACCTCAGGCACAGGGGTCCAAACGTCATAGCCTGTCCGAGCTGTGCGCGCACGCTCGGATTCGACGTTATCGGGATGGCGGCGAAGGTCGAGGAGCGGCTCAAACACTTCGAGGATCACTTCACTGTCGCTGTCATGGGCTGCGTGGTCAACGGTCCTGGTGAGGCCCGTGACGCGGATTACGGCGTAGCCGGCGGCAAGGACGCTGGTGTGATCTTCTCCAAAGGCCAGCCTCTGCGGAAAGTTGGCCGCGACGAGATCTACGAGGCCCTCTTCGAAGAAATAGCAAAGGACGACAGGAAGTAAAAGCCTCAGGTTTCAGGCAACAGGCTTCAGGATTACTCTGGGAACAGAGCTGAGCCCTACAGGCGATGTCCCGATTTGATAGTTCGTGTCATCCGACGCGCGCTGTAGAAGGCGAGAACGCCCGTTGCTATACGTTCTCTCGTTCGAAGATCAACCTTACTGCCCCATCCTCGCGCCGCCAGGCGTAGCGATTCTCAAACGCTCCATGATAGGGTTGAAGCTATCCCACATGGTGTCGCCGGCGTTACGCTCCAGTCCGAGGACGTGCGAGATCTCTTCTCCCTCCGGCCACTTGGTGATAAGTACTTCGGCACGTGCCTCATCTCCCGAGAGCGAGCCCAACGTGCAGCCCACCGAGACCGCGTTCCGGGCCACGGTCTGCGCGACGGCCGCGACCGGCTGGGCGCGCAGCTCGTCCCAGCCGGGTGCGAACTGGCGTCCGAAGAACGCCACGAAGTCTTCTACGTCCAGGCCGCGCTCCCTCAGGTAGGCGATCGTGGTGAGGACGAAGGCTGTCGCGTTGCTCTGAGCCCCGGACAAAAGCTACTCGGTCGTGAACTCCGTGTTGGAGGCTTCGGTCATAGTCGCTTCCCTCTGTGCACGGTGGCCACTCACTCACGCAAGCATTATACGCCTGCGCACTTCTCGTGGCGCATGCAACGTGCCGTTTGTTTGCGACGAGACGGTAGTCTGACGGGGTTCTTGCGCCTTGTAACCGACATACTCTGAGATATAATCGAATGTGCTGCAAGTGAGCAAGGGGTCTTCGGGCCCGTTGCTTTTTTTATCGTTCGGAGAAGGTGAGAGAGACGGCGGGATTAGCGAGGTTGGCAGAGGTGGTCGAGGGCGTACTTCCCGAGGGAACCGAGCTGGTCGAGGCCAGGTTCTCGGGGGGGCCTTTGCTCACCGTGCTCCTAGACCGGGAGCACGGTCCTGTGGACCACGAGTTCTGCTCGCGGTTCGCCTCCGTTATTGCTTCTGCGGTCGAGGCTGAGGGCTACGACGGTCCTATCGAAGTCTCGTCACCGGGCATCGAGCGTCCGCTGACGAAGCCCGAGCACTTCCGGCGTTTCGTCGGTCATGAGGCGAAGGTCAGAATCGGTGAGCCCCTGGATGGGCGCAGGAACTTTACGGGCCTCATAGACAGGACGGGCGAAGACGCCTTCGTGCTGAGACTCTCCGAGGGAGCGGAGGTGGAGCTGCCGTTCGGTTCCGTGACCCGCGCGAACCTCAAGGAGGACATATACAAGTGAATACGGCGTTGTTATCCGCGCTGCGCGAGATAGAGACGGACAAAGGCATACCCTTCGAGACGGTGAAGGGCGTGCTCGAGGAGTCGTTGCTCGCGGCTTACCTGGGCCGTGAGGGGGCTGAGGAGGAGGCGAGGGTCGTCCTCGACGAGGACACGGGCGACCTCAGGGTCATGAAGGAAGGCGAGGACATAACCCCGCACGACTTCACGCGCATAGCGGCCCAGGTGATGCGCCAGACGTTCTACCAGCGCCTGAACGAGGTACACAACGAGCAGTTGCTGGAGGAGTACGGCGAGCGCATGGGCGATGTCGTGACCGGTATCGTACAGCAGGCCCACAGGCGGATGACGCTGGTCGACCTCGGTAGGGTCGAGGCGATCCTGCCTGCCAGCGAGCAGGTGCCGAACGAGCGCTACGAGAACGGACAGCGGTTGAAGGTGTACCTGCTGGAGATCAGGGAGGGAGGGCGCGGCCCCAGCCTGACCGTGAGCCGGCGCCACGAGGGCCTGCTAAAGAACCTCTTCGAGCTAGAAGTGCCCGAGATCTACGACGGCCTCGTCGAGATAAGGGCCGTCGCCCGCGAAGCCGGGCTGCGCTCGAAGGTGGCCGTGTGGTCCAAGGAAGCCGGTGTAGATCCCGTCGGGGCCTGCGTGGGGCCGCGCGGGAGCCGCGTAAGGGCTGTGGTCTCCGAGCTCAGGAACGAGAAGATCGACATCATCCAGTGGGACCCGGAGCCTGCGCGCTTTATAGCGAAGGCCTTGAGCCCGGCGCGCGTACGCGAGGTCTACCTGGACGAGGACGAGAAGCAGGCAGAGGTGATCGTACCCGACGACCAGCTCTCGCTGGCCATCGGCCGCGAGGGTCAGAATGCCCGCCTCGCCGTAAAGCTGACGGACTGGAAGATAGACATAAAGCCCGAGAGCCAGGCGACCGAATACGAGGAAGAGGAAGAGGACTGGGAGCCGGACGAGGACTCGACGATGCACCGCTGCAGGGCCGTTCTCTCCAACGGGCGTAGGTGCGCCAATATGGCATTGCCAGGCTCGCTGTTCTGCGGAATACCTTCGCACCAGTCGCAGGCCGCGGAGTTCGAGGGCATGGTAGGTAGAGGGTAGGGGATCTTATGAGTAAACGTGTGTACGAGATAGCCCGCGAGCAGTCGCTGGAGAGCAAAGAAGTGATACAGCGCCTCAAGGAGGCGGGGGTTGAGGTGAAGAGCCACTCCTCCTCCGTCGAGGATAGCGTCTACGAAAGGGTCTTCGGCGCCGGACCCAGGGTCGAAACGCCCAACGGTCGCTCAGCGGCCCAGGAGGCCGAGGCGCAAGAGGCCCGCGCGGATGCGGAGCGCTCGGGACACGGCGCCACCATGGCGGAGGCGCCGGCCGAAGAGCCCATCTCTGGGCCGCAGCAGACCCGTCCCCAGAAGAAACGCCGCAGGGTCGTGATAGACGCGAGCGCGAGGAACCGTGGGGCCCGCCCGGCCGCGCCTGCCGCTCCCGCTCCCAGCAAGGAGCCCGAGCGTGCTCCTGTCGAGGATAAAGAGTCCCGGAGTAGTGGGGTGAGGGTCGAGCCGGGAGCCACTGTCAAGGACCTCGGCGACGCCGTAGGGGTCCCTCCGACCCAGATCATCAAGGTCTTGATGGGACTCGGTGAGATGAAGACGCTCACTCAGACCCTATCGACCGAGGAGATAGAGCTGATCTCCGAAGAGCTCGGTGTCGAGGTCGAGATCGGCGCGGTCGAGGAGCCTGAGCCGGTCGAGATCACACCTGACGACGACCCTGCCGACCTGGTCGAGAAGCCGCCCGTAGTAACGGTGATGGGCCACGTCGACCACGGCAAGACGAGCCTTCTGGACAGGATCCGACAGGCTAACGTCCAGTCCGGGGAGGCAGGCGGTATCACGCAGCACATCGGGGCCTACCAGGTCGAGTCCGACGGCAGAAAGGTTACCTTTATAGACACCCCTGGCCACGAGGCGTTCACAGAGATGCGCGCCCGCGGTGCGCGGGTTACCGATGTGGTCGTGCTCGTCGTGGCCGCAGACGACGGCATCATGCCCCAGACGGCGGAGGCCATCGAACACGCGAGGGCTGCTGGGGTCCCCATGGTCGTGGCCCTCAACAAGATCGATGTGCCGAACGCGAACCAGGACAGGGTTCTCGGGGAGCTCTCCGAAAGGGAGCTCGTGCCCGAGGTCTACGGTGGTGACACCGTCACGGTGCCCGTCTCGGCCAAGACCGGCGAAGGTATCGATGAGCTTCTGGAGAACATCCTGGTCGTCGCCGAGCTAGAAGACCTGAAGGCTAACCCTAAGGCCCCTGCGAGCGGGTACGTTATAGAGGGAGAGCGCGACCCTGGTCGCGGTCCTGTCGCCACGCTGCTGTTGAGTCGTGGAACTCTCGAGAAGAGCGATGCCGTGCTCGCCGGAACGGCCTACGGTAGGGTAAGGGCGATGCTCGACTTCATGGGTAATCGTGTCAAGGAAGCAGGACCGGGGACACCGGTCGAGATCCTCGGCCTCTCCGGCGTCCCGGAGGCGGGAACCCGCTTCGAGGTCGTCGACCACGAGCGGATCGCGCGCGACCGCGCCCAGCAGGCGGAGGAGAGACTGCGCAGGCAGGAGCTCGCCCAGGGTGGTACTCGTCGCACGCTCGAGGAGCTACTCGGTGAGGACGGCACCCAGGACCTCAACCTCGTCGTCAAGGCGGATGTCGCCGGTTCTGTCGAGGCGCTCAAGGAGGCGCTGGCGAGGCTCTCCACGGACGAGGTGCGTGTCAACATCGTGCGCAGCGGCGTCGGGGCTCTTACTGACTCTGACGTCATGCTTGGCTCGGCTAGCGATGGTATTCTGCTCGGTTTCAACGTCAGGCCTACGAATACGGCCAAGCAGGTCGCCGAGCGCGAGGGGGTCGAGATCCGGACCTACGACGTGATCTACAAGGCCCTCGAAGAGATCGAGGCCGCCATGCGCGGTATGCTAGCCCCCGAGATAGAGGAGCGCGAGAGCGGTACCGCCGAGGTGCGCCAGACGTTCAGGGTGTCGAACGTCGGAGTCGTTGCTGGCTGCTACGTTACGAGCGGGGAGATCTTCCGCAACAACCGCGTGCGCGTCGTGCGCGACGGCACCGTGGTCTACGAAGGCAACATAGCCTCCCTGAAACGCTTCAGGGACGACGTCCGCTCGGTGCGCGACGGTTTCGAGTGCGGCGTCGGCGTGGAGAACTTCAACGACGTCAAAGAGGGCGACGTGCTCGAGTTCTTCGAGACCGTAGAGGTCCCGAGGTAAAGGCGGCTCTTGTTCTGCACGGTAAGGCTGGAACTGGAACTGCCCCTCTCTTCGAGCCTGAAGGATAAGCGCCAGACGCTGCGCTCCCTCAAAGACCGGCTGCGCCGCAACAACGTCTCTGTGGTGGAGTCTGATCACCAAGACCTCTGGCAGCGCGCCACGATGGAGATCGCACTCGCCGCGGTCTCGCGCGGGGCGGCTGAGGAGAAGCGAGAAGAGCTTCGCAGGACGCTCCTCAACTACGAGGAGCTCTCGATACTGGACTGGCGCGAGGAGTTCGTAAAACTGTGAGCGGTCGCACGCGCAAGGTGGAATCGCAGCTGAAGGAGATCACCGGCGAGGAGCTCGCCTCGCTCTCGGACCCACGCATCCAGGGCCTCGTTACGGTTACCGGCGTTAGGGTGAGCCCCGACCTCGCCCACGCAACGGTGTTCTACAGCGTGCTCGCCGGCGAGGATAAGATGGCCGCAAATGAAGGCCTGCAGAGCGCGGCCGGCCGCATCCAGGCCGCGGTAGGGGCCCAGACGCGTCTCAAGCGCACGCCCAGGCTGCGCTTCGAGCCCGACCCCGTCGTCGAGCGTGCGACGAGGATAGAAGCCGCTCTTAGGGAGGTAAGGACAGATGACGACGCGCACGAAGAATAATACGCTGGCAGAGATAGCGGAGTCCTTGAAGAACCTGGACAGGGTCGCCGTAACGACTCACGTTGGGACCGACGGTGACGCGATCGGCGCCTCGGCCGCGCTGGTTCGTCTGATGCGCCGGCTGGGGGCCACAGCCGTGTTCTGTCACGCGGAAGGGGTTCCAGAGTATCTCGCCTGGCTCTTGCCGGACGAAGCCCTGCGCGAGCTGCCGCCGGATCACGACCTCCTCGTCGCCGACACATCCCGCGCAGACCGAACCGGCGTACCCGTGCCGGAAGCGGGCGCCAGGCTCAACGTCGACCACCACGAAGACAACCCTCTCTACGCTGAGTACAACCTGGTGAACCCGAGGGCCGCAGCGACGGCGGAGATCGTCGCCGACCTCTACGCCGAGCTCGACGTGCCCATCGACAGGCCCGCCGCCGAGGCCCTCTACGTGGGCATAAAGACCGACACGGGCGGCTTCAACTTCCGCAACATCTCCCCCCGCGCGCACGAGCTCGTCGCCGACCTCCTTCGGGTCGGCGTCGTGCCTGCCGAGGTCAACGAGCGCATCAACCGCAGGGGCAGCATCGAACAGCTCAGGATCGTCGGCGTCTCGCTCGCGAACGCTGTTCGTTACGGGGAGGCCCTGATCTCCACGGTCGAGAACTCTGACTACGAGAGGACCGGCGCAACGGAGCTCGATTCGAAAGAATCCATCGACCAGCTCCGTACGGTCGCCGGTGTCGACGTTGTGGCCCACCTGCGCGAGGTCCCTCAAGGCACGAAGGGCTCGTTACGTTCCGAGACGGTCGACGTCGGGAAGATAGCGCGCCGCTTCGGCGGAGGCGGCCATAGACTCGCCGCCGGTTACACTACGCCGCGTAGGCCGAACGAGGCCAGGAATGAGCTTCTAGGAATCCTGGAAGGTGTCCTAGATCTCGGGGGCGGGCGATAACGGAGAGGGCTCTGTCGGGCGGCCTTCTGCTGGACAAGCAGCCAGGCATAACGAGTGCCAGGGCGGTCTCCGGGATCAAGCGCCAGCTCCCGAGGAAGACCAGGATCGGGCACACAGGCACCCTTGACCCCCTGGCCTCGGGCCTTCTCGTGCTGCTCGTGGGCCGCGCAACGCGCCTCTCACGCTACGTGACGAACCTCGACAAAGCCTACACGGCCACCGCCCGCTTCGGCGCCGTCTCAGACACACTCGACGCGGAAGGCGAGATCACCGACCTAAATGCCCCTCTCCCTCCGGAAGACGCTCTCCGCGACGCGCTCCCCGCCCTCACAGGCGTCCTCCTCCAGGTTCCACCGATGGCCTCGGCCCTCAAGCAAGGAGGCGTCAGGCTCTACGATTTGCACCGCCGAGGCATCAGCGTCGAACGGGAAGCACGTCCTGTCACGGTACATAGTTTCGGGCTCGCCGGCCTTGACCCCGCCGAACAGACGGCAACGTTCGAGATCTCCTGCAGCAGCGGTACCTACATAAGAACCCTCATAAACGACCTCGCCATCTCCCTCGGCTCAGGCGCCTACCTCACCGCCCTGCGCCGCACGAGCGTCGGACACCTTACCGTCGACAACGCCCATGCATCCCAAAACCTCTTCCCAGAGACCCTATTTCACCACATAATACCTCCACTCGAGGTGATTGCCCATCTGCCTGAGGTGGCCGTGTCAGAGGAAACGGGCCGAGGTCTGGTATGCCACGGCAGGCGAATAGAGAGGAGTGGGGTCGATGGCAGTTACCGGGTGATGTGTGGGGGCGAACTACTGGCCGTGTACAGGGACGAGGAGGATGGAGGGCGAGCCGAGATGGTGCTATGCGCGGAGTAGTGGTAGCCCTTGGGAACTTCGACGGTGTGCACCTCGGCCACCAGGAGGTCTTGAGGCGGGCCGTCGAGGAAGGGCAGCGGAGGGGTATGAAGGTCGTTGCTGCGACCTTCCATCCGCATCCACGGGCTGTATTGGGGGATGGTGATCCGCCGAAGCTGCTCACACCGGTTGAGTTGCGGAGTGAGATGTTACTCGATTACGGGGCCGATAAGGTGTGGGTGCTCCCATTCGACCTCGCCCTTTCGAAGAAGACTCCCGAGCAGTTCGTAAGGGACGTGCTTGTTGGCGAGGGTGGTGCCCGGGTCGTCGTTGTCGGCGAGAACTTCCGTTTCGGGCATAAGGCTACCGGTGAATTCAGGGACCTCATCCGGCTCAT
>DASQWQ010000220.1:0-15579 GCA_035640175.1 Rubrobacter sp. | reverse complement strand
CCCCGCGGAAGAACGCCGGCTCTCTAATCTGCCAGACGAACATCAAGATGGCGCCCAGCAGCAGCAGGCCTACCCCGATAACGAAGACGGTACCCATCCCGAATACCGCTCCGCCGCTGCCGTAGCCCGGGTCGAAGGTATCGACGGCCGTTTTGAAGAAGAGGAGCGTGAGCATTATCCCGCCGAGACCCGGTAAGAGACCCTTGAAGATGAAGTTCTTCGGGCTCGTGAATAGCTCCTGGCGGAAGTACCACACGCACGCGAACGCCGTGAGCGAGTAGTAGAAGGCGATCATCAACCCGAGCGCGTAGATGGTGTCGATCAGGACGTCCTCGCTGAGGAACGTCATTACGGTGTAGAAGATCGCCGTAGCCACGCCGGAGAAAAGCGTCGCGAATGAGGGCGAGCGAAATCGCGGGTGCACGTGCGAGAAACGCTCCGGCGCCGCCTTGTAGAAGGACATGGCGAGCATCGTCCGCGCCGCGGGCAAGAACGTGGTCTGCAAGCTCGCTGCCGCGCTGGCCACTACCGCGAGGAAAAGGAAGATGGCGAGCACGCCTAGCACGGGCTCGGCGAGCACGGCGAAAACGTTGTCCGCGGTGTCGGGATTGCCCAGACCGATGCCCTTCTCGCCGATGCCGGCGAACATCTGGGCCGAGATGGCAACTAGCATGTACGTGCTGAGGATCGTGAGAATGGTCAAGAGCGCGGCCCGCCCCGGCGTGCTGGAGCTGCCGGTCGTCTCCTCGTTGATGGTGAGCGTGGTGTCCCAGCCCCAGAAGATGAAGATGGAGAGCGAAAGGCCGGCCGCGAAAGCCGCGAAGGACTCTATCGCGAAGGGGTTGAGCCAACTCCACGAAAAGCCGATGACGAGTTCGGACGCCCCGCTAACCGCTTTGCCGAAGGCCAGCGCGATGAAGAGGGCGAGGACGACCATCTGCAGCCCCACGAGTACGTACTGGACCCCTTTCGTCGCCGCCATGCCACGGTAGGAAATAGCTGTGGCGCCCACCAGGAAAACCAGGGTAGTCAGGACGTTCACGACCGCGTTGCCGCCCAGTGCCTCGATGGTCGGGTTCCCCAAGACGTTCCCGAGCAGCAGGTAGAAGAACGTGACCGCCACGCCCACGAGGTTGGACAGCACGATCACCGTCGCCAGCACGAAGCCCCACCCGCACATCCACCCTACGTGCGGGCCGAAGGCCTTCACCGTCCACGTGAACGAGGTGCCGCAGTCCGGCGCCTCATGGTTGAGCTCCCGGTAAGCATAGGCCACGAGCAACATCGGTATAAACCCCGCCAGGAAGACCGCCGGCATTTGCAGACCGACCTCGCTGACCGTGGGGCCGAGGGTGGCGGTGAGGGCGTAGGCCGGAGCCACGCAGGAGACGCCCAGCACGACGCTAGCCAGGAGTCCAACGGCGTCGTGCTTGAGACCCTTGTCCTTGAGGTCTTCGTGGGGACTATCGGATCTGGCCGTCTTCGAGGCGTCGCCTCGATCGATCGACTCTGCCACGTTGCCTCCTTTCCCTGGGAGCCCGCCTGTAAGGTAGACGGTACTCTCCATTCTACTCGCCTATAGTGATCCTGCTGATTCGGCCGGCACGCACAGCACGGGTACCTCCGAGCTGTGTCCTCCACCTCTACTCCTTTCCCCGGAAATGTCGACCTCCCAACCACACCCTCTACACAACGTTCCCCGTCTCTTCGCCCACCACAGCCGGAGACGGGAGCCTACTGATACAGTTCCTCTAGCGCTTCCGAGAAAACAACCGTGTGCCGGTCCACCTGCGCCTCCGTAGTCGTCGGCGCCATCAGGGCCATGTTGTGGAACGGTGTTATGAGCACCCCGCGGTTGAGCGCGTAGAGGTGCAGCAACGTCTCAAGCTCGTCGTCGTGTGACGCTGCCGCCTCGCCACCGTTGCGAGGCGGCACGGGCGAGAAGCCGTATTCGACCCGGCAACCCAGCCTGACCACGCTCCACGGAGCCCCTGATTCCCCTATGGCATCCCGCACACCCCGCTCGAAGCGCTCGGCCAGGGGCACGGTGTGCCTGAACGCTTGCTCCGTCAATACCTCGGTCAGGGCGGTGCGCATGGCCGCCACAGAGAGCGCGTTGCCGGCAAGCGTCCCGCCGACGCCACCGACGTCCACGTAGTCAGCATCCTCCTGCGCGAGCGCCTTCTCGGCGACCTCGTGGGTAACGCCGAAAGCCCCGGCCGGCACGCCGCCGCCTATGGTCTTGCCAACCGTCAGGATGTCCGGGTCGAGGCCGTGCTCTCTAGTGTAGCCGCCGTAGCCGGTAGAAATGGTGTGGGTTTCGTCTATGATGAGCATTGTCCCGTGGCGGCTCGTAAGATCCCGGAGCGCTCTGTGGAAACCAGGTTCAGGTAGCACTATCCCGATGTTGGTCATGGCCGGCTCGCCAAGCACGCACGCTACGTCTTCGTGGCCAAGGGCTTCTTCTAGCGCCTCTACATCATTGAACTCGACCACGCGGGTGGTGCGGTCTAGCTCCATGGGCGGGCCCACATTGCCGGGGCGGGTGACGACGCGACCTTCGCGCAGGACGGCGAGCGTCTCGTCCACGGTGCCGTGGTAGCACCAGTTGAATATGAGGATGCGGGGACGGCCGGTGATCTGACGCGCCATCCGGATCGCGAACCGGTTCGCGTCGGTGGCGGAGAGCGTAACCTGCCAGAGTGGCAGGCCGAACGTTTCGACCAGGGCTTCGCCTACGGCGGGGGCGTCGGGTGATGGCATCATGGTGGTGATGGCGCGGGCTGACTGCTCCGCAGCCGTCGCGGCCACCGCTGGCGGGGCGTGCCCTGTCATGGCTCCTGTGTCGCCGAGGCAGAAGTCGGCGTACTCATTGCCGTCCACGTCGAAGACGGTCGAGCCCTCGGCTCGTTCAGCGAACACCGGGAACCCGCCGGCCCACTTCATCATCCAACTCATCGGCACGCCCCCAAAGAGCGAGCTGCCCGCCCGTTCGTAAAGGTCGCGGGACTTCCGGTGCGAGCGGGCGAACGCTGCGCGTTCGCGCTCGATCAGTGCGATGATGCGTTCGCGTGGAGGCGACGCTTTAGGGTGAGCGGTTTCGGCCATTCCCCTAGGCGTTCTCCCCGCGCGACAAGAAACGGCTACCGCCAAGGATCAGGACCATCGTCGTGACCATAACCACCGTCGAGAGCGCGTTGATCACGGGGCTGACGCCGAATTTGATCATGGAGTAGATCTTCAAAGGCAGCGTGCTCGACCCGACCCCGGAGACGAAGAACGTTATCACGAAGTCGTCGAAGGAGAGGGTGAACGCCAGGAGAGCTCCCGCCATGACGCCTGGCAGGATAAGCGGGAGCGTGACCCGCAAGAACGTCTGGACGGGAGTTGCACCAAGATCCTGGGCCGCCTCCTCGACGGAGCGGTCCATCCCCGAGAGCCTCGCACGCACCACTATCGTAACGAACGAGATGCAGAAGGCTACGTGGGCGATGATGATGGTCACTATGCCGAGCTCGACCGTTGCCGCGACGAAGAAGACGAGGAGGCTAACCCCGACGACTATCTCGGGCATCACGGTGGCCGCGTAGATCGCCGAGTCGGCGAAGGTCTTACCCTTGAACTCGTTTCGCGAGAGCGCTAGCGCGGTGAGCGTGCCTATGACCGTGGCGATGGCTGTGGCCGTCAGGCCGACTATGAGCGAGAGCTTGAACGCGTTGAGGACCGACCCGTCCCTGATCAGATCCCCGTACCACTGCATCGAGAACCCCGTCCACACCTGGGTGTTCTTGGTCGAGTTGAACGAGAAGAAGATAAGGACCAGGATAGGGGCGTAGAGGAACAGGTATACGAGGCCGGCAAAGAGGAACAGGAGCCTGTCTGGGATCTTACCAAGCCCCTTGTAGACGGGTCCGCCCTTGGCATCACCCACGGCCTACACCCCCTCCAGTTTCTCGGCCCCGACCCTGCGGACGTAGAACATTATCGCCCCGACCAAAAGAACGGCGAGCATAATGGCGAGCGCGCTTCCGAAGGCCCAGTCGCGGGCGCTGAGGAACTGCTGCTGGATCAGGTTGCCCACCATCACTGTCCGCGCCCCGCCGAGCAAGTTCGGTATCACGAACTCCCCCGCAGACGGGATGAAGACCAGGATGCTCCCCGCTATCACGCCAGGGATGCTCAACGGGAACGTGACACGCCAGAAGGTGTGCCACCGGCTCGCCCCGAGATCCTGGGCCGCCTCCTTCAGGCGCCAGTCGAACTTCTCCAGCGCCGCGTAGAGCGGCAGGACCATGAAAGGCAGATACGTGTAGACCATGCCTAACATTACCGCCTGCGGGGTGAAGATAAGGGTCAACGGGTGATCCGTGATGTGCAGGAACTGCAGCACCCGGTTGGCGATTCCGTTGTCGCCGCCGAGGATGACGACCCAGGCGTACGCCCTCAAGAGCAGGCTGGTCCAGAACGGGATCATGACCAGCAAGATGAGGGTGTGTTTGTGTCTACCACCCTTGAAGGTGACGAAGTAAGCCAGAGGGTAGCCGATCAGGAAGCAGAGGACCGTGGTGATTAGCGCGATAACGAGCGTGCGGACTATGATCTCCAAATACAGCGGATCGAAGACCTTGAGGTAATTGGATGGGTTGAAGCCGAGTGTTATGCCGCCGTACACGCCACTTGTCCCGAACGAGTACGCCAGGATGAGGAGCAGCGGCACGAAGAAGAAGAGCCCGAGCCATACGGTTACGGGCGAGAGCAGTCCCACCAGCCTCAGGGTCCAGCCGCGTCCTTCTTTACCCATGCTAGGCACTCTTTACCGCGGTAAAGAGGGTCGAGTACTGGCGGGTCGCCTTCCCAACGTCCTGGATGATCTGCAGCCGTTCGAAGACGCTCGGTTCTAGCTGGTAACCAGGAAGGTTCTTGAGGGCGCCGTCGATCATCGGTAGCGCCGCCTCGTTCGGCGTGTTGTAGTACGTGTAGTTGGAGAGCTCCGCCCCCGTCTTGGCGCCGAGAATGTAGTTTATGAACTTGTGGGCGTTGTCGGGGTG
This sequence comes from Rubrobacter sp., assembly GCA_035640175.1. Taxonomy (GTDB): domain Bacteria; phylum Actinomycetota; class Rubrobacteria; order Rubrobacterales; family Rubrobacteraceae; genus Rubrobacter_D. The sequence goes on along the minus strand of DASQWQ010000220.1, from coordinate 10,531 downwards.
CTCGGCGCCCTTGGGTATGGCCATGTTATCCGTCCAGCGGGTCGCCGCCGGCTCGGGGATCATGTAGTCGAGGTCCTTGTTGGAGGAGAGGGCGAGGAAGGCGTCCCCCGAGAAGACATGGCCGAGCAGAAGGTCGCCGTTTATGACCGAAGGCCTGTTCTGCGTCGAATCGAAGTAGCCGCGCAGCAGGGGCTTCTGCTTTTTGAGCTCGGCCTCAGCCTCGTCGAGTTGTTCCCTGCTCTTGGTGTTAACGGAGTAGCCCAGTTTGTAGAGGGCCGCGCCGGGGGTTTCCCTTTCGTCGTTGAGCATCCCGATCTTGCCCTTGTTGGCCGGGTCCCACATCGGATCCCAGCTGGGTTCGAGGGTCCCGAGCTCTTTCTTGTTGTAGAGGATGGCCGTGGTCCCCCACTGGTAAGGCACGCTGTACTCGTTTTTCGGGTCGTAGGGGAGGCCCTTGTAGTTGTCGCCGACGTTCTTGAAGTTCGGGATCCTGGACATGTCGAGCGGCTCCAGGATCTCGCTCTTGATCATGATCGAGACCATGTAGTCGGAAGGGACGATGACGTCGTAGCCCGTGCCCCCGGCCTGCAGCTTGGCCAGGAGATCCTCGTTGGAGGAGAAGAAGTCCTGCGTGACCTGGATGCCCGTCTGTTTCTCGAAGTCGGGTATGGTGCTCTTGGCCACGTATTCCGACCAGTTGTAGAGGTTGAGCGCCTTCTCCTCGGGACCGCCACCACCACCGCCGCTGCTCTGCGCCGTGGTGTTCGGCTGGCAGGCCAGTACGGATAGCGTGGAACCTGCCACCGCCCCTGCGCCGACCACCTTCAGGAAATCGCCCCTCGAGATGCTCCTTTCTCTAGTCATGTCTATCCTCCTAGTATCAAACAATGACGGGCGTCCCACACTACCGCCACTTCTTCACCTATATCGGGGTTGGCGTCCTCACGGGAGTTTTGCTGGTAGAGCACCAGCTTCTCCCCGTCGGGAAGTTCCGCGATGTACTGGGTGCTGACCCCTAGGTAGACGATCTGCCGGATCCTGGCGATGCTCACGTTGTCGCCCTCGCTACCGAACCGGATCTTCTCCGGCCTCACAGTGGCGTGCGCCTCGGACCCGACTTCGACCTCGGCCTCACGTGCGGTGGCCTCCACCTTCCCGGACGGGGTGCTCAACGTTATCTGCTTTCCACTCACGGACTCGATCATGCCCGAGAACACGTTCGTCTGACCGATGAAGTCTGCGACGAAGCGGTTCCTTGGGAGTTCGTAGAGAGTGGGAGGGTCTGCAACCTGCTGCACCTTTCCCTCGTTCATCACTGCTATCCTGTCGCTCATGGTGAGCGCTTCCTCCTGGTCGTGGGTGACGTAGATGAAGGTGATCCCGACCTCGTGCTGCAGGTCCTTTAGGTAGAGCTGCATCTCCTTCCTGAGCTTGAGGTCGAGCGCCCCCAGAGGCTCGTCCAGGAGGAGTACCTTCGGACGGTTGACGAGGGCCCTTGCGAGCGCGACCCTCTGCTGCTGGCCACCGGATAGAGCATTAGGCTTGCGCCTCTCGAAGCCTGAGAGCTGCACCATCTCGCAGGCGTCTGTGACCCGCTTGTGCAGCTCTTCCCCCTTGACGCCGGAGCGACGGAGGCCGAAGGCCACGTTGTCGAAGACGTTGAGGTGGGGGAAGATGGCGTACGACTGGAAGACGGTGTTTACCGGCCTCCTGTAGGGAGGTACCCTGCGCATCTGGTCCCCGTCGACGGAGATACCGCCCTTGGTCGGTTCTTCGAAGCCGGCGATCATGCGCAGCGTCGTCGTCTTGCCGCACCCGCTCGGGCCCAGCAGAGAGAAGAACTCACCCTCATAGATGTCGAGCGTGAGGTCGTCGACCGCGACGAACTCCCCAAAACGCTTGGTAACCGCGGACAACTCCACGGCGACGGTACGTTCCACATCCTGGCCGGTGTCCTCCACCTCTTGCGGCGGACGCTCGCTTATACGTCGCTCTTCCACTCTCAGCCTCCTGTAGCGTCCATAATAGCCGCCCCCGTCTTAGAGAACCCTCCCCACCCAGAGTCTATGCCGGCCACGTGGGGCGTCGATGCCCGGTGAGAGTCCGATGACTTTTCTCTCCTTCACCCCGTCTTCTCCTGCCGCGCGAGTCTAGCTGGATCTTCAGTGTCTGCCGAGCCGTTCTGCGAGGGTCTTGCCTGTCGGCGGCTCTCCGGTCCGCTCGGCGCGGTCGTCCGCCCTCATCAGACCGCGCTGCACGTACCTGGCACCCAACCAGCGCAATGGTTCCGGCTCCCAGGGACGTGACTTGTGATTGACGGTGGGCAAGCCGGTTATGGCGGTCTGACGTTTGAGTATAAGGTCGGCCAGGGTCCGGCCCGAGAGGTTGGCGGTCGCGACCCCCTGCCCCGTGTAGCCACGCGCGGTGGCTACGCCCTTGGATGGGTTGTAGGACATCGTCGGCATCCAGTCGCGGGGTACGGCCAGAGGCCCTCCCCACGCGTGGGTGAACCGCGCGCCTTCGAGGGCCGGGAACCAGTCCCTCGCCGTACTGCGCAGCATCTGGTGCGTTGGCTCGTGCCTGTCGTACTCGTCCTGTATGCGCGAGCCGTAGTGGTAGGGCGCACCCCTGCCCCCGAACAATATGCGCCCGTCTTCGGTACGCGAGAGGTAGTCGACCGTATATCGGTTGGACGCCACACACTCGCGGCCCTCCCAGCCGATGCCGGCCCACCGCTCCTCGGAGAGCGGCTCGGTAAGCACGATGAGGGAGTAGATGGGGAGTAACTTGCGGCGCAGCTTGCGGAGCCGCGCCAGGTAGGCCTCACCAGCGAGTACAACCGTGCGCGCGCGCGCCTCGCCCGAGTCCGTCACCAGCCTCGGGCCCGGGCCGTTCTCGCCACCCTCCTCGTAGTCCGTTACGGAGGTCCGCTCGAAGATCTCACCGCCGAGCCGCTCGACAGCCCTGGCAAGCCCGCGCGCGAGCCGCGCGGGGTGGATAGTCGCACAATGCGGGTTATACAGCGCGCCCTTGGCGCCGGTGATCCTGACGCGTCCCTCTATCTCATCCGCGTCGAGCAACCTGAGGTCGTCCTGCAGGCCAAGCCCGCGGAGCGATTCATATGCTCTCTGTATACCTGGTAGCTGGCTCGGGCCGCGGGCAACACGGAGCAGTCCGCCACGGAAGTACTGGGCGTCGATCTCCTCCGCCTCGATTACCCTGCCTACTTCCTCGACCGCGCCCCGCATCTCGGTCAAGAGCTCCCGCGCTGCCTCTCTCCCGAAACGCCGCTGGAGTTCCCCGGGGCTGACAGGAAAGCCCGAAGAGCACCAGGCCCCGTTGCGCCCAGAAGCCCCGAAGCCGGCGATCTCGGCCTCCAGCACCACTACTCTCAACGAAGGCTCCTGAGAGAGCAGATAGTAGGCCGTCCACAGCCCCGTGAAGCCGGCGCCAAGTATGGCCACATCGGCCTCGGTAGGCCCGTTCAACGAGGGCCTCGGCGCGAGGTCCTCCCCGGCCGTCTCGAGCCAGAAACTGTAAGAGCGGTAATCTTTATCTTCGGGGCTGGCGCTCTTCCGTGCGCTAGGGGCGCGGGTCAAACTATACCCCTCTAACTCCTGTAGCCGAGTTCTCGTTCGAGTTCTGTGAGGGCATCGTCGGTTATACCTGCTATCTTCGAGATGATCTCCTTGTCTGCTACGAGCGCCGGGGAGAACTGGATGACGGGGTCTTCCTTGTCGTCGAAGCGGCAGATGAGACCGCCCTCCAGTAACTTCTTCGAGACGACGCCCTTGAAGTACTTCTCGTACTCGTCGCCCTCGAGCGGCGTACCGTCGGCCCGCTCGGGCTTGACCTCAACGGCCCAGAAGAAGCCCATCCCCCTGACTTCCTTGACGATGGGATGGTCAGCGGCCATCTTGTTTAGCTCGCCTTCGAAGTGCCCTTCGAGGTCGTGGACGTTCCTGAGCAGCCCCTCGCGCTCGATGATGTTTATGTTCTCGAGGGCGACCGCGCTCGAGACGGGATGCCCCCCGAAGGTCGAGCCGTGCATGAACATCGGGGCGTTGTCCTTGAGCGTCGCGCTCATCTTCTCGTTGACTACAACCCCGCCCATCGGCAGGTAGCCCGACGTTATGCCCTTGGCGAAGCTCGTCATGTCAGGGACCACGTCGAAGCGCTCGACGCCGAACCATTCGCCTAGCCGCCCGAAGGCACAGATCACCGCATCAGAGACAAGCAGGACGCCATGCCTGTCGCAGATCTCACGTACCCGCTTCCAATAATCTGGGGGCGGCACGAGGCATCCACCCGCGTTCTGCACCGGCTCCAGGATGACGGCAGCCACCGTCTCAGGAGGCCCGAACTCTATGGCCTCCTCGATGGCGTCCGCAGCCCCCTCAGGGTCCTGCTGGGTGTTAGCGACGTGGTAGAAGCCCTGCAAGAGCGGCTCGAAGGGAGCCTTGAACGCCGGTAACCCCGTCACGGAGAGCGCGCCCATAGTGGTGCCGTGGTAGGCGATCTTGCGTGAGATTACCTTGTAGCGCTCGGCCTCGCCGTTCGCCTTGTGGTACTGGCGAGCCAGCTTGATGACCGTCTCGACGGCCTCAGAGCCTGAGGAGACGAAGAAGGTGGACGAGAGGTCCCCCGGCGCTATCTCGGAGATCCTGGCCGCAAGCTCCAGCGACCTGGGATGGTGCATGCTCCAGTTGGGGAAGAACCCCAGCTCCTTCATCTGCCTTGCAGCGACCTCGGCAAGCTCAATCCTCCCGTGCCCGACCTGCGTCGTGAAGAGCCCGGCAAGCCCGTCTATGTAAGAGTTGCCCTTGTCGTCGGTGACGTAGCACCCCTCACCAGAGACGATGACCGGCAGCTTGGACCAGTCCTCTGAATAAGGCGTGAAATGGAGCATGAGATTCTCCACACCGGGAAGTGGCGCGCCGCTCCCGCTCTCTTCCAGACCCCTCATCACATCCATGTAATACCTCCTCCTTGCAGAGCTACCCGGCTCCTCGCTTTGCACGAATACTACACAGTTACTGTAATGCGGTCAAGATCCAACGAGTACGGCGAGATCCGTATTTACCCTGTTGTAACGCCATTGTAGCTGATGTAGCACGTGTAGCGCGGATTAAAGCCTCTTTGGAGAGCAGGAAAAAGGCTGGGGATAGAACCCCGGCATCTCCATTACATTTGTGTAATTTACGTTACGAAGCCCTCAGCTTGCTGTCAAACCGGTCGATCAGGCTCTGGCGGTTCTTGTTGGCCTTCTCGTAGGCCCTGAGGTGCCGGATCTGCTCGGCGCTCAAACCGTCGAGCCGCGCGGAGATCTCATCAACGTTCTTCTCGTCGTAACCGGCGATCGGGAAGGTGGCTGTCGCCAGAGTCTCCTACGCGCTCCTTGCGGCGGTATCAACGAGGTGCATCCCCTGCTTCTGGAAGGAGAACATTACGCTGTTGGCCATGCCAGGGAAGGGGAAGCCTCCCATGGGGATGTTACCCCACTGCCCCAAGAGGCTCCTGTAGGCGTCAGCTTGCTCCTCGGCCCTTCCGAAAAGCTCCTGCGCCACGTCCTGGGAAAGCTCGATCTGCTTCCGCAACCCGTCTATCCAGGTCTCGACGGCGCGCCGGGCGAACTGCGTGTTCAATTCCTGCGCCTTCATGGTGTAGTCCGTAAGGATCCTGGCTGACTCCTGAGAGGTCCTGACCACGGTCTGCGTGGTCTCGCTCATCTTGTCGAACGTTCTCGTAGTGCGCGTCACAACGATACCTCCATGACGTAAGTCGGTCAGGAAGACACTTCGAATGCCTTGTGGAAGAAGTCGGCGAGGCGCGGGTAGAGGACGCGCAGGTTCTTCGGACGGGCGATGCCGTGGCCTTCGTCTTCGAAGGTGATGAGTTCGTAGGGGATGTTCTCGCGCTGCAAGGCTTTCGTAACGGCGTAGACGTTGTCCTGGGTTACGTTCGGATCCTTCGCGCCCTGGACGATCAGGAGGTCCCCCTTGATGTTGTTTACGAAGTTGATCGGGGATCTTTCGCGGTAGCGGTCGGGAACATCCTCGGGGGAACCGCCCATCATCTCCTCGCTGTAGGGCCTGAGGTCGGGACGCGTGGCGTAGTAGTCGAGTGCGAGGTCGGTCATACCGCAGATCGGGGCTGCTGCGGTGACGATCTCGGGCTCGAAGTGCGTGATCGCCCACCACGCCGAGTATCCGCCGTAGGACGTGCCAGTAATGCCAACGCGTCCAGGCTCCGCCAAGCCAGATTGAACGAGGGCCTCGATCCCAGTTCTTATATCTTCCTGCTCCCGACCGCCCCAGCCATCGTGTTTTATAGACTCCTGGAAAGGTAGTCCGAATCCCGTGCTGCCCCTGTAGTTCGGCGTCAGCATGTCGAAGCCGCGCGAGAGGAAGTATTGGATCTGGGCGTTAAACCGGTCTTCGGCGTGGCTTGTCGGGCCGCCGTGAACCAAGACGATGGTCCCGAGCTTCTCGCCTGGTGTTCTGTAGAGCCAACCCTGTACCTCCATGCCGTCATCAGACCGCCAGCGGAAGTCTTCGGCGGCGACGAGCCGCTGTACGCCTATGTTTGTCCTCTCCGTTAGGCCCGTGAGGCTGGTCGGCTCACCGTCATCCGCGCCGTAGCGTACGAGGTCCACGGGGTGAAGGGCGTCGTAGTGGGTGCAAATCCAGTCGCCGTTTTCGGCCTGGGATAGCGGTACGAGGTTGCCCCTTTTGTGGTGTAGTGAGGTCTCGGTTCTGCTATGCACGTCGAGCAGCGAGGCTCTCACCCCGGCTTGCTCGACCCCCACCACGACTACAGGTCCCCCGTTCGGCGGCGCGAAGGAGTATTCTATGTTGCGGGCTGGATCGTCTAAGATCCAGCGCACAGACTCTTCGTCCATGCTCCACACGCCCATCCTGCGGTAGGATTCGGCCTCGGCGACGAAGAGGATTCTGCGTCCGTCGGGGAACCAGGATGCCGAGACCTTGATCCGCGGGCCGAAGTTCAGGATCTCGCGGTCTTCGAGGCCATCTATGTCAACCAGCCAGACCTGATGACCGGCCGGGTGCAAATCGTTGCGCGAGTAGAGTACGTGGGTACCCTGAAGGTTCAGCTCCGGCCACGGAATACTCCCCTTCTTGGGTCTGGCCAGCACCAGCCGTTCGTCCGTCTGCAAATCGTGCCTGTAGAGCCGGTCGGTCTCGATCTCCTCTCCGCTCTCGGCGTCGAGGTTGGCAGCGTACATGAGCCAACGGCCGTTCGGATGCAACTGGCCGCCCCTGAGATAGTGGTTCGGTCTCGCCGCGGTGAGCGGCTCCATCACCCCTGGATCAGCGAGCCTGACCCGGAAGAGCCGGACGCGCTCGTCCCCGTCGCTGTCTTGCGATACGAGGACTGCGTCGCTGTCCGAGGTCCAGGAGACGACTTCCGTGTCCCCCTCTACGGTCTCAGTGAAGCGGAGAGGAGCCTGCGAGCCGTCGGTGGGTGCGGCGAACACGTCGGCGGCAGGCCCGAGGCGCGACCAGCTCCACGCCACCCATTTCCCGTCGGGTGAGACGCGCGGCCCGAAGAGCGCAGGGATGGAGAGCAGGGCGTCGAGCCTGAGGTCTAGGGACACGACTGGTTAGAACGTCGGCGGGGTGTTGACGTAGACGGCCTCGACGGGCTCCTCGTCGGCCCACCAGCGATGCGGGGTGGTCGAGGGGAAGTAGAGCGTGTCGCCAGGCGTGACCTGGAACGTCCCATGATCCTTTAGTTCCACGAAAAGCCGGCCGGAGATCACGTAGATGAACTCCTCCCCGTTGTGGGAGTAGAAACCCTCGCTCCCCGCGCCGGAAGGTACCCTTATGTAGGAAGGGTCCATGACCTGCTCACCCGAGGCCATCTCCTCGAACCGTACGCCGTTATCCCACTGCATCACGGGCCTTTCGGCGCCCCGCACCAGCGGCGAGCTCTGCTCGAGGTCGGCGCCGAACACCTCGCGCATGTTCGTCCCGTAGGCCCCCGCCAGCAGCCGCAAAGACGCGACCGAAGCTCCCGAACCTCCCCGCTCGAGCGCGGATATAAACGAGATAGAGAGCCCTGTGGCCTCCGAGACCTCCTTCAGCGTCTTGTGGGCCTTGATCCTGAGCCTCCGCAAGCGCTCCCCCGGCGCCCCGGTCGGTCCGCCGAGTGCCGATCCGTTGGGATTGGTCGCCTCCGGCGCGCTGCCCAGCTGCTTGCGAATCGCCGCGAAGTTCAGGCCCTCGACCTTCCTGAGCTGTTTGATCTCGCGCAGCCGCTGTACGTCGGGCTCGGTGTAGACCCTGTAGCCCCGGTCCGTCCTGCGGGGTTTGATCAGGCGTTCCCTCTCCCACAACCTTAAGGTCTGCGGCGCAAGCCCTACCGCCTGTGAGACCTCGCCTATGGAGAACCCCATCGAACCGTTTCCCTTTGCCAATGCATCTCCCGTCGTGCCCGCAATGCCGGTCCCTGTATGCTTGAACCCTTATTGTAAAGGTTTCTCCACAACCACGACGCCCTACAGCGGGTTGAGGAAGGGTTGGACCCTTCCTCAACCCGCGCAGGTCAGCAGGTCAGCACTTCAGCTTTTTGTTTGCTGAGGGCTCGTGGTGCCCAAGAAGATTTTCAGAAATACTTGCTCGTAACGGTTAGCAGACGCGCGCCCGTTATGATGGTGGAGCAAAGAGGCGCTACGGGCACCTTGAAAGGCGTGAGGATGATGATCGTGAGTGCTGCAGGCAAGCCGAACCTCAAGGGGACCTCCCGCTTCGCCTACGCGGCCGGGGCCACGGGCATCCTCGCCAACCTCTTTTTCATCATCTTGTATGTCCTTCTTGGACTGCAGGCCAACCAACCGGGGGGTGGGACCTCCCTTGGTCCGGCCGGAGAGCTTGCGGGCTCGGCCAGGACTTGCTCGGATCGCTTTCGGCGGCGTTTATGATCTCCGTGGCGCTCGCCCTAGGCTGGCGTCTGCCGCGGCGACGGGCGGTACGCTTCGCGCAGGCGGCCGCTCGTGCGGCAATGGCGCTGCTGAGCGCCGGTGGTCCGCTGCTGGTGCTCGGGGTGCTTGCCTTCGAAGTCGAGACACCGATCGCGATGGGAGCGTACGTCATCCTCATCCTCTGGCTGTTGCTGGTCAACCGATGGCTGCGCCTGTCAGGAACCATCGGATTACGGGTAGCACGATTCGGAGAGTTCCTGGGTGCTGGGGCATTGGCCGGGTACGTGGTCGTTGGGCTTGGACTTTTGCTGCCCTGGATGTCGTGGCCGCAGCTCATGGTTTTTGGCTTCGGCGTCCTCGTCGGGCTGCCCGCCTACCTCAGCGTCACGGTCTGGTTCGTGCTCCTCGGCAGACACCTCGGGATGTCAGCGGGATGAGCCCACGCGCCTCCCCACCTCCCACCGCCGTGCACGGGCGCTGGCTCTTCCTTGCCCGCGTGGCGTGGGTGGCGGTGGCCATTACGGCGCTGGCAATAGTCCTCTTCAGCATTCCGAGCAGCTTCGAGCACTATCGTGGCGTGTGCACCGCCGCGTCCGAGGCCTGTTCCGAGCGGGCATTGGATCAGCCTACCCCAGAAGGCGTGCGAGCGTTACAGGAGGTCGGCTTGTCGGTACGCTCCTATGCAATCCTGAACGTCGCCATCGACAAGGTCTTCGAGCTGGTGTGGTTTGCGGTGGGTACCATCATCTTCTGGCGGCGCTCCGACGAGCGGATGGCGCTACTGGTTTCGGTGTTTCTGGTGGCGTTCGGGACGGTTACCGTTGATCCCACCGCTGCAAACACCTTGATCTCCTCTCATCCAGCCTGGCGGTTGCCTGTCCAGAGCGTGGAGATTGTGGGTGCAGTTTGCGTCGTGCTGTTCTTTTTGCTGTTCCCCAGCGGACGGTTTGTGCCACGCTGGTCACGCTGGCTCGCCGTTGCGTTCAGCGCTTATCTAGTTTCCGACATTCTCCTTCCAAATTTGTACTCTGGTTCGCCCGCCCTGGAGAACGTTTCAGTGTTGGTGTTCATAGGGTTCGTGGTGAGCTTGGTCTGGTCCCAAATCTATCGTTACCGGAGGGCCTCCTCTGAAGCGCAACGTCGGCAGACAAAGTGGGTAGTGTTAGGCACGACCTTGGGTACCGCGGAAACCTCCTTCTTCAAGCTACCGTTGGACTTCTCCTTGCTTGGTGGAGACACGCCTCTTGTTCTACTCGTCCTCAAGATGGGCTTCGCGTTGTCCTTTCTGCTCGTACCATTCTCCATTAGCGTAGCCGTGTTACGCTCGCACCTGTTCGACATAGATGTGGTCATCAACCGGACCCTCGTCTACGGCTCACTCACGACCAAGCTAATTGGGCTCTACTTCGCCGGCATCGTGGTGTTGCAGCGGCTCTTCGTCGTCCTCGCCGCGCGGGAAGCGAGCAACGCCAGCAGATCAAGTGGCTCGCTTACGGGGGCACGATGGTCGTCGGCACCCTCTTCGTGGGTAGCTTGGTCATTCTCTGGAGCGTGCCGGTCAGTATCGTGATCATGTCCGTCGCCTTG
>DASQWQ010000219.1:0-7880 GCA_035640175.1 Rubrobacter sp. | reverse complement strand
GACGTGGTCGAGCAACGCCCTGTTCATAAGCGACAACGTCGCCACCCAGATCGACGCTTTGGGCCACATCTACGAGGGGGATCCCCCACACACCTACAATGGCTACCGCTCGGAGGATATCCAGAGCGATTTCGGGCTCCTGAAGCTCGGCGCCGACACCATTCCCCCGATCGTCGCCCCCGCGACGATGATCGACGTGGCCGCTAGCGTTGGCAAGGACCCTCTACCGGAAAGCTTCGGGATCGGCCCCGATCACCTTAAGGAGGCGCTCGACAAGCAGGGTGTGGACATAGACCCTCTGGACGTTGTGCTCGTGCGCACCGGGACGGGGGGCGTGTGGCTAGACGGCAGCGGCGTGGGCGCGAACAACTCCGAGGTAGAGGGTCCCGATTTGGCCGGGCTCACGGTGGAGGGGGCCAAGTGGCTCGTGGAGGAGAAAGGAGCTTTGGCTCTCGGCAGCGACACCTCGTCCTTGGAGGTGCGTCCGCCCAAGGATCAGCTCGAGGAGGGGACCAGCTTCAACCCGGTCCACATCTACCTGCTCGCGCGGCAGGGCGTTCACGTCCTCGAGTACCAGAACCTGGAGAATCTTGGGGAGGACAAAGTCTACAAGTTCGCCTACATCCTCGGGGTCAACAAGATCCGGGGGGCGACAGCTGGCACGGTGCTCCGCCCGATAGGCATCGTCTGAGGGCGAACTTCGCAGTATTCACCTTCTGGGCACTTCGGTGAACAAAGCTGCCTCGGTGTCCGTATATACGGGTAGGCACTTTTGCGGGGCCCGGGAGAGAAAGAATGGGATTGTTGGGACAATCGCCGAGCCCCCAAAATAAAGAGGCGGACCTCTTGGATCCCTATACCACTATAGTCGGATGCAAAAACATGATAAGTGGTTACAGTAGGGCGATCCTGAAGGCAGAACGGCAGAATTCACCTTCTACGCACTCGGGTGAATAAAGGCAAGATCCGAGACGCCTCCTCCTAGGGAACGACAAGGGAGCCCTCGTCTGCCTCTTAATCTAGGGGGTGAGTGTACCGGGCGTAGTAGGCCAGCGGAAACGTGGCGCTCGGCAAGGAGCAAACAGAGGTAGGCCCCCAGCGCAGAGCAGGACGGCCGCTACGAGCGACAAACGACGTCGAGCAAACCACCAAACCTTAAAGAACTCTACGTCAGGCTAGTGCCGCTCTACCGCTTGACGGTGACGCTTCCCTTCATGTGGGGGTGTGGCTCACAGTGGTAGGGCTTCTTCCCCGCTCTCTTAAAGGTGTGCGAATATCTCTGTCCCTTGCGCAAAAGTCCAGAGTCGAACGACCTCCCGTTGTTCGCCGTGGCGGTGTGCTTGACGCTGTCCTTGTTGATCCATCTGACCCTCGTCCCCCGCTTGATGGTGATGTGGGCCGGCTTGAAGCTAAAGTTCTGGATCACTACCGTTCTCGTTCGCTGTTTGCGGGCCCCGGCGACGGACGAGAGCGCCAGGCCCACTGCGCCCACGAGCCCTAGTGTCCCAAGCCTCAAGAATTCTTTGCGTGTAATTGCCATACAGTTTCCTCCTTCTTTTTTGGTTGGGGATCCTCTCCGCACCACACATACTCTGATTTGTACGCACCGGTGGATCCTATGGTTCACCCTTCCCTGCGAACTTCGTAGAACTCTCCGTAAAGCGGAAGTCCTTCTTCGGAGAAGGTCGACTAGCGGAAGTTCAGCTACCGAAGGCCCTCCGCTGCCACGACCTCCCTACGCCCTCCTGACCCTCTCTCATAGGGGATCGGGGCGACTGGGTCTGCAACGCATCTTCTTCTCTAGGTCCTAGCCAATCCTACTCGCCGGGTGCCGTTTCCCGCGACGAAGATCTTGAAGCTCACAGGAGGGTGTTTTGTACTCTGAACGGTTGACGTATGTGATCGTCACCCTCAAACCCGCGCAGCTCAAGACTTGCGTGATGTTTAGAGCAGTGCATCATGTTGTTGGGGATGCTATATAAGTGAAGTTCAGGAAAAGGAGGATGCTCAGAGCTAATGGCCGACCCGCCCACCGGCACCGTCACCTTCCTCTTTACAGACATAGAGGGTTCAACGAAGCTGTGGGAGAAGAGTCCGAGAGGCATGCAGGTCGCCCTTATCCGTCACGACGCCGTCCTCTGGGAGGCTATAGAAAGGCACGGTGGTTTCGTCTTCAAGACGGTAGGCGACGCCTTCTGTGCGGCCTTCCCCACCGCCCTCGACGCCCTCGAGGCGGCGCTTGCGGCCCAGAGGGGTCTCTTCTCGGAGGCGTGGGGGGCGGAGATCGGCACCCTTAGGGCGCGGATGGCGCTACACACGGGGGCTACCCACGAACGAGACGGAGACTACTTCGGCCCCCCGGTCAACCGGGTGGCGAGGCTGCTCTCGGCCGGTCACGGCGGGCAGATACTCCTTTCTTCCTCTACCCAGGAGCTGGTGCGGGATCACTTACCGGCGGCCACACATCTTAGGTACCTAGGGGAGAAACGCCTCAAGGACCTCTCAAGGCCCGAGCGGATCTTCCAGCTTACGACTCCCGCCCTACCGTCGGAGTTCCCTCCCTTGAAGACCTCGGAGTCTCACACCAACAACCTGCCCTTGCAGGCTACACCACTCGTCGGGCGCGAGCGGGAGGTGGAGGCGGTGTATGGGCTGTTGCGCAGTTCCGAGACAAGGCTCCTGACCCTCTTGGGTCCTGGAGGCACGGGGAAGACCCGTGTGGGACTGCAGGTAGCAGCAGAGCTTGCGGACGGCTTCGAGGACGGGGTTTTCTTCGTGCCGATCGCCACCATCACGGATCCTACACTGGTGGCCCCGACCATCGCGCGGGTACTGGGGCTGAGTGAGGGCGGTGCCCAGCCGCTGGAGGAGTTGCTCGAAGGATATCTGCGCGACAGGCAGACGCTGCTTTTGCTCGACAACCTCGAGCAGGTCTTGGAGGCGGCGCCGATCGTGGAGAGGCTGCTCTCTAACGCGCCGAACCTGAAGATCCTGACCACCAGCCGCATCCCGCTCGGGCTCTACGGTGAGTATGAGTTCCCTGTACCTCCTCTCTCTTTGCCCGATCCCGACTCTCTGCCGTCTCTGGAATACCTCACCGAGTACGAGGCGATCAGGCTCTTCGTGGAGCGGGCCAGGGCCGTAAGGCCCGATTTCTCCCTAACGGAGGAGAATGGACCTGCAGTGGTGGAGATCTGCGAGAGGCTTGACGGGCTGCCCCTGGCTATAGAGCTCGCCGCGGCACGCATAAAGCTGCTCCCCCCGCGGGTGCTGCTCGACAGGCTCGGCAACCGGCTAAAGATCCTCACCGGTGGCGCACGTAACCTGCCCGAGAGGCAGAGAACGCTCAGGAACGCTATCGAATGGAGTTACGGGCTGCTCGATGAGGGCGAGAAGATGCTCTTCGGGAGGCTTGGAGTCTTCTCTAGCGGAGCAACCCTGGAGGCCATGGAGGCGGTATGCGACGCTGAGGGAGATCTCCCTACGGACGTATTCGAAGGCGCCTCCTCGCTCCTTAACAAGAGTCTCGTGCGGCAGGAGGAGGGGGCAGGAGGTGAACCGCGCTTCGTGATGCTGGAGACCATCCACGAGTTCGCAAACGCAAAGCTCGAAGGGCGTGGGGAGGCGGAAGCCGTGAGGCGTGCGCACGCCGAGTACTTCCTGGCCCTCGCGGAAGAGGCCGATCCCATGTTGTGGGGAGCAGAGGATGCGGCGTGGTTGGACCGGTTGGAACAAGAGCACGACAACATGAGGACTGCGCTCTCCTGGGCGATAGAGCACGAAGAGGGCGAGCTTGCCCTGCGATTAGGCGCAGCGTTACGGTGGTTCTGGTACATGGAAGGATACTACGGTGAGGGAAGGAGATGGCTCGAGGCAGCGCTGGGCAAGGACTGGGACGCGGCGGCAGCGGAGGCGCGGGCTAGGGCTCTGGAGGGGGTAGGATGGCTAGCGTCGGGTCAAGGTGACCTTGATCGGGCGCAAGCCGCTGCCGAAGAGGGGTTGAAGCTGAGCACCGAAGCAGGGCTGGGGGACGTAGTCGTAGCCGACCTACAGAACGTGCTGGGGGAAGCCGTTGCGAGGCATCGGGGTGACTACGAGTGGGCGGCGGAGCTGCTAACCGAAGGCCTGGCGCTCCACCGGAAAGCCGGGGATATTAGAGGCGTCGCGTGGTCCCTGGGCAGCCTGGCTAACGTGTCAGGCGACCGCGGCAACTACGAGCAGGCGAAGCGACTCTATGAGGAGGGCTTGGCCCTGTCCCGAGAGTTGGACGGCGCGGAACTGCTCGGCACTTACTTGATCAACTTGGGCTACGAGTCCCTGCTCGAAGGCAAACCTGAGAGTGCTACTGCGCTAAACGAGGAGGCCGCAGAATTATTTCGGAAGCGAGGGCGTAGGGGCGGTCTGCAGCACGCCCTCGATAACCTCGGATGGGCGACGCTCCTGCAAGGTGACTACGAACGGGCCGAAACCTTGCACAAACAAAGCCTAAGGGTATCCCAGGACCTGGGCGACGAGCTGATCGCCTCAGAGAGCCTGGAGGGATTGGCATGCACTGCCGGGGCTCAAAGAGAAGCCGAGCGGTCGGCGATACTGTTCGGGGCTGCAGAGGGACTGCGTGAGGCAGAAGGCTACCAGCAAGCTCCCAGAGACCATTCTCTGCGGGAGCCGTATCTCGCAGCCGCCCGCTCCCTGGTAGGAGAGACAGCGTGGGGCGCGGCGTGGAAGAAAGGGCGATCCATGCAGTTCGAAGACGCGCTAGTCTACGCCCTGGAAGACTCTAACGGCTGATTCGGCAGACGGATCAGCCTTCCAGAAAGCTCCCTCCCGGCACACGAACGCCCGGCACACGAACTGAGCACTCAGATTACGACACCCGCCAGGTCAACGGTTATCGTTGGGTTATCGGCGGCACCAGGCGGCAACAGCAGCCAGCACCCTGGGGCCCGACCGGGTGGGTTGAGGACCAGGCGCCCACCGTCCACATCCTGGGTGTTCGCGAGGCAGGGCTGGGTCGTAGGCAACAACACGCCGCCCGCTCTGCGCGCGGCCAGAGCGGGAGAGATGCTGGCCACCAGGATCACCGCCATAAGCACCGCCACCATCAAGACCTTGATCATCCGTTTCATCGGCTACCCTCCTCTTTTCACTGACCTTTCCGCCTTCTACGTGTCCACAATATCAGACCCAAGCTGCCGGCGGTATCCTACGAATGAACGATTTCTCTACTTCCTTTTTGCGAACTTCTGACCGATCCTTCCGGAGAGACTAGATCAGCACCAGGACGAGGACCGCGAGGTGGGGTTCCTACACTTCTTGAGGCCCCTTGGACCTTCCGGCGACCAAGAAGCGCCACCAGGCGATGGCGACCTGTACCAGTGCGAACGCGAGGAGGACCGCGAACAGGACCCTGTACCCGAAGCCCGTGATGACCCATCCGGCAACCAGCGGGAAGCCGAGGATCGCGCCTTGGAAGAGCATGCCCCCCATCGGCAGCACCCGCGGCCTTACCCGCTCTTCGGAGACGTTGACCGCCTGCGCCTGCACGCTTGGCAGCGCGAGTCCGTAGCCCAGACCCAAAAGGGCTGAGGAGATCCCGTAGAACAGGGTGGTGGAGCCCACCGCGAGAAACGACGCGACCGCGAGCGCCATGACGCTAACCGACGCGGCGATCACGAGCCGCGAATCGAAGCGCGTCGTCAGCACCGCGAGCACGAAGCGGGAGAAGATCACCGCGACGGTGTAGGCGACGTAGAAGACGGAGTAGTCGAGACCCCTGGCACCGGCGAAGGTCGGCTGGAAGCTCGTCATCGTGGTGAAGAGGCAGGCGAAAAGCAGGATCATCGCGAGCGAGAAGGCGGCCTCGGAGCCCAGGATGCGCCGGATCGCCGCGCCGAACGAGACCGCGGAGGACCCGTCTCCTCCAACACCCTCCTTCCCGGCATCCCTCCCGGCGTCAGAGACGAGCACTCCGACGACGAGCGTAAGCACCACGGCAACGAGGCAGACGACGCCTGCCACGAGGAACGTCCCCCGGAAGCCCAGAGGTGTCTCTACCAGGAAACGAGAGATCACTGGCCCGGCACCGATACCGACCTGCTGGGTGCCTGTGAGGTAGCCGAAGTAGGCCGCCCTTCCCTCGTCGGTTACCATTGCGCTCATGACCATCGGCGTGGCCGCGTAGACCACAGCCCAGGCGGTGCCGAGCAGGACCCCGATCCCGATGAGCGGCGTCCAGCCCCTAGTAACGAGCGATGCGCCGACGGCCCCGATCCCGTAAGTTGCTATGGCGAGCGCCACAACGACGTGAGGCCTCAAGACCTGAGGAAAGCGGATCAGGAGCCCTATGCAGAGGACAGCAGGTACCGCCGCCGCAGACAGGACCACGCCGAAGTCCGCCTCGTCGCCTCCAAGCTGTTGTACGTACAAAGGCAAGAGCAGGAGCATCCCGAAAGCCGTCGAGATCCCGAGCGTCCCCATCAGCAACAGCAACACAACGGGCAAGCCGCTCTGCAGTTCACCTCGTACCCCGCCTTCGTCTCGCGCCACTTCTCCTCCATCTGTTCTCGCGTCGTTCGAGAAGATCCTAGTACCGTGCTAATATCGTGTCCAACGAAATCTAACGATATGAAGTATCGATATACTCGATTAGTCGTAAGTGAAGGGTATTCTGTGGAGCTCAGGCAGGTCCGGACTTTCAGGGTGGTGGCGGAGGAGCTTTCGTTCTCGCGGGCAGCGGCGAGGTTGGGCTACGTGCAGTCTAGTGTGAGCGCGCAAGTGGCGGCGCTGGAGCGGGAGCTCGGGGTGCGGTTGTTCGACCGGTTGGGCAGGAGGATCTCGCTCACCGAGGCGGGATCTGTGATGCTCGCGTACTCTCGGGAGTTGCTGGTCCTCGCTGGGGAGGCGCGGGAGGCGGTGGTCGACGCTGGAGCGGGTGTTGGGGAAGTGACGGGATCTCTCACGGTGAGTGCCCCCGAGACGCTCCTCACTTACCGGTTGCCGAGGCTTCTGACCATCTTCCACGAGAGACATCCCAAGGTGAGGCTCTCGGTGCGCCCGAGCGTCATCGGTCGGTTGGTGGGGGGCATGCGCCGGGCTGTCGATGAGGGCAGGGTGGACGTTGCATTCGTCCTTGACGGGCCCGTGGGGGCTCCTGGGCTTTCGGTAGAGCCACTGATCGGGGAGGGCGTGACCGTCATCGCCCCTATCGACCACGCACTGGCTTCGTCGACTTCGGTGGCTGCGCAGGATCTGTCCGGCGAGACAGTGTTATTGCCTGAGGCTCCAGAGTCGGGTTGCGCCTACCGGGGCCAGTTCGAGCGCCAGTTGGGGGAGACGGGTGTGGTGCCGCCGGAGCGGATGGAGTTCCAGAGCATAGAGGCTGTAAAGCAGTGCGTGGCCGCCGGCATGGGTGTATCCGCCCTGATAAGCGTGGCTGTGGAGGCAGAGATCGAGGACGGCAAGC
This sequence comes from Rubrobacter sp., assembly GCA_035640175.1. Lineage (GTDB taxonomy): Bacteria > Actinomycetota > Rubrobacteria > Rubrobacterales > Rubrobacteraceae > Rubrobacter_D. The sequence goes on along the minus strand of DASQWQ010000219.1, from coordinate 418 downwards.
TCGCCGCACTGCGGTGGGAGGAGCCCTTCGAGGTCTTCACCCAGATGGTGTGGCACGAGAAACGCTGGAAGTCCCCTGCCCTGAGAGCGTTTCTGGAGACGGCCCGAGAGGTCTTCGTCAGATAGAGTCGGAAACGGCTCGTGCTCTTTTACTCGACGCTTTCGCCTTCGAGCGGATAGCCTGCGGTTGCCCACGCCTCCAGACCTCCGGCGTAGCGGCGTACACGTTCGTATCCATGGGCCTTCAGGATCCTGAAGGCCAGCCGACTCGCGGGGCAGGGGGGACCGGAGTCGTAGAGGACTATCTCATCTTTGGGGTCGAGCGCCTCGAGCGCTTCCTGAACTGTGCTGATCCGCATCGAGCCGGGGATGTGGGTGGTGCGATATTCCCACTCGTCCAGGGTCATGACAACCTTGAA
>DASQWQ010000218.1:0-3274 GCA_035640175.1 Rubrobacter sp. | reverse complement strand
ACGGGCCTGTCTTCCCAGCGGTGGCGGACCTCGAAGGTCTTCGTACCATCATCCAATACCTTCAAGTTGATCTGTCTGCGAGCCACGGCTCTCCTATCTTCCTCGCACTTTGCGCCTTATGGTATCGCACGGCGGGGAGGTCGTGCCGTGTCACCTATCGCAGAGCGGCATGGGAAGGCTCGAGCCTTCTCATGCCGGGTATCAGGCTACAGGTTTCAGGTATCAGGATTTGCACGGGATAGTACCCTTGCCGAGGACACCTACTCTCCCGCGCGTCCCGAGGCCCTCGCGCACCGGACCGAAGGAATGCTCTCCCGAAGTATGCATGCCCGCAACCAAGTCCCTAGAACTCATCTCATAAATACCCAGCCTGATACTGAGGACGTACTTTCAGAAAGTATCCGACCTCAAAAAGGGCGACAAAATGCCGCTCGCAGTGCTTGCATGAGTCGGTCCAATTTTCTCCTTCCCTATTTATGAGATGGCTTCTAGTCAAGCAATTCCCCTCTCCCCCGGAGATCGCCGACAGGTAACGATCCACGATCGGCCGCCCCCTCTCGATCACGTCGAGTCCCAGCAACTCTTCAGAGCCGAAGAACCGCAACTTCTCCGACTCCTCGCTGCGCCGCAGGGCGTCGTCGAGGGATTCTTCAACGTCCGCGGTCCCGCCGATCAGGCCCCACCGTCCGCAATCGCTGCGGCGCTCCAAAGGAAGCGCGCCATCACGTTCGAACAAGGCGAGCAGCCGGCACCGATAGGCCGGTTCGGCCGGGGAGCGTCAGGGCACTTGTAGAAAAACTCCGCTTTGGAGGCTTCAGGTACGGGGTTTCAGGCTACAGGAGAACCGCCGGCCGATCCCGCCCAAAAAGCTGATAATTGAAACCTAAATATGAATCGGATGTCCTTGCGCGGCCATCGCGGCTTCTCCGACGACCTCCGAGAGGCTCGGGTGGGGATGCATGGTCATTCCGATCTCCTCCGGCGTGCCCTCTACGAGCTTGGCGAAAACGCCTTCGGTGATGAGATCTGTGACCTTCGGCCCTATGGCGTGCATACCGAGGATCAGATCTGTCTCCTCGTCGGCGACGACCTTGAAGAACCCGCTGGACTCGCCTTCGATAAGCGCCTTGCCGATCGCCCTGAACGGGAACTTCGTCTCCCTTACCTCGTAACCTTCCTCCTCGGCCTGCGCCTTCGTGAGTCCGAAAGAGGCCACCTCGGGCCTACAGAAGGTAACGCGCGGGACGAGGTTCCTGTCTTTGGGCATCGGGTCCTCGCCGACCATGTGCTCGACGGCGATGATGCCCTCGTGTCCGGCCTCGTGGGCGAGCCAGAAACCCCCGACTACATCCCCCGCCGCATACACGCCGTCCTCGGCCGTCCGCCCGTACCCGTCCACCTGGATGATGCCGCGCTCATCGACTTCGACGCCAGTCGCGTCGAGGTTGAGGTCCTCGATTACGGTCTTCCGCCCGACGGCGACGAGCAATGCCTCGGCCTCCAGGGTGTCGCCACCGTCAGCCTCGCCGGTGGGCGGGTCTTCGCCGCCGTAGGAGCCGCCTTCGCCTTCCGTCTCCTCCTGCTCGCCCGATTCTGCGCCTGCCACCTTGATCTTGATGCCACTGTCGGTCTTCTCCAGGCTCTCGGGGTCGGCCTTGGTGCTCGTAAGCACCGTGATGCCACGGTCCTCGAACTCCTTCTTGAGCGCCTCGGAGATCTCCGGGTCTTCGAGCGGCACGAGACGGTCCAGGATCTCGATGATGGTCACCTCGGTGCCGAAGTCGTGGTACATGCTCGCAAACTCGACACCGACGGCACCCGAGCCGAGGATGATCACGGATTCCGGGTAGCCCTCGTCGTTGGTGACGATGTCGTCTGAGGAGATGACCTTCTCGTGGTCGAACTCCAGGCCTGGCAGGGTGTTGACGGCCGAGCCGGTGGAGATCAGGACGTTCTCCGCCTCGAGCTCCTCCTCGCCGTCTTCGGTCTCTACCTTTATCTTCTTGGGTTCGACGAAGCTGCCTACCCCGTTGTAGAGGGTGACCTTGTTCTTCTTCATCAGGCCCTGCACGCCGCGCCTGAGCTGGTTTACGACCTGCTCGCGGCGTTTGGCGGCCTGCGGATAGTCGATCTCCACCTCTCCGACCCTGACCCCGAAGTCCTCGCCGTTTCTGGCGTCGTGCAGGAGATGGGCGGTCTGGAGCAGTGCTTTGGTCGGTATGCATCCCAAGTTCAGGCACGTGCCTCCGAGATGCCCACCCTCCCGCTTCTCGATAAGGGCTACACTCATTCCCAGCTGGCTGGCCCGGATCGCCGGTATGTATCCACCGTTCCCGCCGCCGATTACTACGAGGTCGAAGTTATCCGCCACCCTCAGCTCCTTTCACGTCTACTACCACAGTGATTCTAACCCTCCCCCTCCTCCGGGGCCATCCTCCCGCTGGCACGCGGGACAGAAGTGTGTCGGCCTCCCACTCACCTTTTCCCGAACCACCTCTCCTTCACACCCAGGACAGGGCTGCCCGTGCTTCTCGAAGACTCTCAGGTAATTCTGATGATCGCCGGGCCGGTCCAACACGTCCTTGTACAACCGCACCGTCGTCCCCCGATGCTCGACGCCGGCCGCGAGGTTAGACCGGATCGCCGCATGCAGCGCGTCCCATTCACCCTCCGAGAGCGTGTTGGCCTTCCGCCTCGGATGCAGCCTCGCATCGTAAAGGATCTCATCGGCGTAGATGTTTCCGATGCCGGAGACGACTCTCTGATCCAGGAGCAGGGGCTTTATCTGGGCCCTCCGTGAACCGATGACCCGTTGCAGGTATCCCGCATCGAACCCTCTCTCGAGGGGCTCTGGTCCTAGCGGGGAGAGCCGCTTCTCGAGTTCGTCCGCATCGAGCAGGCGCGCCCGGGTGAAGCCCGTCTCGTCGCGCAGGAAGAGCCTCCTGTCGCCGTCGAGATCCAGGATGAGCATGAGTGCGGTCTCCGGCTCCTCGACAAGCGGCACGAGCAGGAGTTGGCCCCCGATCTTGAGCTGAAACACCAGCGAGTCCCCCGTACCGAGCTCCACGATGAGGTGTTTGGCCCGCCGCCGCGCCCCCGTGATGCGGGCACCTTCGAGCCTGCTCGCGAACTCTTCCGCCGAAGGCTGCTCCACGAGCGAGGAGTCGAGGACCCGAACTCGCTCTATCTCTGAGCCGGCGACCAGCTCGCGCAGGTCTTCTTTTATGGTCTCGACCTCTGGCAACTCAGGCATGCGTGTATTTATACCCGCTCG
>DASQWQ010000217.1:0-3327 GCA_035640175.1 Rubrobacter sp. | reverse complement strand
CCTCCTCTTCATCCTTTTCGGCTTCTTCAGCAACAACTTCCTGCTCGCCATCGTCGGCTTCTTCGTCTTCCTCGGCGCGAGCGGCGAGGCCCAACTGGTCCGCCAGCGGGAGCAGATGCGCGGGCTCGCCGTCTCTGACGTAATGGGTACCAAGGGCCGAACCGAGACCGTAACGCCCTACCACAACTTCGGCCAGGTCCTCGACTCCGTCATCCACGGCTATCAGGAGGACTTCCCCGTCCTCGACGAGGATGGAAATCTCGTCGGCATCATCACGCGCAACGAGATCATGGCCGCGGCCCACTCCCCCGACCGCTACGCCACCGTCCGCGACCTGATGAAGACGGAGTTCCCCACGATCTCGCCCGACGCCGACCTCTTCACAGACGGCAACCGCGTCCTGCAGGAGAGCGGATTCAGGGCCCTGCCCGTCATCAAGGACGGCAACCTCGTGGGGATGCTGTCCGTAGATGACGTGGGCCAGGCCGCCCTGCTCCGCGACCTTCGCAAACAGCGGTAAGACGCCCTCGTGGCTTCGCCTGGAGCCACGCTCGCACCGGCGGGGCCTATTCGCTAGACTTTCTGCCATGAAGCCTGTGGTAGAAGAGATAGAGGCGCTCGTCGCCAGGGTTGGGACGCACCCTGTCTACGGGTACGCCCACTGCCTGAGGGTCTACGCCCTGGCTGAGGAGCTTGCGGCCTCGGAGGGAGTCTCCTACGACGTGGAGATTCTGCGCGCAGCCGCCCTGCTGCACGACGTCGGGCTCTACAAAGCTTATGCCCTGCGAGAACCTCCTGACCACGCGAAGCGCTCGGCGATGGTGGCCAGCCGAATTCTCCAGGACTGGGATTTCCCCCCGCAGGCGAGCCAGGCGGTCATAGAGGCGATCGAACACCACCCGCCCGGCGCGCCCACAAGCACCGCTTCTGAGACTATCCTCCTTAAAGACGCGGTCGGTCTCGACTACCTGGGCGCCATAGGCATCTCCCGCATGCTGGCCATGGTAGGCACGGAAGACGACGTGCCTGATATACCGACGGCGATCTGGAACGCGGAGAGCCTGCGGCAGAAGATCCCCGACCTCCTCGTCCTGCAGAGCAGCAAGGATCTGGCCGCCCGGCGTATCCACGAGATGGAAGCCTTTCTCGAAGACCTGAGAGACTCCACAGAGAAGCTGAAGCTTCTCTAGCAATTCAGCCAGTCAGCACGCTGCGGCCTTCGGCCTCCGCTTGTCAGCACGGCGGCTCCGCCGCCGGTTGGCCGGTCAGCCAGAACTCGCGCACGCGAATGCTGAAGTGCTGACAAGCTGATATGCTGACAAGCCGTCCAGCGAAGCCGGGGGGCGTACTGACTGGCTGACTAGCCCAGGAGCAAGTAGAGACCGGCGGCGAGGCAGAAGGCTCCGACCAGGAGCATCCTCGTCCCGGCGATGAGGTGGACGCCGCGTTCGGGTATCGGACCGATCCTACCCTGTTGGCCGCCTCCGCCGCGCAGCAGGGCGTAGGTACCAAAAGCGAGGCCGGCCAGCCCCGTGAGGATCAAAAGTATCCCGAAAGCCGTCAAGGCCGGCATCCTAACCCTGCCCGTTGCTCCTGTCGCCCACCATGCGGGAGAGAAGGGTGCGGAAGCGTGGGTCGGCGTGCAGGGGCGCGAACTCCAGCGCGCTCCTGAAGTGCTCGACGTCGCTCTCTCCGGCATCGACGGCCTTCTCGATATAGTCGAGCGCGTCGCCGTATTCGCCGCGGCGGGCCTGGATGCTGGCGAGCGCGGAGAGGGCCGGGGAGTATCTCGCGTCAGCGGCTATGGCCCGCTCGAGGATCTCCTCTGCGACCTCGAGGTTGTCGGCCGTGTAGTAGAGGCTCGCGTACGAGTAGAGGGCGCGGGGGTTCGCGGGATCTGCCTTCAGTGACTCCACGAAGTGCTCCTCTGCCCGCTCCATCTCTCCCTTGCGCTCGTTGAGGATGCCGAGCTCGAGGTGGGCTTCAGGGTTCTCCGGGTCGAGGGCCAGTACCGCGTCGTAGGCTTCGGCCGCCCCGGCTTCGTCTTCCAGGGCGAGCCTGGCCTCCCCGAGCGTTATAAGGTGCCGGATCTCATCCCGCCCCAGCGCCACGGCCTCCTCTGAGAGCTTTAAGGCCTCGGGCAGGTTCTTCCTCAGGGCCAGGAGATGGGCTGCCAGTTCGTCCCTGATCTCCGGCGAGCCAGGACAGTCTTCGAGGCCCCGCCTGAAAGCGGCCTCGGCCTTCTCCAGGTCGCCGTTGCGGGCGTGACAGATCCCAAGGTTCGCATGGGCCTCCCACCAGTCGGACGCCCCTGCTATGACCTCCTCGTAGGCCCCTACGGCCTCGGCGTAGCGGCCGAGCATATCCAGGGCATTGGCCCTGAAGGTCCGCGCGCCGCACCTCTGCACCTCGTCCGCGGCGGCCTCTATGGCCTTCTCGAAGAACTCGAGGGCCTCGGCGTAGTCGGCGGCGTCGAAGAGTGTCAGGCCCGCGTTTATGAGCATGTCGGCGTCTTCGGGCACGCGGTTCGTCCAGCGCTCGAAGGTGGCCTTCGCCAAGGCGGGCTCCCCCATAAAGCCGTAGTAGCGGCCTAGCTCCACGTACGCGTCGGGGTAGCCCGAGTCCGCCTCTATGGTCCGCTCGAGGTGGTGCACGATCTTGAAAGGCTCATCGCGCGCGAGCGCTACCATCGCAAGCCCCATCCGCGGCGCTACCCACTCGGGATCCAGCTCCAGGGCGTCGAGGAAGCTAGCCTCGGCCTCCTCGAGTCGTCCCAGGTTCAGTAGGGCACGTCCCACGGCCTCGATGACCTCGGGGTTCTCGGGGGCGGCCTCGAGGGCCTGCTCGAAGCGCGAGAGGGCCTCCTCTACAAGGCCCTCACTCGCTAGGGTCTCGCCCTGCTCCAGGTACGCGTCGTAGTCCATCGTCCTCATTAAATCAGATGGGACGCGAAGAGGATGTGTACAATCTTCTGCGGAAACCTATAGGAAGGTGACGCCTCCGTGAAGAACCCTCCTGCCCTCACGCGGCTCGAGATCCGCTACCGGGACCTCGACCCCTACGGCCACGTCAACAACGCCGTCTACTTGGAGTTCTTCGAGAAGATCCGCATCTGCTACTGGCGCGTCCTCGCGGATATGGCAGGCATCGAGAAGCTCGAAGCGGGCGACGTCCCCGGTGCCAGGTACGTGATCGCAGAGACCTCCGTGCGCTACAAAGCCCCGATCTTCTTCGAGAACACCCTCCACGGCGCGGCGCGAATGCGCACGGTCGGCAACCGCTCCTACACGATGGACTTCGAACTGCGCACCGGCGAGACCTATGGGG
>DASQWQ010000216.1:0-3740 GCA_035640175.1 Rubrobacter sp. | reverse complement strand
TCGCCGGCAACGAACTCAGCCTCAGGCTGTTCGAACGCTTCGGCTTCGAAAGATGGGCGTACTTCCCACGCGTCGCGGAACTCGACGGTAACGAGCAAGACCTCGTCGTCCTCGGACTCAGGCTCAAAGCGGGAACAGCCGGCCACAGCCCCTGACCCTGGCGAGCATCGGGGATGTCTCTGTCCGCCGCCCGGGGTCCAGTACGATTACAACACTTCGTCGTCGTGCTCGAGGTGCCCCTTGAACGCTGCCTCGGGCAAGCAAAGCTCCCCGCCCTTGTGGCTCACGGGAACCTTCGTGTTGCACAGCCCTGCAATACGTCGAGCCCTCTGTCGTAATCGACCAGGTCGTTCGCGCCCTTGCAGGTTATGAAGTCCTTCTTACCGTCTTTGGCGCTGACCCGGTCCAAACCCCTCCCCGTTTTCAAGATGTCGAAGCCAGGGCCGCCTCTGATGACAACGTTGCCGCCTTGGCCGTTCATCCGGTCGAGCCCGCCGCCGCGCATCCTATCGCCCAGGCGAACTCCAGGTACTCCACCCTGACGCTCCCGCCCCAAACAAAGTCAAGAGCGTGCCGGCAAAGCCGACGACCATCCCTATAGAACCCGTTATGAGTATTGTTTTCAGCATCGTCCTCGCAGGACAATTCACGTGAGTTTATTGGTTCGGGTCTTCACGATCCGCTGCGATAGCATACCCTAAGTTACGCGCTGTCAGACGATCTGCTTGGGGAGGGGTAACTAGAGCGCGAAAGGGCCGGAGACTCGACTCTCTGGCCCTTTTCTTCTCACCTCTATTTCGTAGAAAAGTTAGATCCTGGAGCCTCTGATCGCTGACTGGCTGATGGTTCGTCTCGACCTTACCCTGCCCGTTGCTTCTCCGGACGCACGACCATGACAGGGCAGTGAGCGTGGTGGACCACGGAGTCGGAAACGCTTCCCATCAGCGCCCGTCTTACCCCGCCCAGACCCCGGCTCCCCATGACTATGAGCCCGGCACCTAGCTCCTCAGCCAGGTGGACGACGGCCTGATCCCGGCGTTCTCCAATCCTAAGGTGGGCTTCTTTAACACTCCCTCCCGCCTCCTCCACCTTTCGCACCTGCTCGTCGAGCACCCTCTGAGCTTCTTCCTTTACCGCTTCGAGCGCCTGTTGATAGGTTTCGTAGCGCAAGCTGCCTTCGTGTATGTGGTAAACGGGATCAGGGTTTCCGGGCGCTACGGTGAGGAGGTGCAACTCTGAGTTTGTGGTGTTGGCAATGTCGGCGGCGGTGCTGGCGGCCAGCTGGGCCTCCCTAGATCCGTCGGTGGCTAGCAGGATCTTGGTCGGAAAGATGCTCATTGGGACGCCTCCTTGCTCGGCACAATCCAACGCCTCAATAATGCCATCCGCCGCAGCGCGATGCACCCTCATGCGAGAGCTACGAGAAATCGATGCAGGAGAGCCCCGGAGGGTGGATTTGATCGCCGACGCAACGCCCTTTCTAGCTCCATTCGCGCTAGATGGGCGCACCAGAAGAGTTTGTGTAAGACTGTCCTCGGGACTCCGCAAAGATGGCGAGAGGAGGACGCTACCACGGACGCCGCGCAGAGCAGTCTCCACCCCTTCGTGCGTCTCTCCCGCGAGGATTGGGCCAGGTTGCCGGCAGACGCCTCGTTCGCTTTGTCTGAAGAAGTGCGGAGTATAGGGGCGCACCTCTCCCCGGAGGAAGCAAGACAGGCCTACCTCCCGCTCTCGCGGCTCTTGTACCTCCACGTTGGCGCCACGAAGAGTTTGTACCGGGCAGCCCGCGCGTTCCTGGCCGAAGAGGAGAAGGAAGTGCCCTACGTCGTTGGCATCGCTGGCAGCGTCGCCGCTGGCAAGAGCACGGTGGCCCGGGTACTGCGGGCCCTGATCTCCCGCTGGCCGGGGCGTCCCGAGGTCGGGTTGGTGAGCACCGACGGCTTTCTGTACCCCAACCGCGAGCTGCAAGCGCGGGGTTTGATGGAACGCAAGGGTTTCCCCGAGAGCTACGACCTGCCGCTCCTTCTGAGGTTCCTCGCTGACATCAAGTCCGGTCGCGAGGGGGTGAGCGTCCCGATCCACTCGCACCTGACCTACGATATCCTCCCCGACAGGACCCAGATCGTAGGGCGTCCCGATGTCCTTGTCGTGGAAGGCCTCAATATGCTGGAGGCCGGGCTATCAGAACCCTCCGAAGGACATAGGGTTTTCGTCTCCGACTACTGCGACTTCTCTATCTACGTGGACGCGCAGGAGCGGCACATCAAAGAATGGTATGTGGAGCGCTTCTTGCGCCTGCGGGAAGAGGCGCTCGGGGATAGCTCCGCCTACTTCCACCGTTTCGCGGAGCTCTCAGTAGAGCAGGCCACAGACGAGGCCCCGCGCGTCTGGGACGAGATCGACCACCCCAACCTCAAAGAGAACATCGAGCCAACCAAAGACAGGGCGTGCCTGATCCTCGAGAAGGCACAGGACCACTCGGTAAAGAGCGTGCGACTGCGCAAGATCTGACAGCATTTCAGCACGCTCAGGCTGATGCCTTCGCTTATCAGCACGGCGGCTCCGCCGCCGGTTGGCAAGTCAGCAAGGGCTTGCGAACGCTGAAGTGCTGACAAGCGGAGGCCGTAAGGCCGCAGCGTGCTGAAATGCTGACTAGCTGAATTGCTGATCAGCCGAGCGCCAGCGCTATGATACCGACTACCATCGCGCCAGCGGCGATCAGACGCCGTGTGGAGTCCCCCTCGGAGAGCAACCGCGCACCCATGGCGGCCCCAATGAGGATGGAGATCTCACGCGCAGGGGCCACGTAGCTGACAGGGGTGAAGACGAGGGCCGTAAGGACCAGGATGTAGGAGAGCGGGCTGAGAATGGCCACGCCGAGGACCTCGGGCTTGTGGGCGCGCCACAGGGCACGGGCCCCCTTTCTGTGGTTCATCGCGATAGGGCTTAGAAGGAGCGTGGTGACGAGGATCGTGGCCCAGCTCTGCAGGAGGGGTGGTATCAAAAGCGCGCTGACCGCCTGCTTGTCCCAGATCGTGTACGCCGCGATAAACACCCCGGTCAAAAGACCGTAGAGTACGCCGGCCCCGAGACCCGAACGGATACTCCCCGATTCGCTCGTCAGCACGAAGACGCCGGCCGTGATCAGACCTATCCCGACGAAGACGAGTACAGATGGCCTCTCGCCGAACAGCACGATGGCCGCCGCCGTCGCGAGCAAAGGTCCCGTGCCACGGGCGAGTGGATAGACAAGCGAGAGATCCCCTACCGCGTATCCCCGCTGCAAAAGGACGAAGTACCCGAGATGCAAAACGCCGCTCCCGAACATGAAAACGAACTGCACAGCCCCCAGCTGAGGCTCGCTCACAAGCACAACGACGACCGCGAGCGGGGCGTAGATCACAAGCGAGCAAAGACCGAACAGCCAGACGAAGACCGCCCCCCGTCTCCGACCCGTTTGGCGAGCAGGTTCCAGGTTGCGTGGAAGACGGCCGCCGCAAGCACAAGCACAAGCGCGAAGAAAGTCATGAGATAAACGCACCTCTCTTCGCGATCATAGCATTTCAGCATATCAGCACGCTCCAGCCTTCGGCTTCCGCTCGTCAGCACTTCAGCAAGTCATACCGAGTCCATTTGAATAGGACCTTGTTCGACCTGCGTGGGAGGCCACGCCCAGGCCATCCCGTTTGTCATTCCCGCTTCCACTGGAATCCAGTAGTAGCAGACCCTCAGGCGGTGGT
>DASQWQ010000215.1:0-2249 GCA_035640175.1 Rubrobacter sp. | reverse complement strand
CAGCGACCGTTTCACTGCCATCGAGGATCGGTACGCAGGCTACACGGTCTACGACCCAGACGGCGACAAGATTGGCAAGGTAGACGATCTCTTCGTCGACGAGAACGACCAGCCGGAGTACATCGGCGTGAAGATGGGCTTGTTGGGGACCCGTTCCACCCTGATACCGTGGCAGATGGTCGAGGTACGTGAGGACGAGAGCACCCTGATCGTCTCGGCCGACGACGCCCATGTGAAGAACGGCCCCACCTTCGACGACGACCAAGATATCACGCCCGAGTTCGAGAACGAGGTCTACTCCTACTACGGGCTGCAGCAAACGGACTCGGCCGAGGACCGTGGCACCTACGGCGAGTACTCCTCAGGGACAACCGGCGAGTCAGCCGGTCCGGGCATGGCCATGGGTGACACAGACTCCGGCGAATTCCGCGAGCACCCCCCTGCTGAGGAGGGTGTCTCAGGCGAGGGCGCCGAGGACCTAGAAGACGAGGACGAGCTCAGGGTGCAGAGGAGCGAAGAGGAGCTCGCCGCAGGTACTCGCGAGCGCGAGGCTGGTCAGCTCAAGGTCAGAAAGCGCGTGCGCACAGACCGTGAGCAGATAGAGGTACCCACCCGTCACGAGGAAGTAAGCGTAGAGCGGGTGCCCGTCGAGGGCGAGGCTACGGAGGCCCAGATAGGCGAGGACGAGGTGGTGGTGCCCGTGACCGAGGAAGAGGTCGTGGTGGAGAAGCGGCCCGTGGCCAAGGAGGAAGTCCGCATCCGCAAGGACGTGGTGGAGGACACGGAGGTAGTCGAGGAGGACGTAAGGCGCGAGGAGGTAGAGGTAGAGGACGAAACCGAGCGGCGCAGCGGCCTCTAGGGGAGCTGCCTAGAGGACAGCCTAGAGGAGCGACGACCGCGTCGGGCAGGGTATAGGCAAGAGGGAGGGCAGGAGCGTCATGAGGCTCCGGCTTCTTCTTGTCCTTATTCACCCGAGTGCGTGGAAGGTGTCTTCTCGGAAGTTGAATCCGCTCTAGACCGATTGCGACGTAAGAGGGTCCATCCTCGACACGGGAGTGAGGGCGATGCGTGGGCCGGAGCGTGCAGGAGGTTGTGTAGTGTAGGCTGCGGTACCATGGGGAGCAGGCGCAAACTGCACGGCAGGATCGTCGACATACTGAAGGCGGTGCGTTAGAAGGCGATGGCTCGCGGCCCTGAAGGGCAGCGGTGGCTGAACTGCTTGGGCTGCCTGATCTGCGAGTTGGAGCACGATTGGGGAGTGACCCTCGGACCCGCTCTCCGTGGTGGATCCGAGTCCTACGTGGCCGCTGCTAAGACAAATTCCGGTGACGACACCGTGGTCAAGATCGAGATGCCGCCCTACGCATCATTCGCATGCGAGGTTCGGACGCTGGCTGCGGCCCAAGGACGTGGGTACGTGCGGCTACTCGACCACGACGAAGGGTGCAATGCTATGTTGCAGGAGCGACTCGGACCCTCACTCCGAGAATCCGGGCTGCCCATTTCCACCCAGATAGGGATCCTTTGTGAGACACTGCAACGCGCCTGAAGGGTGGCGGCCCCTGCAGGCCTGCACTCCGGGGCCGCCAAGGCTCGCTGGCATTGCGCGTTCATCGCTGCGACGTGGGAGGAGCTGAACCAGCCGTGTTCTCGCCGCGTGGTCGAGCAAGCCTTCGCCTTTGCCGAGATCCGCAGGGCTGCCTTCTACCCGGAAGCTGCCGTACTGGTTCATGGCGACGCCCACAACGCCAATGCGCTGCAAGATCCCGGGTACGCGTGTGCCCCGGAACAGTTCAAGCTCGTGGATCCCGACGGCTTGCTGGCCGAACCGGCCTACGACCTCGCCATTCCCATGAGGGAGTGGAGCAGAGAGCTCCTCGACGGCGACCCAGTGCGCCTCGGCCGCGAGCGGTGCGCATACCTCAGCCATCTGACGGGCGTTGATCCTCGGGGAATCTGGGAGTGGGGATTCGCCGAGCGGGTGTCTACCGGGTTGTTGGCCATGCGGGTGGGTGATGAACAGCTGGGGAGGGAAATGCTAGACGTTGCCGAGGCTTGGGCGTCACCGTAAACCTGCCCGGCCACGCACTATTCACCCAAGTGCCTAGAGAGACTGTCTGGAAAGTCCTCATCAGCCCCGAAAATGGACTCTACGAGACTGCAAGAGAGGACAAGGAGGCACCATTTTGCTGGTTGTTGGCTACCAACACCTGCACTTGGTATGCTCTCTAGCCTTTTCCAGACAGTCT
>DASQWQ010000214.1:0-11143 GCA_035640175.1 Rubrobacter sp. | reverse complement strand
CACCAGCTCCCTGACAAGAGCGGAGGATATTTCACGGATGACCTGTTCTCCGGGGCCATAGTCGTGGACGCCGCCCACGGCGGCAGGGACACGGGGTACGAGAGCCCGACGGGGCTCTCCGAGGCAGACTTGAACCTTGCCGTGGCGCAGGAGCTGGCCCAGATCCTGCCAGCCAGGGAGGTCCTTTTGTCCAGGAGCGGGGACGAGGAGGTCTCGGCGGTCGACAGGGCCTTCCTCGCCAATTCCTCGGGGGCGAGGATGATAGTCTCCGTCCACCACGCTTCACACCCGACCCAGACCGCCTGCGGTACAGCCTCGTTCTACTTCGGGCGGCTCGGCTACCAGTCGCACAGGGGCAAGATGATCGCTGCGTATCTGCAACGGGGCATCAGCCAGGCTTTAGGTACCCGCGATATTGGAGAGTTTGGCAGGTCTTTCGAGATCCTGCGCGAGACGAACATCCCGGCCGTAATCCTCGAGCCCCTGCACCTTACCAATCCCGAAGAGCTAGACCTAGCCTCCGACCCCTGCTATTCCGCAACCGTCGCCGAAGCCATAGCCAGTGCCCTCGAACTCTACGCCGGCCGCGACAAAGCATTTATAGCTGTGTAGCCGCACGTCAGCACGCTCCGGCTTCGCCTCAGCTTGTCAGCAAGTGAGCCAGGGCTCGCACGCGAATGCTGAAATGCTGACAAGCTGAAGTGCTGACAAGCGCCCGACAGGGCGCGTGCTGACAGGCTGACAGGAAGTAGCCGGCTGGTATAATGTTTGCCTCAGTCGGGACGTAGCGCAGCCTGGTAGCGCGCCTCGTTCGGGACGAGGAGGTCGGAGGTTCAAATCCTCTCGTCCCGACTTCTTTAGCAGGGCGGCATTTCAGCACGCTCCGGCCCTGCGGCCTCCGCTTGTCAGCCAGGGCTTGCGTACGCGAAGGCTGACCGGATATCTCACAGCCCTGTTTCTTCTGCCTCTTCGAGTAGCGTCCCCCAATCGGCGTATAAGCCGTCGAGAACACTTTTCAGCTGGCGGTGTTCGGTGACGATCTCGCGGGAGCGTTTGCTGTCGGAGTAGAGCTCTGAGGTGGCGAGCTCTTTTTCGAGGCGGGCCACGCGGCGCTCGGTCGCGTCGATCTCACCCTCCACAGCGACGAGGCGGGTGGCAAGGACGCCCTGCTCTTTGCTCTGGCCTGGCCTGACGCGCCGGCGCTGGCGGCCCTTGCCACCCTTCGAGCCCTCGTCCAGACGGCGGTGGGAGCGGTAATAGTCGTAGCCACCAAGGTAGTTCTTGAGTTTCCTGCCTTCCAGATCTACGATCCTGGTGGCCAGCTTGCGGAGGAAGTAGCGGTCGTGGGAGATGAAGAACATCGTGCCCCTGTACTCGAGTAGCGCATCTTCGAGGGCCTCGCGGGCAGGGATGTCGAGGTTGTTTGTAGGCTCGTCGAGAAGCAGCAGGTTCGCACCGCTCACCACGATTTCGGCCAGGCTCAGACGGTTCCTCTCGCCGCCGGAGAGGGATCCGACCGTCTTGAAGACATCCTCGCCGGAGAACAGGAAGGCGCCGAGAAGGTCGCGGGCCTCGGGGGCGTCGAACCCCGTAGCGTCCATCGCCTCCCCCAGAACGGTCTTGGAGTCATCGAGGCGGCCCAGTTGCTGGTCCTGATAAGCGAGCATTACGTTGTTGCCCAGCCTGAGCACGCCCCTCTGGGGGGAGAGCTCTCCCGTGGCGAGGCGCATGATCGTGCTCTTCCCCGTCCCATTAGGACCGAGCAGGGCCACCCTCTCCCCGCGCTCGATAACGAGGTCGAGGCCTTCCAAGAGCGGCTCGCCGGCGTCATCGTGGGCGTAGTGCACGTCCTCCATCTCAAGCACGACGCGCCCAGCCCGCGTGGTCTCCCCGCCGAGGTAGACCTTGACGTTCTTCGAGGCGCTCCTCGGGTCTTCTAGCTTCTCCATCCTGTCGAGTAGCTTCTGTTTGCTCTTGGCCTGGCTGGCCTTGCTAGCCTTGGCCCGGTTCTTCTCAACAAAACGCTCCAATTGCGCTCTGCGTTCGGCATTGGCCTTCGCCTTGCGGGCGAGTTGCTCCTCGCGAGCCCATTTCTCGGCCACGTACTTGCTGTAGTTGCCGGGGTAACGGTGGAGAGTGCCATCTTCGAGCTCCAGGATCGATCCGGCGACGGCGTCGAGGAAGTAGCGGTCGTGGGAGACGACGAGGACGGCGCTCCTCGCCCCCTTGACGAAGCTCTCCAGCCACTCTATGGCGCGCAGGTCGAGGTGGTTGGTCGGCTCGTCGAGGAGGATGAGATCCGGCTCCTCCATCAGCAGGCGGGCCAGGGCGATGCGGCTCTGCTCGCCGCCCGAGAACGAGCCTACAGGACGCTTCCAGTCCCCGGGGGCGAAGCCCAAAGAAGAGATGGTCGAGGCCGCCCGCGCGCGGTACTCGTAGCCGCCGTCCCGCTCGAACTCGCTCTGAAGCCTGCCATAACGCTCCATGAGCGCGTTCGATGCGTCCTCGTAGAGGCGTGTGCCAAGCTCCTCGAGCTCCTTCTCGCGGGCCATCAAGGGCTCGAAGGCGGAGATGATCTCCTCCTCCAGAGAGAGAGCTCCCCTCTCTCCCAGATAAAGCTTCTGGGCCGTCATCCCGACCTTCGCGCCGCCCGGATGCTCCACCGAGCCCGAGTCGGGTTCCGAGTGTCCGGCGAGAATATCGAGCAGGGTCGTCTTCCCGGCGCCGTTACGCCCGACCAGCCCGATCTTCTCCCCGCCCTCCACCGAGAGCGTCGCGCCCGAGAGGACCTTCAGGTCTCCACCGTGGTACTTTACGAGATCTCTTGCGACAATCACCTTCATGACACAGGGATTATACAAAGGGGACCCCCTGACGCCGGGAGAGCGAGAGGAACTCGAAGAAGACCTCATCGCCTTCTGCGACCGCGAGCTCGACCTCCTCGGGGCCATCAGGGGCCTCGATGTGCTCTACGCAGGAGGATCATCGCCACTCTGGATCGAAGGCCTCAGCCAGCGGATAGGAGACGGCGGTAGCGTCACCGCCATCGACATGGACGTCGAACGCTTCGAGCAGACCCGAGATACCTTTGCAGACGCGGAGTTCGCAGCCCCGGTCCACCTTCTCGCAGGCGACGTCTTCGGGATGCCGTTCTCCCCAGGAATCTTCGACCTCGTGTACTCCTCCGGCCTCTTCCACGAGCTGGACGTAAAGGAGAGGAGGGCGGAAGATGCGCTCGCGGCGCTCCGCTCTGTGGCACGGCCCGGCGGTAGGGTAGCGACGGGCGACTTCCTCGACTCTCAACCGGCGATGCAGGTTGAAGACGAGAAGCTCGAGGCGGAGCTGATGCGTGAGGCTTATGGAAAGGAACTATACGGGATCGGGTCGCCAGAACGTCTCGTTGGTTTACACGAGGAGCTTCTCACAGACGTGTGGTGGCGAGTCTCACCTCCCTGGTCGATTCGTCATCTCGAAAAGCTTGTCCTGGCAGAGGGCGAGCCCGCGGAGTTGTTCTCGTTACCGCAGGCGACTGCGAGACGGTTACGCGAACGCCGCGACGCCATGCGCGGTCGGATCCTGGGCGAGGACTATACACGTCCTGCCACCCTGTACGTCGAAGGTCTGGTACAGAATGCTTAGATCTCGAAGATCGTCCAAATGGGTGATGCGCCGGTTAGGCACGGGTGTCATCATTCGTCCGGTGTGTAAGATACGTCTTGTCAACCTTAGGCGGTCCGCATGACCCTCATCGGACTGAGCTCCGTAGAGAAGTTCTACGGAGGCCGGGTCGTGCTGCGGGGTCTTGGGATGAGGGTGAACGCGGGGGCGAGGATCGGGCTCGTCGGCGGCAACGGCGCGGGCAAGTCCACGGTGCTTCGCATCCTTGAAGGTACTGAGGAAGTCGATGCGGGGGAGGTGGTCCGGCGCCGGGGACTGAGCGTTGCCTCATTGGCCCAGTACATCGAGGGCGACGGGCGCACCCCGATGGAGATTGTACGCGAGGCGCGGCCTGAGATCTCGAATCTTCAGGGGGAACTCGAAGCCTGCGAGGAGCAGCTCGGCTCGCCCGGGGTGGCGACCGACCTGCGCCGGATGCAGCGGGTGCTGGAGCGTCAGGAGCGGCTCCTGCACCGCTTTACTGAGCTCGGCGGGCCCGGCTTCGAGGGCGAGGCACGCGGCTACCTGAGGTCGCTGGGCCTTGGTGACGGCGACATCGATCGCCCGATGAGGGCTCTGAGCGGCGGGCAGCGCAAGCTGGCAGTTTTGGCCTCCTGCCTCGCGCGGCGTCCCGACGTCTTGCTCCTCGACGAACCCGAAGCCCACCTCGACGCCGGGCGCAGGGAACTGCTGGAGGCGATCGTCCGCACGTTCGATGGTGCCGTCGTCATTGTCTCCCACGACCGCTACCTGCTGGACGAGACGGTGGAGGAGATCGCCGAGCTGGAAGGCGGGAGGATCACATCGTGGCCCGGCAACTACTCGGCATATACCGTGGCTCGTGAGCTCAAGCTCAAACGGCAGCAGCAACTCTACGTCGCTCAGCAGAAGGAGATAGCGCGGCTCGAAGAGGCGATCCGGCGCTTCAAGCTCTGGGCCAGCATGGTCGTAAACGAACGTCACATCAAACAGGCCCGGAACAAACAGCGCCAGATCGACAGCATGGACAAAGTGGAGCGCCCCGTATTGGAGCGGCGCAAGATAGGTCTGGAGTTCCGCGGCAGGGCAAGGGGCGGTAGAAAGGTGATCGAACTCAAAGACGTGAGCGTTGCCTTCGACGAGGACCCGGTTCTCATCGGGGTAGACCTGACCGTCGAGCGCGGCGAGCGTCTCGGGATAGTCGGGCCGAACGGCGCTGGCAAGAGCGTGCTCGCGAAGCTTCTCGCCGGCATCCTCCCCCCGACGGAAGGCGAGCGCTGGGCAGGCCCATCCATAGACATCGGGTACCTGGCGCAGAACGACGAACCGCCACCAGGCACTTCTCCACTCGGGCTCGTGCGGGATGCGAAGCCTCTCTACGAGGACGACGCCGTAAAGTTGCTCGGGCGCTTTCTGTTTCGCTACGAGCAGGTCAGGGAGCTGGTGACGTCCCTGAGCGGGGGAGAGCGCACCCGATTGCAACTGCTCCTGCTCATGCTGGGAGAACCGAACTGCCTCGTCCTAGACGAGCCGACCAACCACCTCGACATAGACTCCCTGGAAATCCTCGAAGCCGAGCTCGAAAGGTTCCCAGGCACAGTGTTCTTCATCTCGCACGACCGTTACTTCCTCGACCGTATCGCCGACAGCATGGTCGAGGTCGGCGAAGGCGAAGTGCACCGCCACGAAGGAGGCTACAGCGACTGGCGCATGTTAGCTAGTCAGCATGTCAGCTAGTCGGCACGCTGGCTGCGCCAGCTTGTCAGCACGCGCCTTGTCGGGCGCTCTCAGCATTTCAGCTTTCGCACGTGCAAGTCCTGGCTGACTGGCCAACCGGCGGCGGAGCCGCCGTGCTGAAGTGCTGACATGCGGAGGCCGTGAGGCCGATGCGTGCTGACTTGCTATCTCTCGAGGACTAACGTGACAGGGCCGTCGTTGACGAGTGCTACGTCCATCATCGCACCGAAGCGGCCTGTCTCGACCTGGTCCACGCCAGCTGCGCGGAGTCGCTCGCAGAAGTGGTCGAAGAGGCGCGTGGCCTCCTCAGGCGGGGCCGCTCCGACGAAGCTGGGACGTCTGCCCTTGCGTGTGTCTGCGAGAAGCGTGAATTGAGAGACGGCGAGGGCTGCTCCCCCGGCGTCTTTGACACTGCGGTTCATCTTCCCCTGTTCGTCGGCCATGATCCTCAGTCCTGCTATCTTCTCGGCCAGCCAGTCCGCTTCGGGTTCGCCGTCTCCGTGTGCGACGCCGACCAGCAGCAGGAGGCCTGGACCTATGCCGGAGATCCTGTCTCCCGCGACCGTGACGGAGGCTTCTTTGACGCGCTGGAGGACTACGCGCAAGGTCTTTAGAGTGGTTGGCGGCCCGCGTAGCCGGCGTCGAGGTCGTGCCAGTACTCCACGCTCTCTTCGGGTGGGTGCCAGCAGAGGAACACGACCCGTCCCCCGCGTTCGTGCGGAAAGTCGAGCAGGCCCATATCCAGGTCCTTGAGGACGACGCCAAGCTCCCTGATGCGCCCGATCGCCAGGTAGAGGTTGTACGCCTCTACGCCGTACTCGGAGCCCGCCTTCCCGCCGCCGTTCCAGGGCGCAGCCGCCAGGATAGGTTGCATGTGCGGGGCCTTCTCGCGTAGGGCGTCGCGGTGGTGCGTCACTTCGTCCAGTATCTTACGCAAGCTGGGTAGGAGGGCGTTCGCTTCTTCGACGGTGAAGAGCCTCTGGAAGGCGGGGTCCACGCGTGGGGAGAGCTAGCGGCCTACGGCTAGGCGGTCTGCGAGCATCTCGGGGAGGCCCGCGGCCCGTATCTTGGCCTGAGCCTTCCTTATGTCATACTCGACAAAGCGGTAGCGCACGCTCTCGCCGTCGGCGATCACGTACGAGGCGAAGGTATCCCCATCGCGTGGCTGGCCTACGGAGCCGGGGTTCACCAGGTAGGGACCGCCGGAGTGGAGATCCAGGGTATGTCCCCCCGACATCGCACCGTTCGGAGAAGGGGCTACGGCCTTCACGTGCGTGTGGCCGAAAAAGCAGATCGGGACGTCAGGGTACTCACTCTTCAACATTGCGAGGTTGTCCTGCGCGGAGATCTTGTTGATGATGTACTCGTCGGGATCACGTACGGAGCCATGGACAAAGAGTGCCTCCTTGGTCAGGATCATGCGCGGCCTCGTGCGCAGGAATTTGGCGTTCTCCTCGCTCAGGTGATCCCGCGTCCACAGCACGGCCGCCGCGGCCGTCGGGTTAAACCAGTTGAGGTCCGTCTCGAGGTCGGTTACGGCGAGGTCGTGGTTGCCCGAGATCGTCGGCATACCCATAGAACGCACCATGTCGGAGCACTCGTCCGGGTTCGCCCCGTAGCCGATGACATCGCCAAGGCAGTAGATAGTCTCCACATCCTCGGGCACATCGCCAAGGACGGCTTCTAGGGCCTCGAGGTTGCCGTGGATGTCCGAGATCACCGCGTACATATTCGGGTGCGGCGTAGTTTAACCGTTGGGTGGGCGATTTCAATCGCCCCTACCGTCCGTTGAAGCGCCGCAGGCGTTAAGGTAACATCCCCTGGCGGTCCCCCTCTTGCGCGGGCCTGTAGCTCAGGGGATAGAGCAACGGTTTCCGGGGCCGTGTGTCGCAGGTTCGAATCCTGCCAGGCCCGCTTCTCGGTTCTTCATGGAGGACTATGCTTCCTCCTGATCATTTTCCCTGCAAACCGTCACTTTATCTCCTGAGCTACAGGCCCGCGCAAGAGTGAGACCGCCAGGGGACCACCATCACTTCTTCTTGCCTTTGACAGTTCTATTGGCAGTTAAAGAGAAAGGAGGCGCCTCTCATGGGCGACGAAAGACGAGGTAGGGGAGAAGGCAGCATCTATCGGCGTAAGGACGGCCGGTGGGTCGGCCAGTACGACCTGCGTACAGATCTCGGCAAGAAGACCAAATACATCTACGGCAAGACCCGTAAGGAAGTGGCTACAAAGCTAACGAAAGCCATGGCGGACAAGGACGCCGGCATGGTGTTCGATGCGGGTTCCCTGAAACTAGGTGATTACTTGGATGGGTGGCTCGACTCCATAATGGATACGCTAAGGATGCGTACCTGGATTCGCCACGAGGAGGTAGTGAGGTTGCACCTTAAGCCGTCCCTGGGGAACACGAAGCTCGATAGGGTAAGTGCCCTGCAGATCCAATCACTCTAACGCTCAAAGCTCGATTCCGGACTTTCTCCCAGGACGGTGCAGATCATCCATGCCACCCTGTATAAGGCTCTAAAGCAGGCGGTAAAGTGGACCTTGCTCCCTGGAAACGTGGCCGACCCCGTTGACCCTCCTAAGGCTCCTAAGAGGGAGATAAAGCCCCTCAATGAGGAGCAGGTCAAGAGGCTCCTTAAGGCTGCGGACGGAGATAAGCTCGAAGCCTTGTACGTGTTGGCCATCACCACGGGAATGCGTTCGGGTGAGCTTCTGGGGCCTCAATTGAAAGACCTGGATCTGCCAGCCGGGATAGTTCAGGTGAGGCGTACCGTCTTTAATGGACGGATAGAGGTTCCCAAGACTGCAAAGGGCAATAGGAGCATCAAGTTGACTGAGACTTCTATTAGGGCACTACGAGAGCATGAGAGGACTAACGGGTGGGTCTTCTGCACCAACGCCGAGACGACCATAAGCGTCCATAACCTGCACAACCGTTCCTGGAAGCCCCTGCTCGTTAGAGCCGCACTTCCCCACAACACGAGGTTCCACGATCTCCATCACACCTGTGCAACCCTGCTTTTAACCAAGGGAGTTCATCCAAAGATCGTTCAGGAGATGCTCGGACACTCCTCGATAACTATCACCCTCGACACCTACTCTCACGTCCTTCCCAACATGCAGCAGAAGGCGGTAGAGGCTATGGAGGACATCCTTGACGGTAAGGAGTAGTGTATTCTGATCACTAGAGGGTAATAGTCCATACCACTCTCTATCCCTCTCTGGATTGGATGAGTGGTACAGAGTATTACCTCCTTCTTTCAATCCCTGAAAACACTACATCAGAGAAAAGATCGAGGACTATCCTGAGCCAGAGTACATAAATGATCTGAGGCTCTTGAGGAGAGTCGTCCAGAGAGGAACCTTCCACTATCGGCAATTCTACGGACATGGTCTTTCAAAGACCCAAAACTCGTTGCCCACGAGCTTACAATGCTCTTGGTGAGGAGCGTAGACAAGAGATGGTGGAGCAGTACGAACACTATCCTTACATGGAGCTACAGCGGAGGGTATATCTCAACAATCCAGATAAGGATGACTACCCCGAATCCCTTCTTGCGGTTCTGGTTCTCTAAGGGTCAGAGCTAGGCAATCTCCTACACGGATGCCTCGTAGCTCTCCCTACTCTCCACCCGCTCTATCCAGACCATTACTTTAGGGTACTTCTCTAAGCTAACCTCACCGCTCTTGGCTAGTACTCGTAGACGGTGGAAGTTACCGGCATGAGCGATGTCTGCTAAGGTGTACTCTCCTACCAGATACTCCCTGTCCTCTAGTTGATGCTCTAGGCGTGAGAGCGCATCGTAGAGCTTCTCCTTAGCTCCTTGAATCTCATCTTCTGAATACCCTCGCTGCAGCCCCATGCGAACCCTATAAACAGAAGCGAAGAAGTAGTCATCCGCAAAAGCCATCCAAGAGCGTACTAATGCTCTCTCTTCGGGGTTCTGTGGCATCAGCTTGGGAGAGTCGTAAACCTCGTCCAGGTACTCATTGACTACATTCGATTCGTACAGAGAGGTCCCGTTGACTCTCAGCACCGGGACCTTGCCGTAGGGACTAACGCTCAGGAACTCTTCGCTCTTGTTGCTCAGGTCAACCTCGTGGACTTCGAAGTCGATCCCCTTCTCGTGCAGCACCATCCTGGTGCGCAGAGCGTAGGGTCATTGCTGAGTGTTGTAGAGCTTCGGCTTCACCAAATATCCTCTCCTGCAGTAGCCCTCTGAACCTTGATAGTAGCATCCCACTGTCGAGATTCGATTTGCGGTTGTCTTCGGTAGGGTAGCCCACACGCATGATTAGTGAAGAAGCTTTTTAGGAGGTAGAAGGTGTCGGAGGGGGAGCGTCCACAGCAGCCGTAGCGACGTTGCCTTCTATGAGTGTGTTGGTATGAAGGGTTCCCAAATTGAATCTTTGCCCGCTGTGTGCGTATCATGACACCATGGTCGGGAGCGGATCATCCGGTGGGGCAGGGGGAGAGGGCTTCACCGGCAGGACGGCAATCGGGTACGACCACGGCTACGACGCGGAGGTCTTCTACCTTCGTCTGGCTCTCGACGAGAAGTACGTAGAGGGCAGCCTGGACAGGACGGCGAGGACGATTCGGGAGGAGGGAACTCCTAGGTTGACCTGAGACCCCCAAGGCTTAAGCTCTTGGGTAGTCGCTTGGGACGATCCAATCAACGATGCAGGAGGATCAGCTTGCCAGCCAACCCAACGGAGCCGGAGACATACACTATAGACGACACAATACGGGTGCCTGTCGCACTCAGGGACGAGGAGGGTGTGGCCCACGTCAGGGCCATCTTCCGGCGCATGCGTCGACCCGGTAACCTGGGACCCAGGGGTCTTGACCCCGACGACACGCTGGAGTTGCGTGGTAACGGGGGAGGGCAGAAGCAGGCTACCGTAGAGACGACACTGAAGGTGCAAGACGAACACGAGCCAGGCGACTACCTCTGTGTGGCCATCCAGGCCTACGACGCAGAAGGCAACATGGTGATGATCGAGAACCCCAAGCCCACCAAGATCTTCCGTATCGTGGACCTCCGGAACAAGGACGATCACAAGATGGAGTTCCTGGGATGGGGAGAGGGCTAGCCGCCCACCGATACCCGATCATCTTCCTCGGCTGTTACCTCGCTCTCCGTCAGGGAGGATCACCGGGTATCCCTAACTTCGTCTGCCTATAGAGTACCGCTTCTGCGGCTGCCCCCGATGAGGTCCGCCACGAAGGGATAGCGGTAGTCCACCCCCTGGTTGACCTTATAAGCGGCGTAGGCCATGTGAACGAAGGGTACTACCGAGAGGACGATCATCACCGGGATGAGCAGTAAGCCTACGATGATCACCGTTAGGAGACCCGTGATCGTCCACCCTATGGCGAGGATCACCGCCCAGGCTAGCTGGTAGAGCGCCGACTGCAGGGCGTGGAAGGATACCCTCTCGGAGCGGTCCCGGTAGACGAACCAGATGATCAGGGCCACCACGGGACCCAAAAAGCCCGTGAGCAGGTTGATGAAGACGGTGAGGTGGGCAAGGATCGACC
The DNA here is from genome assembly GCA_035640175.1 of Rubrobacter sp. Taxonomy (GTDB): domain Bacteria; phylum Actinomycetota; class Rubrobacteria; order Rubrobacterales; family Rubrobacteraceae; genus Rubrobacter_D. The sequence goes on along the minus strand of DASQWQ010000214.1, from coordinate 219 downwards.
AAGTGTTCTCGTCCCTCGGGCTTATGCCGGTCGTCCTGGTCATCCCCGGACCCGACCTGCCGCTTCCCGACCCTTGTGGTTCGGGCTCCACACCGTAGTTTCTACGCTCCTCGGACAAGGCAAACCTCCTGATCTCTCTCGACCTATCTGCTCTATCTACGTTGGAGTGTCCACGAGGTTTCACTCGTGGACGTGCTCAACCCGTCCTACCTAGTTGCT
>DASQWQ010000213.1:0-16537 GCA_035640175.1 Rubrobacter sp. | reverse complement strand
TTCTCGCCAAGACCCCGGAACTGGAACGCGCGAACCTCGCCTCCATCCGCCACGCCGTTTCCGCTGGAGAACCGCTGAACCCGCCCGTCATCGAGCGGTGGAAAGAGCTTCACGGCCTGACGATCTTCGATGGTTACGGGCAGACGGAGAATACACTGCTCGTCGGCAACTATACCGGCCTGGAAGTAAGATCGGGCTCGATGGGCAAACCGTCTCCTGGCTGCGACGTGAAGGTCGTCGATCCCGAAGGTAACGAGTGCCAGCCTGACGAGCCTGGCGACATCGCCCTCTTCGGGCGTATACCCGCGCTGTTCGAAGAATACTGGAAGCAGCCCGACGCAACTGAGTCGGTTTTTCGTGACAGCCACTACCTGACAGGCGACAGGGCTTACAGGGATGCGGACGGCTATCTCTGGTTCGTGGGCCGTTCTGACGACGTGATCCTCTCTGCCGGTTACCGCATCGGGCCCTTCGAGGTCGAGAGCATCCTCATCGAGCATCCCGCAGTCGTCGAGAGCGCCGTCGTACCTCTGCCCGACGAAGACAGGGGAAGCGTCGTCAAGGCGTTTATAGTCGTTGGCGAAGACTACCAGCCGTCAGAGGATCTGGCGAAGGAGATCCAGGACTACTGTAAGGAGAACACAGCCCCGTACAAGTACCCGCGCAGTATAGAGTTCATCGACGATCTACCCAAGACGACGAGCGGTAAGATCCGTCGCGTCGAACTGCGAGAGGAATGAAACCGATAAAATGAAGGCTACAAGTATCAGGTGTCAGGGAAACGTTTCTTGCAGTGCTGCCTTCCATGCGAACCTGAAGCCTGTAGCGTGAAACCTGATGCCTGTGACTGACCTGCGTGCGCTCGCGGGAGAGGACTTCTGCTACCTGACGACGACTGGGAGGGTAACGGGAAGGCCTCACGAGATCGAGATCTGGTTCGCCCTCCTGCCGGAGAGACGCGCCCTCTACATGCTCTCGGGAGGAGGCGACCGCTCGGACTGGGTGAAGAACCTCCGCCGAAACCCGGAGGTAACGGTCCGTGTAGCAGACGGTCGTTTCGCCGGGCTGGCCCGAGAGGCCAGAGACGCGGAAGAGGACGAGCTGGCGCGCCGGTTGCTGGTCGAGAAGTACGAGAGCAGTCCTGGACGTCTGCAGACCTGGCGACGCATAGCGCTGCCCGTGGTGGTAGACCTCGCGAATTAGGGGCTACGCAGGGGTAGCGCCAATCAGCGAGGACTCTGCCTTAGGAGGGCACGTTGGGGCCGTCTGGAACAAGAATCGAGGTGAGGTTACGGTCGTGCAGTCCAGAACAGCCAGTCCGGAAGACTCGGAAGCAATGGCCCGCATCTACAACGAGGGCATCGAGGAGCGCATCGCGACGTTCGAGATCAGCCTGCGTACGGCACGGGAGATAAAGGCCTGGTTCGATGGGACTCACCCTGTCGTGGTGGTAGAGGAAGAGGGGGAGGTCATCTCCTTCGCCAACACAACGTCCTACAGCCCCCGCGCGTGCTACTCCGGCGTGGCCGAGTTCTCCGTATACACCGCCAGCGAAGCAAGGAGCCGTGGAGCGGGCACCCTGGCGATGAGGGCTCTCATGCAAGCGGCGGAGGAGGCCGGCTTCTGGAAACTCGTCGCACGTGTCTTAGTGGAGAACACGCCGAGCCGGAAGCTACTACTCACTTTAGGCTTCCGGGAGGTGGGAATCCACGAGAAACACGCCAGGCTCGACGGGGTGTGGCGCGACGTCGTAGTCGTCGAGCGACTCCTTCCGTCCAACCTGTAAGGCGCTTCGCGAAGCGCCCTTACCACGCGACAAGCGTGCTATCCTCGTGTGGTCCGGTGTTGCCCGGGACAGAGATCTACGAACGGAGACAAGGGTGGGTAACTTTACGCCGGTAAGCGGGCTCATCGGCGGGCTTTTGATCGGGTTCGCGGTCGCGCTGATGATGCTGCTGAACGGCCGCATCGCCGGGATAAGCAGCATCGTCGGTGGTCTTCTTACACCGAAGAGCGGGGATATGGCCTGGCGTGTGGCTTTCGTCGTGGGACTCCTGCTTGGCGCACTGTCATTCATCCTGGCGGGAGGAGGACAGACTCCGGTGGACGTGCTCGCGTCTCCCCTGGCTATCCTGATGGGGGGTCTCCTCGTCGGCTTCGGCACCCGCATGGGCTCAGGCTGCACTAGCGGCCACGGCCTGTGCGGCACCGCGCGCTTCTCCCGGCGCTCGATCGTCGCCACGGCTGTTTTCTTCGGGGTGGCGATGGTCACTGTGTTCCTGGCCAGGCACGTCTTCTGATGGCGTCCGGTGTTCTGAGGACACTAGCCGCACTGGGCTGCGGCCTCGTGTTCGGCCTCGGTCTCGCCATCTCCGGGATGATGAACCCTGCCAAGGTAATAGGCTTCCTCGACGTGGCCGGCGACTGGGACCCTACTCTCGCCCTGGTTATGGGCGGCGCACTACTCGTCGCCATACCGGCCTACCGCGTGATCCTGAAACGGCGACGTCCCATCCTCTCGGGCGGGTTCTCCCTGCCTGCAGAGGAGAAGCTCGACGCACCCCTGATCTGGGGCTCAGCCCTCTTCGGCATGGGCTGGGGCCTCGTGGGCTTCTGCCCCGGTCCCGCGGTCGCCGCTATCGTAACAGTACTTCCTGCGGTGCTCGGGTTCGTCGCTGCCATGATCGCCGGCATGGCACTACACGCCTGGTTCTCCGGCGAACTCACAAGGCGCAAGAGATCGTCCGGCGATACAGCCCCAAACCCTCGTTAGACGTACGAAGCTCTACACTTCCTTGAAGATGATCTCCGAGGCTGAGATCGGATCGAGTTCCCTGTTGTAGACCTTCTCGACGAGCTCCGTATCCTCACGGTTCAGGCGCTCGTGCATCTCTAACTCCAGGCGATTCGTGGCCCATGAGATGACGAAGTCTCTAAGGGCGGCCCGCCGCCTCTTACCAAGCCTGCCGTCCTGTTCGAGGAACCGACGATGCTTCGCTATGGTGTCTTTCAGTTCCTGGACGCCTTCGCCTGTATCGCCTCGGGTCATCACGATGGGCGGGAACCACGGGTCGGGGTCGAGCTCGTGTCCGATCCCCAGTATGGAACGCACCTCTGAGGCGGCATTCTTTGCCTGAGGGTTATCCGCCTTGTTGATGCAGAAGATGTCCGCTATTTCCATGACCCCGGCCTTGAGCGCCTGCACCGAGTCCCCCATACCCGGCTGCAGGCAAAGCACCACCGAGTCTGCAGCCGAGGCGACCTCGACCTCTCCTTGACCAACCCCGACCGTCTCGTAGAGGATCACGTCGTAACCTCCAGCCGCCATCGCGATGGCGGCGAGCCGCGAGCCGCCCGCGAGCCCACCCAGGTGTCCGCGACTACCCATCGAGCGGATGAACACTCCGGCGTCGAGGAAGTGGTCCGTGAGCCTTATGCGGTCACCGAGAATGGCACCCTTCGAAAAAGGGCTCGAAGGATCGACAGAGACCACCCCGACCCGTCTGTCTTCCTGCCTGTAGAGCTCTATTAGCTTCGCGATGATGCTGCTCTTGCCGACGCCGGGCGGCCCCGTAAAGCCTACGGTCAGAGCATCGCCGGTCTCCGGGTAGATCTCTGCAATTATTCCGGCCGTCTCTTCATCTTCGCGCTCTATCTTCGAGATCACCCGCGCCAGCGCCCGCCGGTCGCCCGCGAGCAACCGCTCTACGAGCCCTTTCTCAGCCAAGCTTGGTCCGATCTTCTACGCCCACTCCGTCTGGAGGTCAGGTGTCTCTGCCAGCGTCTGGAAGACGACACAGTACTGCTCTGTCTTCTGGCGCAGGTTCTCCAACTGTTCTTCGGTAGCCTCAGGCGCCACGATGTCGAAGCTGGTACGGATAGTCTCGAAGCCGACGGGGACCTCCTCGGAGATGCCGAGCGTTCCGGCGAGATCCATCTCTCCCGTTACGGTGACCTCGATGCGCTCGGTCTCTATCCCCATGGCCTCGGCGACCATCTGGCAGGTTACCTGGGCACAGGCTGCCAACGCTCCCAGCAGAAGGTCTCCTGAACAAGCGACCTCTCCTGTACCGCCTGTGCCCGCGTGGGCTTCGGCCTCGTAGACGGCGCGGCCTACGTCCACGGAGCAGGAGATCGGGGTGTCCTGCTGGCTCGCTTTGGCTTCGAGCGTTATCCGGGAAGATCCCGGCTCATTACGGTACTTTTTCTTAAGCGGCCTCTGCACCGACCGGAGATCCAAGATCTTCCTCCAGATATGGCTGCCTTTCCGCAGTGTATTGTAGCCGTTTGGTTGTGGAGATGGATTGCACAGCGCGAGACACGTTCCTGATCCCCTGGCAACGATGTATGCGCGGCTGGCGCAGACTCCGGGCATCTGCGCTGTCATCGAGGTCTACGGGTAGACTAAGGGGCTCCCAAATGGAAGCCCCTGACCGCGTCCTTCTCTAGCCTTCTAGCAGTAGCGACTCGGGGTCTTCGACCAGTTCTTTGATACGGACCAGGAAGCTGACTGCCTCGGCGCCGTCTATGACCCGGTGGTCGTAAGAGAGCGCGAGGTACATCATGGGACGGACCACGACCTCACCTTCGACGACGACGGGACGCTCCTGGATCTTGTGCATCCCCAGTATCGCGACCTGGGGCATGGTGAGGATAGGCGTAGAGACCAGCGAGCCGAAGATGCCACCGTTGGTTATGGTGAACGTTCCGCCACGCAGGTCTTCGAGTGTCAGCTTGCCCTCGCGGGCCTTTGTGGCCAGGTCTGCTATGCCCTGTTCGATCTCCGCAAAGTTCTTGTGGTCGGCGTCGCGAATGACGGGGACGACGAGCCCCTCGTCCGTGGAGACGGCCACGCCTATGTCGTAGTACCTCTTGAGAAGGAGCTCGCTCCCCTGCAGCTCGGCGTTGACCTTCGGGAAAGCCTTGAGCGCCCCGATGGCAGCCTTGGTGAAGAAGCTCATGAAGCCGAGTCGCGCGCCCGTCCGCTCCTGGAAGGACTCCTTGCGGCGCTTCCTTAGCTCCATGACCGCGCTCATGTCGACCTCGTTGAAGGTGGTGAGCATCGCCGCGGTCTGCTGCGACTCGACCAACCTCTGGGCGATGGTCTGGCGCCTGCGGGAGACGCGCACCCGCTCCTCCAACGCCGCCCTGCCATCCTCAGAAGCGGCCGGCGCTGGCTGCGCTTCGCCGTCCCGCTCGGGTTCTTCCGTCTTCTCGGGGGCCGCGGGGCTGGATTGTTCGCGGATCAAACGCTCCACGTCGTCGCGGGTGATGCGCCCGCCGGAACCGCTGCCAGTGACGTCGGCGAGGTCGACTTCGTACTCCTGAGCCAGCTTTCTAACAGAAGGAGAGGCGCGGCCGGCGCCGTCCTCGAGCTCGCGGTGACCGTTGGACGTTTCGGCGCCGGAGTCCTCGGGCTCCTGCTGTTCGGCCTCGGCTTGCGGCTGTTCCTCCCGTTCTTCCTCGGCCTGCGGCTGCTCTTCTTGTACTTCGGCGGGAGCGGCTCCGTCGCCTTCGCCTATGGTGCCTATGACCTCGCCGACGTTGACGGTCTCGCCTTCGTCTTTGGAGATGGACTGGAGGACGCCGTCCTGCTCGGCCTCGACTTCGAAGTTGATCTTATCCGTTTCGAGCTCGACGAGCGCCTCGCCGGACTTTACGGTTTCACCCTCTTGCTTGAGCCAGCGTCCGACTGTCGCATCGGCGACCGACTCCCCAAGCTCGGGAACGTGTATCTCAGCAGCCACTGCTCACTCTTCCTCTCTGACTCTCACTCGCTCGGGGCGGAGGCGCGGACCTGCGTCTCCTCCACGGCCTGTTCTTCATCGAAGTCCTGCCCGACGCTCTCGAAGGCCGACCTCACGATGTCGGCGTGCTCTTGCTTGTGGAACTTGGCCGAGCCCTGGGCGGGGCTGGGGCGGGGGGGCTTTCCAACATAGATTACGGGTAACTCGCCGCGTGAAATCTCACGCAGCAGCGGCTCGATGAACGTCCAGGCGCCCATGTTCTTCGGCTCCTCCTGGACCCACAGGATCTCCCGCAGGTTCGGGTAACCGTAGATGACTTCCCTTACCCGATCTTCGGGGAAGGGGTAGAGGAGCTCTATACGGGCGATGGCCGTGTCCACCGCCTCGTCCCTGTTTTCGCTACCCGCCAGCTCCGTGTAGATCTTGCCCGAGCACAGGATGAGGCGCTCGACAGATTCGGTCCTCTCGCGCGCCTCTTCGTCGTCGAGCACGGGCTGGAAGGAGCCTTCCGAGAGGTCCTCCAGACTGGAGGCGGCCATGGGGTGCCTGAGGAGGCTCTTGGGCGTCATGATGACCAGAGGACGCTTGTTGTCCTTGAGCGCAGCCTGGGCGCGGAGCAGGTGGAAATACTGGGCCGCCGTGGTGAGGTTCGCTATGCGTACGTTCTCGTGCGCGGCGAGCTGGAGGTAACGCTCCAGGCGTGCGCTGGAGTGCTCGGGTCCCTGGCCCTCGTAGCCGTGTGGCAGGAGCAGCACGAGCCCCGAGGTCTGGCCCCACTTCGCCTGGCCGCTTACGATGAACTGGTCGATCATGGGCTGCCCGACGTTGGCAAAGTCCCCGTACTGCGCCTCCCAGAGGACGAGCGCGTCCTCGGAGTTGACCGAGTAGCCATACTCGAAGCCGAGCACGGCGATCTCGGAGAGCGGGCTGTTGTAGATCGAGAACGAAGCACTTGATTGGGGAAGATTCTGGAGCGGGACGTAACGCTCGTCGGTCTCGGCGTTGTAGAGCACGGCGTGGCGCTGGGAGAAGGTCCCGCGCTCCGTGTCCTGCCCCGTGAGGCGGACAGGGGTACCATCTTCGAGCAGCGAGGCAAAAGCCAGGACTTCTGCGTGCGCCCAGTCTATGGAGTCGAGATCTCCGCGGTTCTTCCGGAAGAGGCGCTCGAGCTTGGAGTTCGGCGTGAAGTTCTCGGGGACTTCGAGTAGGGCCTCGTTCAGTTCAGAGAGCCTCTCGGCCGTGACGGCAGTCTCGGGGATCCTGACGAGCGGCGTGTACAGATCGTCCGTGGCGAAGTCTTCTTCCTTGAGTTCGTCAGTGGGCTTCTTTTGGACCTCGGCCATGTCGGACATGACCTCCTCGAACATAGCCTCTGCCTCGTCCTCGTCCAGGATGCCGCGACGTTCGAGCTCCTCGGCCCAGATCTCGCGCACCGTTGGGTGGTCGCGGATGGTCTCGTACATCAGCGGCTGCGTGTAAGCCGGCTCGTCACCCTCGTTGTGCCCAAAGCGGCGGTAGCCGACGAGATCTATCATGAAGTCCTTGTTGAACTTCTCGCGGTAGGCGTGGGCCATCCTCGCCACCGCGATGCACGCCTCGGGATCATCGGCGTTGACGTGGACCACGGGGATCTCGAACCCCTTGGCCAGGTCGCTGGCGTAGGTTGTCGAGCGGGCGTCCTGTCGCTCCGTGGTGAATCCGAGCTGGTTGTTGGTGATGATGTGGATGGTGCCGCCGGTCCTGTAGCCTGGCAGCCGGCTCAGGTTCAGCGTCTCGGCCGAGACCCCCTCACCGGGGAACGCTGCATCCCCGTGCAGCAGGATGGGCAGTGATGCGTCGACGTCCTGCTGCGGCGGGCCCGCCTCGTCTTGCTCCTCCTGGGAGGCGCGGGCCATCCCCTCGACCACAGGGTTTACGTGCTCGAGGTGGCTAGGGTTCGGGGCGAGGTGGATAAAGACCTCCTCGTCGGCCTCTTCCTCTTTGAGCTGGAAACCCCTGACGCCAAGGTGGTACTTGACGTCCCCGACCCATGCGGCGCCTGGGCTGCTCGCGGCCGAGGACTGCTCGCCCTTCTCGGGCTGCTGGAACTCGCCGAAGATCTTGGAGTAAGGCTTGTCCATCACATGCGCCAGGACGTTGAGCCTCCCCCTGTGCGCCATGCCAAGAGTGACCACGGGCGTGCCGACGTCGGCGGCGGAACGGATGATCCTGTTCAGCATCGGAACGACCATATCGTTCCCTTCCACAGAGAACCGCTTCTGGCCAAGGAACGTCTTGTGGAGGAATTTCTCGAAGGCGTCTACCCTTGTAAGCCTCTGGAGAAGCCGCTTCGCGCTCTCTCCTTCCAGCCTCTTGTCGAAGCGGCCCGACTCGACGGACTCGCGCAGCCAGAACCTCTCCTCGGGGTCGTGGACGTGCCCGAAATCGTATCCCGTGGTGTCGCAGTAGATCCTGCGCAGCTCGTCGACGGCCTCCCTGGCGTTGGATGTACGCTCGGCGATGGCTCCGCCGATGATGAGCGAGGGCAGAGTCTCCAGGTCCTCGTTAGTTATCCTGTAGAAGGTAGGATCGAGCGTCGGGTCCCCTGGCGGCTCGCTCCCGAGAGGGTCTAGCTTCGCGGCCCGATGCCCGAAGTCCCTTATGTGCCTGATGTGTTTCGAGGCCCCGACGGCCTTCTCCGCGTCGACCTCGGGGGCGACCTGCTGCCCGTTGGCGCCAGGCGTGCCCACCCGCGGCGGGCTCCAGGACTCGAAGAACTCCCGCGTCCGCCCGTCGACGGAATCGGGGTCCTCCCTGTAGCTCTCGTAGAGTTCCAACACGTAGCCGAGGTTCGGCCCGAAAAACTGGTTCTCCGGCTCTCTCTCCAATCGGATCACACCCTCACGTGACGATACCCTCTTTGGCCCGAGCGCTGCACGAGGAGACCCGACACCCTTCGCGGGCACCCCCCAAAAACGCTCCTGCAAAGCGATCAAACATCTCGATCTCTCCTATGATACCCCACATCTCCAGTACCGTACCCATCCCTATACCTACCTGAATAGCTGGTCCATTCTACCCGCTCGACGCCAGCCAGGCGCCCCTTGACCTATACTGGCACAGACGAATCTTGAACGGAGGAACCTCATGGAAGACAGGATAGATTATTTCGAACGGATGCTGGCCGACAACCCCGATAATCCGACGGGATTGCTGGCACTAGCCAACGAGTACGAGAAGGCCGGACGCGACGAAGACGAGGCGGCGGTGCTGGAGCGCTACCTGGCCGTCCACGTCGACGATGAGGGAAACGCTTATGCGCGTCTCGGCAGCGTGCTCTCCAACCTCGGGCGCAAAGATGAGGCGCGTGCCGCCTACGAGAAGGGGATCGCCCAGTCCGAGAAGCACGGCCACAGCGGGATGGCAGACGATCTCAGACTCGCACTTATCCAGCTGAACGAGTAGATCCTTTTCCAGACAGTGCGGCCTGCCGGTATGCCGAGAGCGCCGAATTCCATAAATCTCCCGCGCCGTAACAAAATCGGTACACGGACGTTACCACAACTTAACGTATCTGGCCCGATAATGCGGGCAGGCTCCCCGGCGAAGTAGAGGATCCCCCTCCGCTTGCACAACACGTCGGGGAGCGATCTTTAGGCTGCCTTGCACCCGTACTGAGTAGACTTCCAGAAGATGCACGGATGTGCTCCTGGCGTGTCATGAGCGGAGATACAGAGGCCCAAGGAGGAGACGATGGACCTAGGGACACGTCCGACGGCGAATGAGGTCAAGGCTATGCTTGGTAGGTAGAGCGATGTCGATGGAGTACGATGCTGTTGTCGGCGCAGGGCACAACGGGTTGACGTGCGCCTGTTACCTCGCGAAGGCGGAACTGAAGGTGCTCGTCCTCGAGCGCTACCACGACGTAGGGGGCATGACGCTCACCGAGGAATTGACGCTCCCCGGGTTCAGGTCGGACGTCCACGCGAGCGGCTACCAGCTGGCCAACTTCTCCCCTGGTCCCGGCGAGCTAGAGCTGGAGAAGCACGGCCTTGAGCTGATCGAGCCTGACCTGGTCTACGCCCACGCCTTCCGCGACGGCAGGGTTCTGGCAGTGTGCAGGAGTCTTGAGAAGACCGTCGAGAACATCGGCCGGTACTCGAAAAAGGACGCCGAGACCTGGCGCGCTTGTCGAGCACTACAGGGCGGCGAGGGATAGGATCGTCGCCTCGCTCTTCTCGGCGCCGCCGGCGTTCTCAGCCGAGGCGGTCGCGCTGGAGCGGAGCCCCGCCGGGATGGACGAGTACCGCTTCGGCCTGCAGAGCACGCGCTCGTGGTGCGACCAGACCTTCGAGTCCGAGGAGGTGAAGTGCCTGTTCGGCGCCTTCGCCCTGTTCATGGCACACGCCCCCGACGACGCAGGCGGCGCCGAGCGCGCCTGGCTTTTCGGCACCGTGCTGCAGGATGCGGGGAACAACCTGGTGAAAGGCGGTATGCACCACGTGTCGCTGACCCTCGCTGACCACCTCCGTTCCCTGGGGGCGAGATCAGGACCAGCGCAGGGGTGGAGAAGATCCTCGTTGGCTCGGGCAGGGCCACGGGAGTCCAGCTGGAGAGTGGCGAGGAGATACCCGTCGGGCGGCTCGTGGCCTCAGGGGTAGATCCCGGACAGCTCGCGCTCAGGTTCCTGGGCGATGGCTCCCGGGTGGAACGCGGCTGAGACGATCTTCTCCGATCTCGGCCTCGACTTCGGGACGAAGGTCGCCACCGGGGCTGCCAGGTCGTAGTATAAGCCACCATGAAGCAGCCGAGACGTTTCGAGACCCGCGCCGTGCACTCTGGCGAGCACAGGGCTGGTGCAAAGGAAGGTCGGGATGGGATCTTCTACCCGATCTCAACGCCTATTTACGCCTCGACTACCTTCTCCCACCCGAACATAGAGACGACGGACCGTGTGCTCGGCGGAGAGGAACAGGGCTACAGCTACGCCCGCTACGATAACCCTACCGTCCGCGCCTTCGAGGAGGCGCTCGTGTCGCTGGAGGCCCCCGAGGCGGAAGCCGGGGTCAGGGCTTTCGCCTTCGCCTCGGGGATGGCGGCCACCCACGCCGCGCTCGCTGCGGTGGAGCTGATGGGCGGGGGCACGGTCCTTGCGGCCGATCAGCTCTACGGCTCGACGGCGACGCTGCTAGTCCAGGTCTTCGGCGCGAGCGGCGTCGAGACCCGCTTCGTCGACGCCTACGACCCGGGTGTGGTGGAGAAGAAGGTCGCCGGGCTAAAGCCCCGCGCCGTCGTCGTCGAGTCCATCTCCAACCCACTCCTGCGCGTCGCCGGCATACTGGAGATCTCGAAGATAACCCGTGCCTCTGGGGCCACCCTGATCGTGGACAACACTTTCGGCACACCATATCTCCAGCGGCCCCTGGAGCTCGGCGCGGACATAGTCGTCCACAGCGCGACCAAGTACCTGGCGGGACACGGGGATCTCACGGCCGGCGCGGTCGTCGCCGGTCCGCCTTACGCAGCCGCCGTGGAGCAACTACGCAAGCTCGTCGGGGGCGTGCTCGGTCCTTTCGAGGCCTGGCTCGCGCACCGCGGCCTCAAGACGCTGCCATTGCGGATGGGCCGCCAGTGCGAGAACGCGCGTCAGATCGCGTCTAGCCTCGCCGCCCATCCGAAGGTGGCAAAGGTCAACCATCCTTCCCTCAAAGCACACCCCGATCACGTAACCGCAGGGCGCGTGCTCTCGGACACAGGCGGCCTCGTCTCCTTCGAACTCGCGGTTGAGGGGCGTGAGGCGGCCTACGCCTTCCTAAACGCGCTGGAGCTCTGCGTCAAGGCCCCGTCTCTAGGCGACATCTATACGCTCGCCAGCCATCCTGCCACCTCCTCGCACCGCGAGCTCTCGCCGTCGCGCCGACGGCGGCTCGGAGTCGGGGAGAACCTCGTGCGGCTCTCGGTGGGTATAGAGCACGCTAGGGATGTGATCTCCGACCTCGAACAGGCCCTCGAGAGACTCTAGGAAGCAGGACGCATTGTGAGCTGCGTAGGCCGTTCTGATTGGCCCAAAGGCTCAGGTTTCCCGGCAGCCCGACGATCAGGGTTGACGGCGAGGACCTGTTCCCCATGCCGGACCGGGCGGGGTACGCGCTCGGTTGCAGGATGTACGCCACCCCGGAAGGCTTGAGGGGTTCGCCCACTGCCGGGATGCTCAAGGAAGCGCTGAGGACGAGGGAGGCTACCGGTGCCAGGGCAAGCCTTTAGGGAAGAGGTACGCGAACTACTGGACGGCGGAGCGCGGCTCGTGGAGGTGCTGCCCCGCGAGGAGTACGAAGAAGAACACATCGCCGGGGCGATCAACATCCCCCTCAAGGAGCTGGACCGGGAGACCACCGCCGGTCTAGAGCCCGAAGCCCCGGTGATCGTCTTCTGTCACGACTACCTCTGAGACATGAGCCCACGGGCCGCGTCGCGGCTCGAAGGCTTGGGGTTCTCGAAGGTCTACGACTACCCTCCCGGCAAGGCGGGCTGGTCCGCAAGCGGGTTCCCCACGGAGGGCACGCAAGCGAACGCCGCGACCATAGGCGGCGCGGCCGGACGTGCCGACCTGCGCCCCGGCGGAGAAGGTCGGGACCGCCAGGGAGCGCGTGCGCGAAGCCGGCTGGGACAGGTGAGTGCTCGTGGGCAAGGAGCGGGTCGTGCTTGGCCTCTTGCAGGAGAAGGAGCTGGTTGCAGACCCCGAGGCGACCTCCGAAGAGGCCATGAGGAACGGCTCCGCCACGTTCCGGCCCGACAAGCCGGTCGAGAAGATGGCCAAGCGCATGCGCGAGCGCTGGGCGTCCGCCATCCTGGTGATCACCCCGGATGGCGCGTTGGTGGGGCTACTCTCCAGGGAGGACGCAGAAAGGCTAGCCACCAAGACCAGCAACTTCGGGTCAGAAGGAACGTATCATCGGGAACAAGGCGCCCGCTGGGGTGCGCCACGGAGGAAAGCGGAGGAGCGTCGTGTCGGAGGAGAACAAGGCCATCGCCAGGCGAGCCTACGAGATCGTCTCGAGGGGTGACTTCGGGCAGGCCAGAGAGATCGTGGACCAGGACGCGCCCGACAACGAGCTACTCCCCGACGACCCGCCCGCCAAGCTCATGGAGACCTTCAAGGAGACCTTCGCGGAGGCCCGAGAAGCCTTTCCAGACCTCAGCGTCGCCGTCGAGGGCTTGATGGCGGAAGGGGACCGGGTGGCGGTCCGTGTCGTCACGCGCGGCACCCATCGGGGAGAGTTCCAGGGGATCGCTCCTACGGGCAAGCGGGTGGAGGTGAGAGCCATCGACATGTTCCGCATCTCAGGCAGCAAGCTCGTGGAGCACTGGGGACACGCCGACGATTCGACCGACTTCCTGCGCCAGTCCCAGTGTTCCTGAACTTCTTAGAACCCCGTCAAGGCGAAGTTCGCAGAACCCCCAACAGTGAAGTTCGCAGAATTAACCTTCTACGAGTTCGTGCATAGCGCCCTCCTGCCCTTGACAGATCAACATATCTTGGTCCATACTCTGATCAAGAGAAATTGATCGGAAGGAGCGTCATGGGTGAAGAGTTGCGGGAACAGGTCAAGAAAAGGTACGCGGGTGCCGCCAGGTCCGTCTTGGAGGGGGCTGGGGCGTCTTCGTGCTGCGGGTCGGCAGGCGAGTGCGGTCTCGACTCAGAGGCGCTCGGGGTGGACTGGACCGGGGGCGGCTACTCGGCCGAGGAGCTGGGCGGGCTGCCCGAGGCGGCGGGTGATGCGTCCTTGGGGTGCGGCAACCCTACGGCCCTTGCCACGCTCTCGCCGGGGGAGGTGGTCTTGGACCTCGGCAGCGGTGGCGGCATAGATGTGCTGCTCTCGGCCAAGAGGGTATCCCCGGGCGGCAAGGCGTACGGCCTGGACATGACCGACGAGATGCTTGAGCTGGCCGAGATGAACCGGGCCGAAGCCGGGGCTGAGAACGCCCAGTTCCTCAAGGGCCACATCGAGGATGTCCCGCTGCCGGAGGACCACGTGGACGTTGTTATCTCCAACTGCGTCATCAACCTCTCCGCCGATAAGGCCAGGGTGATCTCCGAGGCCTATCGGGTCCTCAAGCCGGGGGGGCGCTTCGCGGTCTCGGACATGGTATTCCTAGGCGACAAGGGCAAGCTTCCGGCCGAGTTGGTAAGGAGCATGGAGGCGTGGTCCGGCTGCGTCTCCGGAGCGCTGGAGAAGGACGAGTACGAGAAGCTGCTTGGAGAAGCGGGCTTCGAGGACGTCTCCGTCGAGGTCACGCACACTTACGAAGAAGAGTTCGCGTCCGCGTCCGGGTGCTGCGGCGGATCAGGTTGCTGCGGCGACACCGCGGCGGTGACCGCAACGACGACCGCAGCGGCGACGGAGGTTCCTCTAGCCAGCGCCTTCATCAGGGGCCGCAAGCCGGCCGGGCGGGGGACACTATGAGCCCCAAAGAGCTCGGTGTAGTGGAGGAGAACGGCGTCCGCAGGGCCGGCTCCGAGGAAGGTGTGGACCGGCTCGTCGCCCTGGGCCGCGCCCTCTCGGACCCCATACGGGTGAGGATGCTAGGCATGATGGCTGACGGCCGTAGCTGCTGCGACTTCTCAGGCACTGGCGTACCGGCTGACGAAGGTGAAGAGGGCATCTGCGTCTGCGAGTTCGAGGAGGTCTTCGGCATGGGCCAGTCCAAGGTCTCCTACCACATGAGGAAGCTCAAGGACGCCGGGCTGGTGCACGAGGAACGGCGCGGGAAGTGGGGCTTCTACTCCCTCGACCGGGAGGCCGCCAGGGAGCTGCTCGGGGAGGCTGCGGATCGGCTGCTTTCCGGTTCCGAGGAGCAGAGCGGGAGCCGTGGCTGCTGCTGAGGTGCCAGAGAGAAGCAGGGTCCTGTTCCTGTGCACCCACAACTCCGCGCGCTCGCAGATGGCGGAGGGCCTGCTACGCGATATGGCCGGTGACCGCTTCGAGGCCATGAGCGCGGGCACCGAGGCCACCCACGTAAGGCCGCTGGCGGTCCAGGCGATGGAAGAGATCGGGGTGGACATCTCTGGGCAGGAATCTAAGACCCTCGAACGGTATCTCCAAGAGCCCTTCGACTATGTGATCACGGTCTGCGACGATGCTAACGAGGCGTGCCCGTTCTTCCCAGGTGCCGGCAACAGGCTGCACTGGTCCTTCGAAGACCCCTCAAGAGCCGAGGGCTCGGAGGAGGAGCGGTTGGCGGTCTTCCGTTCGGTAAGGGACCGGATCAGGGATCGAGTGCAAGCGGAGTTGATCGACGGAGGAGGATAGCTATGCGGAAGCAAAAGGTGCTGTTCTTGTGCACCTAGAACTCAGCGAGGAGCCAGATGGCCGAGGGGTTCCTCAAGCACCTCGCTGGTGACCGCTTCGACGGCGCAGGGGTAGAACCCACCGATGAGATCCACCCCTGCGCCGTCGAAGCCCTGCGGGAGGTCGGAATAGACCTCCCAGACCAGTACCCGAAGGGCCTCAGGACCTACATGGGCAAGGTGGGCTTCAATTACCTCATCATCGTGTGCGCCCGTGCCGAGGAGCGCAGCCCAAAGAGCTTCCCCGGCGTCGGGATGACCTTCTCGTGGATCTTCGAGGATCCGCGCCGCGAAGAGGACCTCCCCTACGACTCCATACTGGAGAGGTTCCGGGCCGTGCAGGACCAGACGGGAGTTGAGGTTGAGGGGCCGGCTGGAGCACCCAGAGGAGGAACTGAGGAAGCTCCGCGAGAAGCGCGAGCGCGAGCGCCAGGAGCGCCTGGAAGCCTTCGGGCGCGAGATCGCCGTTTCCGACGGCGGCGACGGGAGGCCAGACCCCTTTTACCCGCGCCTGAGGTACTGACCGACGTACTTAAGCAAGCGCCTAGGTCGGAAGGCCCACGGATACCTACTGTGTTAGGCCGAGCCTATGCGAACTTCGGAGAACTCCGTAAGGGCGAAGTTCGTAGAACGCTCCTTCCGAAACTGTTTGGAAAATAGATGGAGGGGCCTGGATCGCATGTTTTTGGTATCGCAGAGCACCGATAAGGGTGCTTTACAGCCCGTTTTTCCGACCCATAGAACCTCAGAGTGGAGCCCATTCGGATTTTCCAAACGGTTTCTCCACGCACTCGGTGAATAAGCCTAGCATGGCCAAGGCTAGGACCTTGGTAAGCAAGCGGCTCGAGAGGGGCAGGGAGGCACCGTGAAACGCTCCGTTGTGGCCTTCGTGACATCTTGTCTTTGTCTGTTTGGAACTTGGAGTGCCTAATTGGTGTGCGCATAGCCTCCGCAGGGGCTAGCAACGTCGTTCACGTGGCTCGCCGGGGGGATAGTCGGGTACTCAAACTCCTGAGCTTAGGCCCTCGGGTCAGAGCATTGGCGCCCGCCGGCAATCCTCCAACACGAACTTCCGAGAATGTCTGTTCCACGCACTCTGATGAATAGGGCAAGAGGAAGGGCCGAGGCTGCCTTGCGCCCCGGCCTCGCCTCTTCTTGCCTCAGTAGTACTGGGCGTGTGCCCGCCCTTTCCTAGCGCTGCTTCTCTCCGCCTCCTCCTCCTAAGAGCTTGTCCGTGGTCCCCCTTACCGTATCAGTGACCCCACTTACCGGCTCCGTCACTCCACCTACCGTATCGGTGACCCCGCTTACCGGCCCCTCGTCGGAGCGGATGTCCGCCTCGGAGATGATTCCCACGAGCCTATCGTCCTCCACGACCAGGATGCGGTCGAGCTCGTGCTCATCCATGAGCCGCCGTGCTTCGTTGATGTCCTCATCAGGCCCGATAGTGACGAGGTCTTCC
>DASQWQ010000212.1:0-2269 GCA_035640175.1 Rubrobacter sp. | reverse complement strand
AGCATACCTTAACCCGGTCGTACCCCCGACCCGGGAGAGAAATCTGTAGGCCGTCAAGCCGTGAAACGGGAAGCCGGGGCAGCAAATCGGCGCCGCACTGATCACTCCAACGCCACCAGTTTGAGCTGCCCGCGATAATTCAGAAACGGTCTGAACTCTGCAGTAGATGGTCTCTACTATCTGCTACATTGGAAGCGTTCGTCGTAGTGGCGACCGCCGCGGCAGGCAGGCTGGCAGGACCTGATGATGCCCTCGCCCGCGTTAGGGTCCGTTAGCACTTGAAAGCCGTCGAAACCCCGTTGCTTCTTCAGGATCGGCGTCAGCCCTTGGGCGACGCGGACCAGCTCCGTCCCCACTGCTGGCGGGAATTTGATGTTCGTCACTCTCGCGTACACGCTTGCCTCCTTTTTCACCACCCTCTCTGCCCAGGTCCGATCGACTCTACACTGGAGATATTCTCCTAAGCCAAGATACCGGAAAACCCGCTCTCCTAAGAAGCAGCCATAACAGCCTGCACCATCGAGGGGATACTTCTCGAGCCTCGCGCAGGCATTCACGAGCTCCCCTCCTCGCCCCTCGCGTACGGACTCTCGGCTCTGTGCCTCTTCTCGAACTCCTCGCGGCTACAGAGGCTTCGGGGACTAACCATGCGGTCCACGGTCAGGATCCCGTCGAGATGATCGATCTCGTGCTGCAAAAGCTCAGAAAGATCGTTCTCCACCCCGGCCTCTAGCTCGTGCCACGCCCCTTCGAGGTCCTGGTAGCGCACGGTGACTTCGCGGTGGCGCACCACCTGGCAGAAGACGAACAGGAAGCTCAGGCAGGCGTCCCAGACGACCATCGTCTCTTCGCTGCGCTCGCCGATAGCCGGATTGATCATCGGCCACGGCTCACCAAAGTTCAGGAAGACGACGCGTTTTCTGACCCCGATCTGGGGGGCGGCGATGGCCCTGCCGTAGCCGGTAGTCCTCCGCCAGTGGGCCAGGGTATCCCTGAGGTCGGCGACGAGGGCGGTCACCTCCGGCGAGCCGGGATCTTCGACCGGTTCGGCCACCTCCCGCAACGTCGGATTCCCCAGTTGTAGGACTTCGCGCACCGGCAAGCTTTAGACCCCCTACAGTCGATCGTTCTCCTCTTCGCCATCGGCAGCGTCCTCCAGCAGCCACCGGCGGGCCTGCTGCCTGGTCAGGTTGCTTCCGCACAGGGGCGCCGCCACCAGCGCCCCGGCGAAACGCTCGCGGTGGGCCAGCAGTGCGGCGACACCGGCAGCCCCAGCCGGCTCGACCACGAGCCCCATCTTCCAGAAGAGGAGGCGCATCGCTCGCACCATGGTCCCGTCGTCCACCAGAAGGACGTCGTCCACCACGCCGGAGAGGTCCGAGAGAGCTTCCTCGACGGGGACGCGCACGGCGATGCCGTCGGCTATGGTGTTGGCCGTGTCCGTGATCTTCCTGGCGCCTTCTCGCAGCGACAGAGCCATGGCCGGGGCTCTTTCCGCGCAGACACCGATCACCTCCGTCGAGGGAGCGTGCGCCTTCATCCACGTTCCTACGCCCGAGAGCAACGCCCCGTTGCCCAAAGGTACTAGGACCGCGTCGAAGGACTCGGGCCAGCGGCACAACTCCAGCGCGATCGTCCCAGCCCCTTCCGCGATCTCCGCCTCACGCCCGTCCTCGACGAAGCGCCACCCCTCCGACTCGGCCAGCACGCGGGCCGCAGCTTTGGCCTCATCGAAGTCCTCACCCTCCAGGCAAACCTCCGCGCCGAGTCGTCGCATCCTCTCCACCTTAGCGGGGTTGGCGTTCTCTGCGGCGAACACTGTCAAGGGTATGCCGCGCTTCCTCGCTGCGTAGGCCAGCCCCTGTCCGAAGTTGCCCGCCGAAGCACAGACGAGCTGCCCGGGATGTTTGCCTCCCAGCCGGTGCAGCAAATAGTCGGTTCCGCGGCCCTTGAAGGAGCGGATCGGGTTCGCGGTCTCCACTTTGCACACCAGCTTGAGCCCCAGCTCGTCGCCCAGAGCCTCGGCCTCGTACTGCGGACTGCGCAGAAACACCTCATCGATGCACCGGGCTGCCTTCTCGATGCGTCTCAGAGAGAGACGCTTCCCGGCAGTTTCCGCGTGCCCAGCGTCCCCGAACACCGAACTCCTCTATCTAGTGCAATACACTAACAGCCTACAATATACAACACACTCTTCGGGCGCCGATTTGTCAGAGATCAGGAGAAGCTGCCGGACCTGGATTCGAACCAGGATTAACTGATCCAGAGT
>DASQWQ010000211.1:0-4213 GCA_035640175.1 Rubrobacter sp. | reverse complement strand
CCTGAAACCCTTGTCGTAGCCGGCCTGGATCGCACTCCGCGGCGTCTTGCCTCGCCTTATCTCCTCTTTGATGCGCTCGAAGATGACGACGTTGGCATCCGCGGCGACCCCGATGGAGAGCACGATGCCGGCGATCCCCGGAAGCGTCACCGTGATCGGGATGATTACGATTAGTCCCCACAACAAGGACACGTAGATGAGCAGAGCGAGGTCGGCGACGACCCCTAGCGCCCTGTAGATTACGAACAGCAACAAGAGCACGAGCCCGAACCCGACGAGCGAGGCCAGAAGCCCGCTCTTCAGGGAACTCAGGCCGAGCGTAGGACCTACTGTGGTCTCGGAGATCACCTGCATGTTGACGGGAAGCGCCCCGGTGTTGAGCACGGTCTCGAGTTGTCTGGCCTCGTCCTCGGGAAGACCATCAGGCAGACCATCGTTGGAGATAGAGATATTCTGACCCAGTGGTTCCTGCACCGTAGGCGCGCTCTGGATGTCTTCGTCGAGCGCGATGGCGAGCCGCGCGGGCTCCCCGCCGGCGAGCGAGTCGTTCACCATCTTCTGGGTAAGTTCCCCCATCTGCCTGCCACCCTCTGTTGTGAGCTCCAGGCTCACGATGCGCTTCCCGGTGGTCTGGTCGAACTCCACGTTAGCCCCGTTCTGCTTGAGCGCATCACCCGTCAGGTCGGGCTCTTTGTTGACGATGTAGCCGATGACTTCGATGCCATCGCCCTGCAGGGAAGTGGTCTCGCTGAACAGGATCTTCGTTTTGCCCTCCTCGTAGGCATCGTCGTTCTTGAGGTTCTTCCTGATGTCTTCTTTTGTTGCCTCTACCTCGTCAGCGGCGACGACCTGGGGAGGCTCCGTCAGCGAGGGGTCGGAGGCGAGAACCTGGTAGAAGCCGAGCTGGGCCGTACTGCCGATAATGCGTATCACCTCTTCAGGGTTCTTCACGCCAGGGATCTGGACCACAATTTGGTTCTCGGACTGCACCCTGACGTCGGGCTCGGTCACGCCAAGACGGTCTATGCGCTGCCGGATAAGATCGGCCGACTGCTCCATCTCCTCGCGGGTCACCCTGCCACCGCCTGTCTGGGAACCCTTCAGCTGCGCACTGACGCCGCCCTGGAGGTCGAGGCCGAGTTGCGTCGACCTCGTCACAGGCTCATCGATAAAGATGAAGTAGGCGGCCACCCCGAGTAGGACGACCACAAGGGCCAGCACGATCAGGTTGTTTCGACGACTACCCATAAGATCGGAGAATCATTCTAGCTTATCTAACCCTGCACGGTCAGAACGTTCGTAGCGGGAGATCCAGGCCCGCGACCACTCCTCGAAGCGGCCGTCCTTTATCTCGCGCCGCGCCCGAAGGCACAGATCTACGGTGAAGCGGACGTTGTGTAGCGTGAGGAGCCTGTGGCCCAGAAGCTCGTTCTCCCTTACGAGATGCGCCAGGTAGGCCCTGCTGTAACCTGCGCAAGTTTCGCAGGAGCATCCGGGATCTAGCGGCCCGAAGTCCGTGCGGTACCTCGCGTTCTTGAGGTTGATGCGGCCATCCTGGGTCAGGGCCGCGCCGTGGCGGGCCAGACGCGTCGGCAACACGCAGTCGAACATGTCTACCCCGAGCGCTATGACCTTCAGGATGCCGACAGGGTCCCCGATCCCCATAAAGTACCTGGGCTTCTCCGCCGGCAGCCTGGGCGCCGTGAGCGTCAACGTCTTAAGCATCTCCTTTCGGGTCTCACCTACCGAGAGACCCCCCACAGCGTAGCCGTCGAAACCGATCTCGACCGTCAGCCCTAGGCTCTCTTCCCTCAGGTCAGGGTAGAGTCCGCCCTGCACGATCCCGAAGAGCGCCTGATCTCGCCTCTCGTGCGCCTCCTTGCACCGCCGCGCCCATCGTGCGGTCCGCCGCAGCGAGTCTTCGTGGTACTCGCGGCTCGCGTCGGCAGGCGGGCACTCGTCCAGGACCATGGCAACGTCCGAGCCGAGGTCCTCCTGTACTCTAGTCGTTAGCTCCGGTGTAAAGACGTGAGGGGAGCCGTCGTACACTGACGCGAACTCCACCCCCTCCTCCGAGATGCGCCGGGACTGGGCCAGCGAGAAGACCTGGTAGCCGCCCGAGTCGGTGAGGACCGGGCCGTCCCAGCCCATGAAGGCGTGAAGCCCACCAGCCTCTTTGATGAGGTCTGATCCGGGTCTCAGGTAGAGATGATACGTGTTCCCAAGCACGATACCGGCCCTGACCTCCCGCAGGTCCCCAGGCGTAAGTCCTTTGACGGTGCCCTTCGTCCCGACGGGCATGAAGGTTGGCGTCTCTACCTGACCGCGCGGCGTAATCAGGACGCCCGCGCGCGCCTCGCCGTCACTGGCGAGCACCTCTATGGAGACGGGGGCTCCTACTGTTGCCGTCCGCCGTCGAGAAGAAGCATCGCGTCCCCGAAAGAGTAGAAACGGTAGCGCTCCCTCACCGCTGTCCTGTACGCCTCTCTGACCAGTTCCTCGCCCCCGAAGCTCATCACCATCGCCAGGAGCGTCGAGCGTGGCAGGTGGAAGTTCGTCAGCAACGTGTCTACGGCCCGCCAGCGGTAGCCGGGATACACGAAGAGCTCCGACTCACCTTCCGCCTCGCCGGTCACGTTCCACGTCTCGAGCGTACGGGCTACGGTGGTGCCCGCCGCGACGACGCGGCAAGCACCCTCTACGATCTGCGCCGCTTCCGGCGGCACGCTGTAGCGTTCGGCGTGCATCCTGTGCTCCTCGAGCCTCTCGGTCCTCACAGGCATGAATGTGCCCACCCCAACGTGAAGGGTGATCCTGCCGATCGTGGCTCCGGCCCGCTCCGCGCCATCCAGAACACTCTCTGTAAAGTGGAAGCCGGCCGTTGGTGCGGCGGCGGATCCTTCGTTGCGCGCGTAGACGGTCTGGTAGCGGCTCTCAGTCTCAGGTGTGGGACTGATGTAAGGTGGGAGCGGCATCCTGCCGCTGCGCTCCAACAGGCCCCGTACGTCAGGGGCAGAGACGGCCCAGTGCCCGTCGCCGAGGCTCTCCACGATCTCCAGCCGTTCCCCCCCGGCCAGGAGCCCGAGTTCGGGCCTGAGGCGCTTGCTCGGCCTGGCCAAAACCTCCCACGCTCCGCCGCGATCCGGGCCAAGATCCCGGAGGAAGAGCAGCTCCACCTCACCGCCGGTCGGCTTTTTGGCCTCGAGCCTGGCAGGAAGCACTTTCGTCTCGTTCAGGACGAGCGCGTCGCCGGGTAGCAGGAACCGTGGCAGGTTCCGGAACGTGTGGTGGGCTATCGTTCCACGCCGGACGTCTACTACCATCAAGCGCGAGGCGTCGCGTGGCTCCGCCGGGCTCTGGGCGATGAGATCTTCGGGAAGCTCGTAGTCGAGCTCGGAAGAGAGCACCCTAGCGGCGGAAGAGGATGTTCAGGACGATGGTGCCGACGACGGAGAGAAGGATCATGAGTCCTATCGGGAAATAGAGGGTGAAGCTACCGCGCCTGAGTACCAGGTCGCCAGGCAGCCTGTCTACCCCGAAACGACCGAGCAAAAAGAGCAGTCCGCCGAGCACGAGCAGCACGACCGCGCCTCCGATCAACAACTTTCCTACGCCTTCGAGTCCCACGATCCTATTCTATGCCCGCCGCGTCCGATGTCCACACGGACGATAAGGCTGTTCGCTCAGGTGGTCTCTTCTTGGTCGAGCTCAGCGAGGAGGCCCTCAACGTCGAGGGGTCTTGTCACCATTGCGAGTCCGCCTTCGGGAGTGCGCGGCCACTCCTCTTGCGGACGGTCCCGGTACAGTTCGACGCCGTTGCCGTCGGGATCCTGCAGGTACAGTGCCTCGGAGACGCCGTGGTCTGAGGCTCCGTCGATGGGGTAGTTGGATTCCAGGAGCCACTTGAGGGCAAGGGCCAGATCCTGTCGCTCGGGGTAGAGGACAGCGAGGTGGAAGAGCCCTGCAGAATGAGGCGGGGCCGGGTCGGCATTGCGGCTCATCCAGGTGTTCAGGCCGATATGGTGGTGGTATCCGCCAGCGGAGAGGAAGACTGCGTCGTCGCCGTACCACTGAGTCACTTCAAAGCCAAGAACATCTCTGTAGAAGCCGAGGGCTCGCTCGATGTTCGCCACCTTCAAGTGAACGTGGCCGATGCTGGTCTCGGGGTTTATTACTCGCCTGCTGATTTTACTCGTCTCCATTGCCACTCCTC
>DASQWQ010000210.1:0-8395 GCA_035640175.1 Rubrobacter sp. | reverse complement strand
ACCTCTTCTGGCTCAATCAGAACATAAGGCCTACGGCGCAGAACTGAGGCCGTTAAGGGGTCGGGACTCCCCATCCCCGGAGCTTAGAGGAGGACGTCGAGCGCCGCTAGCCTAGGCTCCTTCCTCCCTCGCCTCCCGTGCCATCGTCAGCAGCCGGTCCATGTGCAAGGTCCGTAAGGAATAGGGCAACTCCTCGCGCCCTACGAAGCTCATCAGGTCGTCGAGACGCCGTATGTACTCACGCAGCGCCTCGTCCTCGGTCATCTTCATGCGACCAGTATAACCGCCGAAGGGTATCATGCGACCACAAGGAAAATTAGTGCCGGAGGGCTTTGTGGCTACCGAATCTCGCCCTATAGAAGACGCCGTTAGGGGCATCAAGGAGAGCACCTACGAGATCCAGACCGAGAGCAGGCTCGCCTACAGCGGCTTAAAGCGCGAGCAAAATATCACCAAGGTGCTGGAGAAGTATGCCTGGCTTTACAACCTCGAGACCGTCAAGCGTATCGAGGAGGCGTACCGTGCAGAGACCGATCCAGGGGACAAGGAGCGACTGCGCCGAGTCTACTACTACCTGCTCGAGGGCTATATAGGGCAGCAGACCGCTCCCATAGAAGACGAGCTCGTCTCCTTTGAGGCGAGCGCCACCGTAAAGGTGGACGGCGAGAGGATCCCCTATCACAACGTGCCCGTGCTGATCGCCAGCGAGCACGACTTTGAGAGGCGCAATAGGCTGCGGGAGGCTGCGCTGGGCGTGGTTGAGGAGACCAACCCAAGGCGTCTTGGGATCTTGCGCACCGCCCTAGCGACGCTCGCAGATGAGTTCGGCCACGATAGCTACACAGCCTACAACGCAGAGAAGAAACGGATTGATTACAGTCTCCTGCGCTCGCACATGCAGGGCTTCCTTTCAGAGACGGAAGGCATCTACGCAGCACTAATGAGCCGGTGGGTGGAGGAGACGACGGGCCGGAGGCTGGTAGAGATCGGCAGCCATCACTTCTCCTACATAAGCCGCCTGCCCCAGTACGACCAGTACTTCCGCAAGGACAAGCTCCTCGGGGCATACGAGCAGACGCTCGTCGGGATGGGACTTGATCCTGCCTCGCAGGACAACATTTACATCGATACTGAAGACCGTGCCACCAAGAACCCCAGGGCCCGCTGCTACGCACCCGATCCTCCGGAAGAGGTACACCTGCTGATCAAGCCCGTCGGTGGCTTAGAAGATTACATGGCGTTCTTCCACGAGGCAGGACACGCTCAGCACTTCGGTAACGAGGACCCCGCGCTCGATTACGTCGAACGGAATGTCTCCACGAGCTACGCCCTCACCGAGATATACAGCTTTCTCCTTGAGCACCTCACCCAGAACCGGGTATGGCTCACCGGGGTGGTCGGCTTGCCGGAAGAGACCGCAAGAGAGGTGACCGACCACGCTAAGCTCGCGGAGCTATTCTTGGTGCGACGCTACGCGGCCAAGCTAAACTACGAGCTTGACTTCTTCGAGGACCCGCTAGCGGAAGGACGCAACCGGCAGCTCTACACCACGACGCTTTCGGCCGCGACGCACTTCGTGTACGCACCCCAAAACTACCTGAACGACATGGACCCCGGCTACTACTCCGCCGACTACCTGCGGGCTTGGATTACGGAAGCGATGCTCAGGCGCCACCTAGAGGACACCTACGGGGAGGACTGGTTCGCCCGTTCTGAGGCAGGCAAGCTACTGCGAGGCCTCTGGGCCACCGGAGAGAGCAAGGAGAACGAGGATGTCCTCCGCACGCTAGGCTGCAAGCCGTTCGATACCAGCTACCTCGTCGAGCAGTTTGTCGGCTTCAAGTAAGGGACTTTCGCCACAGGCACTCCCCGAAGCTAAGCCCTGCCTTTGACGGCCACTCGGAACCGGATGCGAGCTTTTTGGGTGTCTTGCGCGTAAGCACGGAGGCCCATTCTTCCACAGGGCTACCGATATAGCGGGCATCGACCTCGACCGCTACTTCGAGGGGGAGGACCTGGAGGCCCTTACCCGCAGTACCTTCGATGCTCTGGGGTTGGACGTGCGGGGTGTGATCTCCTCGAGCGGCCTCTACGAGAGAGAGGGCAAGAGCCAGCACGCGTTCTGCGCCCGCTTGGGTCGCGAATACCCTTACGACGTTCGGGTGCTGGCCAACGTCAGACCTGACGCCTACTGGATGGACGCGATGCTCCGCGAGTGCGGACACGCTGTCTATGACCGTCACGTCAATCCTAGGCTCCCCTACCTCCTACGCACCTACGCCCACGCCAACACGACCGAGGCTATCACCCTCATGATGGGCGCCCTTGTCGACGAACCCGGCTGGCTCCGTCGCCGACGCGAACCGAGAGAGGTTGGCCCAAGACTCAGATAAGCTCGCCGCCCACCGCCGGTCCGACAGGATGATCCTCACCCGTTTCGTGCTTGTCATGTACCACTTCGAGCAGGCACTCTACGCCGACCCTGATAGTGGAGAGTTAAACTCCATGTGGTGGGACCTCGTCGAGCGGCTGCTTTTCGTGTACCGTCCGCCTGGCAGGGACGAACCCGACTGGGCCGTCATCCACGTCGCCGTAGCCCCCGTCTACTACCACAACTACATGCTTGGGGAGTTGATCTCGGCCCAGCTAAGGAACTACCTGGAGTCCCACATAACCCAAGGTCCCTTCTACCAGAACGAGGTCGCAGGCCGCTACCTGCTCGAATCCTTCTTCGGCCCCGGCGCCCGCGAGAACTGGCGCGACACCGTCCTGCGCGCCACCGGCGAGCCACTAAACCCCGAGTACTTCGTGAAGTCGCTCGTCTAGAGCGGTTCGCTTCGCATACCGCGGCTACAGGTTTCAGGTATCAGGATTCCCTCTGGGAATAGGTGTGGGGACCAGCAAGTGATGCGTACCACGTTGATAGTTCGACGAATCCAAAAAGAGCTGCTGGAGGGGCTTCGGACCTTCGCTGGTCGCCTACTGGCCCGCCCAAAGGGGGATTTTGGTGCCTTTGAAGGAACCATCGTGGGCGCTTTCGGTCCCGACTTTCAGGGTCCCTTTTCCAGAGAACGGCGGCAGATCCAGAGTGGCTTCGAAGTATCCTCAGGTATGGCCTCGGTCGTTGCTCAGGACGGTCCTACGCATCAGGATCTTTCCGTCTGAATCGATCAAGGTAATGGTGTTCGCGGCCTCGGAGTTGCGGGCATAGCCCCTCACTGTGAGAGGGTCGGAGATCCTGGCACTCAGGCGTGGTTCGACGAGGACCGTGTCGCCTCCCTCCGCAGGGAGCGGCACCTTCAGATCTCCTCCCCTCGGCTTGAAGTCGACGACGAGGCGTGCGGGGTCCCCAGCTCGACGACCCTGTAGAGGAACGCCTCGCGCGAAGATGTCTATGAACATGCCCCCCTCGGGGGCACGCACGAGGTGGAAACTCTCGAGCAACCCGTCGCCGAATTCGCCGTCTGATACGCACGTCGCGCTGGCCGAAGGCAGGGTTAGGCGCAGAAGGCCCTTGCCCTCCTGGCTCGCGAGGCTCCACTCCGGCACGGGACCGGCGGGCTCCAGGCCGGTCCCGAGGTCGATGACCGCCCGCTCGTAGTCCTCGTTAACCCCGTAGCGCACCCCGAGCACAGTGTCAGCGTCATAGCCGGAACCGCCGCTCGCCTGCGTCTTCGCGACGAAAGGGATCCCGGAGGAAGCATCCGCCGCTCCGGCGAGGCCGCCCTCGATCTGTGAGGCCCCGGTGGTAGTGGCCTCAGGCATGCCTCCCGCACCTGACATGCTTTCTTTCGAGGTCTCCGCAGGACCGCCCGACGCAGCCCCCCCTAGAAGCCTCTGCGGACTGGACCTCCGGACCCGCATTCTGGCAGCCGTCGCAGAGCGCGGCTGCCAAGAGCGAGAGCAGCAAGAGGGCTGAAGTCCGCCTCACCTCCCACCCGCGTCGGGCCATGCTCGTACGTCCACATCATAATGTTCGGTCATCGGCGCGGAACATTATAGGGGGCGTACCTTGCGAGATGTTTAACGCGGTGTTGCGCTCCTGTTACGATGCTGGAGTATCCACCGTACTGTGCTGGTCCTCACTTTCGGCGCAGAGGAGAACGAAGACATGATCGGATCAGAGGACGTAGAAGCCGCGCGAAGGCGTTTGCAAGGAGTGGCGCTCCGCACGCCCCTCGTGCCTTGCCCGCGCAGCGAAGAGGATAGGGCGCTGTACTTCAAGCCGGAGAACCTCCAGCCTACGGGCGCATTCAAGCTGCGCGGCGCTTACAACAAGATCTCAGCCCTCTCCTCTGGAGAGCGCAGTCTTGGGGTGGTAGCCCACTCGAGCGGGAACCACGCCCAAGCCGTAGCCTACGCGGCCCGTGCCCTGAATACACGGGCCGTCGTCGTCATGCCGCGGGGGGCATCTCGCGTGAAGCTCGACGCGACGGCGGATCTCGGGGCCGAGGTCGTCTTGGTCGGCCCTGGCAGCGCAGAGCGATCTCGCAAGGCGGAGGAGCTTGCGGTGGAGCACGGATACGTTCCCGTGCCTCCGTACGACGATGAGGTCCTCATCGCCGGCCAGGGCACTATCGGGCCGGAGATACTCGAAGACCTACCCGAGGTGGAGACCGTGCTCGTGCCCGTCAGCGGCGGCGGGCTCATCGGTGGGATCTCGGCTGCCATCAAGTTGGCCCGTCCTGAAGTGCGAGTGATCGGGGTCGAACCCGAGCTCGCGGCCGACGCCAGAGCCAGCCTGGAGAGCGGAAGGCTGGTCGAGTTCCCGGCGGATCAGGTCGCCCGCACGGTTGCTGACGGTCTGCGCGTGCAGAGACTCGGTGAGGCCCCCTTCGAACATATCCGCACCTTCGTTGACGACATCGTCGCCGTAACGGAGGAGGAGATCCTGGAAGCGATGCGCCGCCTGGCCCTGCGGGTCAGGCTGGTCGCAGAGCCGAGCGGGGCTGTGACGTTCGCAGCCCACCTCTTCCGCAGAGAAGAACTACCCACCTCTCGCCTCAACGTGGCCGTGATCAGCGGCGGCAACGTCGAGCCAGGCCTCCTCGCCGAGGTCCTCTCTGGCTCCGCGTTCGAAGGCTTTCGAAATGCGGCTACGAGATAAGGCCGGCGAAGCCGTTTAGCGCGGCGTTGTCTCGACAGGGTCACCGACGCGGACAGTCCCGAGCGTGTCGTGAATGAGATTGCGTCCGAAGACGGTCCCAAGCTCGGACTTCCGGTAGGTCGCGAGCGTACGCAGCGGCTCCTTGCCGCGGGCGCCTGTTCTCTGGTCTACCGTGGTTATAGCGCAGCGCGAACACGGCTCGGCGACTCGGAACGATACGCTCCCTATCCTGATCCGGCTCCAGCCGTCTTCGGCGTAGGGCCCGCAGCCCCTGACGACGAAGTTGGGCCTGAAGCGGTTCATGGGCAGAGGGTCTTCCAGCCTGCCGTTGAGGTCCTCGAGAGAGGCTTCGGAGATCAAAAGGAACGCGAACCCATCGGCAAAGCTGACCTGATCCCCACTCTCCGCAAATGACGAGTCAACCAACCTGGGGTCGTCGCCAGGCTTGTGGACGAGCCGGCAGGGAAACCCCAGGTATTCACTGAACCAACGGTCGGCCTCCCCGGCCACCAATGCCCCCCGGTTCGTGTCTCCCCAGACTCGCACGCCTATCGAGTCTCCAGCCTGTGGATATAGTGGAATCTCCAGCTCGTCCATGTCCGGCGCGCTGACGATCATCCTCTCCGGGGCGAACCGGACGGAGATCAGGGCCATCCGTGGATGGGCACGTTGCGACATAAACTCACCCGTCTCGTCGACGAGCATCCAGCGCCGGTCGTGGCAGAGTCCCGTCGCGCTCAGGTCGGCGCTCTGCAAGGAGATCCCGGCGCAGGATTTGATCGGGTAGACGTACAGCCCGCTCAGGGTCTCAGCGTTGTGCAAGGTCCACCTAAGATCTCTCCATCCTTTGCCCGATAGGGGCGGCGAGGGCCGCTTTCTCTCTATCCGGAATCTTCAACGCACCCACGGTCTCGAGCATAACGGCTGCGAACTGCTGCTCCTCATAAGGGGTACCTGGAAGCAAAGGTACGACGTGCCAGTGGACGTGGGCGTTGCCCTTGTTGGAGCCAAGAGAGAGAACGTACACCCGCTCGGCCCCTACCTCCTCGCGCACCGCCTCAGCCACGCGGTGGACAACCCCCTGCAGACTGAGGTACTCCTCGACCGTGAAGTCGCCCACCACCTGCTCTTTATGCTCTTTCGGCGCGACAAGCGTGTACCCGTACTGCGTCGGATTCATGGCCAGGAAGACGATGATCTCTTCGTCTTCGTAGCTGATGTGATGATCCGGAAACGCCGGGTCCCGCGCCACGATAGCGCAAACGAAGCAAGGCCCGCTCCTGACCCGTCTTACATAGGCGTTCAGGTCGGGCTGGTAGCGTTCGAACATTATCTACCCGACATGAAGGTTCTGAGGTTGTCTTGTGCGGACTGACATCGACACCATCATCTACCGCAGCACCGGCCGCTTCAAGCTCATGCCAGGTTCTCACGAAGCGCTGACGCAATATAGTCGCCACGAGAGATCTGGTCTTCCTGTTTGGAGATCTCCCTGTTGACCGCGGAAACGACCCCTTCGATGGGGACTACGTAGCCTGCGGAGTCGCTGCGGGCTTTGATCTCGACTCCTCCCCTTTGCAGGGAACGGGGTGTCAGGGTCAGGCGTATGGGAGATCCGATCAGGTCGGCGTCCTTGAACTTGGCTCCCAGGCTTTCACACCGATCGTCATAGAGTACCTCGACGCCGGCGGAGACCAACCTCTCGTAGAGCCCGTCGGCCATCTCACCCGTCTCGGCTGCGACGATGTGGACGTGGTAAGGTGCGACGGAGACGGGCCAGGCGAGGCCGTTTTCGTCGTGGTGTTCCTCAGCGATGCAGGCCAGAAGACGCCCGAGCCCGATGCCGTAAGACCCCATCACCACGGGCTTTCGCAGTCCGTCTCGGTCTAGGAAGCTCGTGCCGAAGGCCTCGCTGTAGCGTGTGCCCAGCTTGAAGATGTTCCCGACCTCGACACCCCGCACGGCGCGCATGGCGTCGCCGCACTCGGGACAGGGTGAAGCGTCCTCCGCCGAGGCTATGTCGGCGACGATATCAGCCTCGAAGTCCCTGCCGTAGTTAACGTTCAGGAAGTGGAAACCCTCCTCATTGGCGCCCGCGACCAGGTTTGGGGAGGCCGGTATCGCATCGTCAACGACCACGAGCGCTCCCTCCACCCCGAGCGGAGAGCCGTATCCAGGCTCGGCTCCGACGGCCCTGACCTCCTCAGGGAGTGCGGACCTCAGCTCGCTAGCCCCGACCGCGTTCGCCAGCTTGGTCTCGTTTAATTCTAGGTCGCCACGGACGACGGTGAAGACGAACCGCTCGGAACCCTCCATCGCGGCGACCTGGAAGACCGCCTTGGCCATGCTGGACTTCGGAATCTCCAGGGAGCTGGCCAGCGTCTCTATGGTGCCGGCGCCAGGTGTGGCGACCTTCTCTACAGGTCTCTGCTCCTCAGCTCGGGGGATAGGTTTGTGGAACCTCGCCACCTGACGGTTCGCGGTGTACCCGCAATTGTCGCAGATGAGGATGGTGTCCTCCCCGACGGGAGTCAGGTACATGAACTCGTCGGCCATGCTGCCGCCCATGATGCCCACGTCGGCCCCGACGGCTATGGCTGGTAGTCCGCACCGGGCGAAGATCCTGAAGTATGCCCTGTAGAGTGTACTGTATTGTTGGTCCAGGCCCCTCTCGTCCCTGTCGAGGCTATACGCGTCCTTCATGGTGAACTCGCGAGCCCGGATCAGACCTGCCCTCGGCCGCTGATCGTCTCGGAACTTGGTCTGGATCTGGTACACGAGCCTGGGCAACTTCTGGTAAGAGTCCACCTCGCTCGCAGCAAGGCCGGCGACGATCTCCTCGTGGGTCATCGCCAGGACCATCTCCCTGTTTCTGCGATCGCTGAACCTTACCAGCTCATGCCCCGTCGTACTGTACCGGCCGGAGCTCTCCCACACATCGGCCGGCTGCACGACGGGCATCGAGACCTCCTGCCCGCCCGCCGCGTCCATCTCCTCCCGCAAAATCTTCTCGATCTTGCCGATAGATCGCTTTGCCAGCGGCAGATACGAAAAGATCCCCGCTGCAAGCTGCCTGATAAACCTGGCCCGGAGCAGGAGCCCATGGCTCGCAACCTCCACCCCGGAAGGCGCCTCACGCAACGTCAGGCCGAAGAGTGTACTCATGCGCATAGCGAATAGGCTTCAGGTTTCAGCCGTCAGGACCGCCAGGGAGTCACCCCACTCCGCTTGCCGAACCTTGTTTCTGATTACACGCTTGAACACACCGACTCCTCTCTACGAAGAACG
>DASQWQ010000209.1:0-6355 GCA_035640175.1 Rubrobacter sp. | reverse complement strand
TGGGGGTCGCCGTCGGGCTCATGGTGGCCGACCTCCTCGTGCTCGTAATAGGAAACGGGACGCTCCAGATCGCCGTCGTCGTACTTCTCGCGATGGCGGCGGCGGTCTTCTTCGGCGGAGGAACCATGTTGGTCAACCAGGCGGCCGTCTCGGCGGTCCTCGTGGTCGTGCTGCAGCCTCCCGAGAACGTCTTCTCACCTGACCGCTTTGTTGACGCGCTCATCGGAGGCGGGGTGGCACTCGCGATCAACTACCTCTTCCCCATCAACCCCGAGCGCCTGGTCGAGAGGGCCGCAGCCCCCGTCTTCGACGAGCTGGTCGCGGTGCTCGAGGAGATCTCGGCCGTGCTCGAAAGCGGCGACGAGAAGCGGGCCGAACGGGTTCTGGTACGGGCCAGGGAGATAGATGGGCGGGTCAGAACCTTGAACGAGGCGCTCGAAGCGGGCCACGAGACGGCCAGGCTCTCCCCCACCCGTCGCAGGTCCTTGCGGCAGCTCGAGTTCTACGGCAGCGCCGGAATCAGGATAGAGTTGGCCGTCATAAACACCCGCGTTTTGGCCCGCGGCGTCTACAACGCCATCAGGCGAGGAGACAGAATAGCGCCGCAGCTACCCGAGGCCGTGCTCGACCTCTCGCGGTCCGTAAGGGCCCTGGCCGCCTTTTTGGAGGATGGCGAGGGGCCCGAAGAGGCCCGCCGGTGGGCGCTCGAGGCCGCCAAGAGCGCCACCGAGATCCTCGAGGAGCGCCACGAGCTCGGGATCAGCGTCCTCGTCGGCCAGGTCCGCTCCGCCGCCGTCGACCTGCTAAGGAGCACGGGGATGGATCAGGCCTCGGCCCTGCAGGCCCTGGAGGACGCCGCAGGCCGCGCCTCAGAGATCGGGTAGAGGCGGGTTTGAAACGTAGGGGCGGGTTTCAAACCCGCCCCTACCCTTCGTCGATCAGGGCGTCGGCTTCGATCTCGACCAGGATCTCGGGCGCTATGAGGCGGCTGACCTCGACCATGCTCGTGGCGGGACGGATCCTGCTGAAGCACTCGCCGTGGGCAGACCCGATCTTCTCCCAGTCCTCGATGTTGACCACGTAGATCCTGGTCCGCACCACGTCGGAGAGCTCTGCGCCGACGGCCCGGAGCGCGACCTTGATGTTGTTTATGGCCTGGACGGTCTGCGCATAGGGGTCGCCTACACCGACGTATCCCCCGCTCCCGTCCGTGGCTGTGGTCCCCGAGACGTACACGAAGCGACCGCGCCGGACCGCCCGCGAGTATCCGACCCTGCTCTCCCATACCGTGCCGCTGGTTACGTTCTCCCGATTCATGATAGTTCTCCGACGAAAAGAACCACTCAATTGTACCTCGTAAAGTTACAGCAGCCCCCTGCGTTCGAGCTCCTCCCTGAAACGTGTTCCTTCCGCTGAATCTTCCTTATAGAAGACAGCGGGCTCTCCGATCGGAGCCGGGACCGTCTCGTGGACGCCGCGCTGCGGCGAACCGTATCTCTCTCCTGTCCAGAGGTGGACCCACTTGCCCGCCGGCAAGTAGATCTCTACGCTGTCTTCGCCAGGGTCGAGTACAGGCGCGACCATGAGCTCGGGGCCGACCATGAACTGGTAATCCAGGCCGTAGACCTCCGGATCGTCGGGATAGTGCACGAAAGGGTGGCGGACGACGGGGAGCCCAGTTTCGGATGCCTCCTTCACCAGTTCGATTCTGTAAGGCTTCCAGGCGGCGTAGACCTTGGCGAAGCGGGAAAAGTGCCGGAGGGTCTCCTCATCCGAGTAGATTTGGTGGTTCACCTTGGGCCTGTTGCCTTCGTGGGTGCGAAATACGGTGGTGAAGGCTGCAAGCTCGGTCCAGCGCATGAGGAGCTCTTTCGAGCGGTGGTACTTCAGCAAGGGGTGATCTATGGCCGTATACCCGCCGATGTCGGAGTGCTGTAGGCTATAGCCGGAAAATCCGCTTGAGAGCAGGCCGGTAACGGCACTCTTTATGCCGTCATATTCATCCCAGTCAACGAGTTGATCACCGAGCCAGAACAGTGTGCTCTCGCCGGGGCTACGTGTGTAACCGGAGCGGTTGAAGAAGACGATGTCCTCTCCTTGTCCCGCTTCACGGATGGCCTCGCGGTTGACCCCGGCCCACTCTTCGGCGTAGCGGTTGTGGTAGCTCTTCGGGTCCGCGCTGGAGAATAAGACGACGTCGTAGGGGAGACCCTCACCGAAGTCCGCCATCCACCCCGAGGCACCGTTGCCGATGAGTTCCTCCTTGATGACGTTCTTGATCCAGGCCCGCGCCTTGGGGTTGGTGAGGTCCACAAAGGCGGCGGAGAAGTCGGTGGTCTTGACCCTGTAGGGCTCACCGTCTCGATTCTTCACTAGATAGCCGTTCTTCGCGGCTTCCTTAAAGAGGTTGCGGTTGTGGTTTTCCTTCTTCGCCACGTCGTCCGCGAGCCACGGGCCGATGTAGGTCATGAGCCTCACGTTGTCCCTCTCCAGCTGCTCCCGAAGTTGATCCCAGCCTCGATAGTGATCTTCATCGAGCTCCCAGTTCCACCATAGCTGCGTCCCGAAGCTGGTCTCTCGCTGGCCGACCCAGTCCTGCAGCCAGAGTGCAGCGACGGGTGTGTCGAGGGCTTCGAGCTCGTCGTATACGTCGAGGACCTTATCCGTGCCGCCCTGCAAGCCCACGACGGCACCACCCAGGATCCACTCTGGCAACGGACGCATCCTGCCCGAGTACTCAGTGTAGAGCTCTATCAGTTCAGCCGGGGTCTCTCCACTCAGGATCTGGCCGGCCATCCGCGAGGAGAAGACCTCGACCTGTACCCTGTCTTCCTCCCGCTGATCGAAAGAGGAGTACTCGTAGTTCTCCAGGAAGAAGGAGCGGATCTCGCTCGTTATGTAGTGCGGCACGCTGGCGCCGCTGGTGACCGGGCTCCCGCCGGCGTCGGCCTGCCAGTCCGCCGCCCAGGTTATCGGCTGCTCACCCCTCCCTATCCCCTGCTCCTGGATGAAGATGGGGACCTTGTGCCCCTTCATGTCAGAGTACGTGTACTGCGTCCCGAAACCGAAGAAACGCTCCTTAGGTGAGGAGGCGTAGGTTAGGTAGACTCGGTTATAGGACTCCTCCACCTCGACCTCGAAGCGCAGACGACCCTCGGTCACGGACGAAAAGGTGAGCGTATAGTCCACGCCTCCTGAATCGCCTCCTCGCGTGAGCCGTCCACCGACGACCAGCGTGGCTTGCCGCTCCTCGATGCGGTCTATGGTTTGGTCCGAGTGTGGTCTCTCTATCTCGTCTTCGATAAAGTAGTGCCCGCTGGACTCCCTGACCGTCTCTTCGCCTTCGGCGGCCGCCAAGAAGCTCTCCCCGGGGATGCTCTGCCACAAGAGTCGATCGGGCCTGGAGCTATGAGCAACGCTCAGTACAACCTCTGAAAGCCCTCGACCGGTCTCCAGCATGACGATAAACGCGCCGACCCGGTGGGGTTCAGAAGAGACATGGCGCGCCACTTCGATGATAGATCCTGAGAGTTGATCTGGCTTGCTCCAGACTACGTAAGCGCCCAACAGGGCCGTCCCTGCCACACCGGCTCCGGCGAGCCATAGAAACGTCCTCCGCGTCAGCAATCTTCTCACCGCGATCTCTTCCTGGCTTGTTTACTCTCGCATCATACAAGAGGGCTAGGCTCTGCCGGATGTCCCGGGCCTACCCAGGTGTCTCTGGGTCTTCCGGGTCGACGCCACGTTGGCCTACGAAGTCGTCTATCATGGCGCGGGCGATGCTTATCTTGGGCGGCAGGTGCGGCAGGTTGTCTGCCGTGTACCATCCGGCGTCTTCGATCTCACCGGGTTCGGGGGTCAGGTCCCCACCCGTGTAATCAGCGGTAAAGCCGATCATGAGCGAGTTTGGGAACGGCCACGGCTGGCTCCCGAAGTACGTGACGTTCGTGACCTCGATTCCGACTTCCTCGCGCACCTCGCGGACGACGGCCGCTTCTATGGACTCGCCTGGCTCGACGAAGCCCGCGAGCACGCTGTAGAGTCCCTGCGGGAATTCGGGTGAGCGTGCCAGCAGGAGATGCTCTCCTCTCTTGACGAGGACGATGGCTGCCGGGCTGAGGCGTGGATAGTGCATCGTTCCGCAGCGTGTACACCTCATCGCAAGCTCCCCTGGCGCCGGCTCCGTCTTGCCACCGCAGCGTCCGCAGA
Organism: Rubrobacter sp.; assembly: GCA_035640175.1. Taxonomy (GTDB): domain Bacteria; phylum Actinomycetota; class Rubrobacteria; order Rubrobacterales; family Rubrobacteraceae; genus Rubrobacter_D. Next base: position 2,146 of record DASQWQ010000209.1, on the reverse strand, counting down.
ACAGGTGCGTCGCATGCCAGCCGACGACCTGCTTCGCCCTGCCCGCCATCCTGAAGAAATCTTCATCCACCCTGTAAAACAGGCCCCTGAGATCCTCGAAAACCATCCCCTCTGATGGTCGGGCGTCGGTGCCTAGCTCGACGGCCCAGCAAGCATGCCCGTCGAGCTCTCCGATCTCCCAGCGGAACAGGACGTCCAGACCAAGCTCATCCGGACCACCAGCCAGCGGCACGCGAACAGGCGCGTCTTCGAACACGAGCAACCTGTCGCCCCTGAACGCGAACCACAGCGCCGCCTCCCGCTCCGCCAACGGTCCCTAGGATGACCCGTCGAGGAGTGAAGCCAGATACTCAGCAGGGTGTAGGGCTCGCCGCTGTGTTCCGTCGAGGATCTGCTCCCTGCAGCTGGTCCCCGGCGCGACAACGACCCGCTCCCCTGCCCCACGCACCGCGGGGAAGAGCCTTCGGTTGGCCATCTTCATCGAGACCTCGTAGTGTCCCTTCTCGTAACCGAAGAGTCCGGCCATGCCGCAACATCCAGAGTCGACCACCTCGACGTCGGCGGCGAGTCCGAGAAGGCGCTTCGTAGGGCCCCTTCCTACGAGCGCCTTCTGGTGGCAGTGTCCGTGCAGGAGGACAGGGGCACCTTTTCTCAGCTGTAGCTCCCCGTCGAGATCTAGCATCGCCTCTTCGAAGAGGCGAGTGGCTTCTGCCAGTCTCTCGACGCGCTCGTCGCCGGGGAGGAGCTTCTTGTAGTCGTCGCGCATGGTAAGGATGCAGCTCGGCTCGAGGCCGACTAGGGGTATGCCACGCTCGACGAGGGGCATAAGGAGATCCAGGTTTCGCCTGGCGTTCTTTCTTGCCTCGTCCACGAGTCCCTCGGAGAGCATAGACCTCCCGCAACAGACAACCTTGGGCAGATGGATTCTCGCTCCCGCGGCCGCAAAGAGCCTCACGGCCCCCTCCCCGACTTCGGGCCGCTGGTACTCGTTCCAGGTGTCGTTGAAGAGGGCGACCTCCGCCGGTCCAGAGCCCTGCGGCAGCCCGGGGAAGCGTTTGGAGAAGGTCATGGCTGCCACGCGGGGCAACGAGCGACGGGGATCTATGCCCGCGAGGGCGGCGGCATGGCGGGCGAGGCGCGTTCCCGCGACGGCGTTGTAGAGCGAGGGGACCAGCGCCGCGAGCGCGAGCTGACGGCGGATGTGTCCCGCCGCCTTCTGGCGGAGAGAAAAGCCGTGTTCTCTGCCGGCCTGGTAGAGGACTTCGGTTTTCATGCTCGCGACGTCCACGCGGGAGGGACATTCTGTCTTGCACGCCTTGCAGCCGACGCAGAGGTCCATGACCTCGTTCATGCGCCGTCCGGTAAGCTCCTCAGGAGGGAGGGTGCCTTCGATCACGGACCTGAGCATGTTGGCCCGCGCCCTCGTGGTGTCCTGCTCGTCGAGGGTCACCATGTATGAGGGGCACATCGTACCCCCCGTCCTCTTGCGGCAGAAGCCGCTCCCGTTGCACAACTCGACAGCTTTCGCGAAGCCCCCCTGGTCCTCGAAGGAGAGGTTCGTCATTACGGGGAGGCGCTTTCGGCCGGGGCCGATACGTAGCTGCCGGTCCATCCGGGGTGGGGCCAGGATCACACCAGGGTTCATCATCCCTTCTGGGTCGCAGAGACGCTTGACGTCAGCGAAGGCGCGCAGGATCTCACCTCCGTACATCTTCTCCATAAACTCCGAGCGCGAGAGGCCGTCGCCATGCTCCCCTGAGATCGAGCCCCCGCAATCCACGACGAGGCCGGCGACCTCCTCGGCGATGCGTCGCATCCGCGCCACGCCCTCAGGGTCCGAGGTGTCGAGCGCCGGCCTGACGTGCAGGCACCCCACACTGGCGTGGCCGTAGAAGCAGGCCCAGGTACCGTTCTTCTCCACTATCTCCTGGAAGCGGACGACGAACTCCTCCAGCCGGTCCGGTGGCACGGCCGCGTCCTCCACGAAAGCGACAGGTTTCTCTTTGTCAGTAGTACCGAGCAGGAGCGGCAGCGTGGACTTGCGGAGCCTGACCGTCTGGGTCATCTCCTCCTTTGTGCGAAGCGGCGTCGTAGCCAGCGCCCCGACCTCGCCGGCCAGTTCGTCGAGTTTCGCGAAGCGTTCATC
>DASQWQ010000208.1:0-3310 GCA_035640175.1 Rubrobacter sp. | reverse complement strand
CAAGCGGGCCGCTTTCGAGCGGGCCTGGAACCGCATCGAGGAAGCTTACAACGACCAGCGCACCGTCGAGGGACCCGTAATCGAGGTGGTGAAGGGAGGTCTGATCCTGGACATCGGGCTGCGGGGCTTCCTGCCAGCGAGCCTGGTCGACATCAGGCGCGTAAGGAACCTCGACTCGTTCCTCGGCCAGAAGCTGGAGTGCAAGGTCATCGAGCTGAACAGGAGCCGCAACAACGTAGTGCTCAGTAGGCGCGCCGTACTGGAGGAGGAGCGCAAGGAAGAGCGCGAGCGTATCCTGACCTCGCTCGAAGAGGGCATGATCGTCAGGGGCACCGTCTCCAACCTCGTCGATTTCGGGGCCTTCGTCGACCTTGAAGGCATCGACGGCCTGATCCACATCTCCGAACTCAGTTGGCAGCACGTCGACCATCCGAGCGAGGTCGTCGAGGTCGGTGAGGAGGTCGAGGTCAAGGTCCTCGAGGTCGACCGCGACCGCGAGCGTATCTCGCTCGGCCTCAAACAGACCAGGAAGGACCCGTGGCAGGAGATCGTCGAGCGGGTCACGGTCGGAGAGCAGATCCACGGTAGGGTTACCAAGCTCGTCTCCTTTGGGGCCTTCGTCGAGGTCGCAGAGGGGGTGGAGGGTCTGATCCACATCTCGGAGCTGGCCGACCATCACGTGGAGACGCCAGACGAGATCGTGCGCAGCGGCGATGAGGTCGACGCCCGCATCATCGATGTTGACGCCCGCCGTCGCAGGCTCTCTCTTAGCCTGCGCCCGAAGCCCGAGGACCGCGAAGAGCGTCCCCGCCGCGAGGAGCGGCCGCGTCGCGAGCCCGAGCAGCGCGGCACCTCCGAGCGCAGAAGCAGCGAGGGTAGCGGCCTCCGCTCCGGCGCCTTCGACGCGCTGGCCGACCTGGACCTCGAGGAGAGATAGACAAAGCCTCTCTACAGAGAGGGTCCGTGGAAGGGCCGGTGACGGTCGCCGTCACCGGCCCTTTCGCGTCGGGTAAGAGCACACTGGTTCGCTTTTTGGGGGAACTGCCGGGCACGGGGACGGCCTCGGCCGATGAGATCGTGCACCACCTCCTGAAGAACGACCGGCAGACTATATCCAGGATCGTCGAACGTTTCGGGGAAGACGTCAGAGGACCGGACGGTATCGACCGCAAAGCCCTCGGGCGCGAGGTATTCGGTGACGCCGGGGCACTGCGGGATCTCGAAGAGATACTTCATCCCCTGGTACATAGCGAGACCTCTAGGCGTATCGAGGCTTCTATGGCGGAGCTCTTCGTCGTGGAGATACCGCTGCTGTTCGAGACAGACCGGGGCGGGGACTTCGACTTTACGGTGGCCGTCACTGTGCCGGAAGCGAGGCGACGCGCGTGGGCTGAGGAGCGGGGCGTGGATGAAGCGGCGCTGCGGGCCGTAGAGGCGCGACAGCTCTCCGGTGAGGAGAAGGCCAGGCGGGCCGACCTGGTGGTACAAAATGACGGAGACCTGGATAGACTTAAGGAGCAGGCGTACGAGCTCGGGCATATGATCTCGCGGCAGAGGGGATCCAACGGCAACCCACACTAAGAAACGCAGGTACGGCAGGTCGCGGGCCCGCCGACGGCGCGGGATTCTCGCGTTGCTGGCGCTCGTCGCGATCCTTGCCGCCCTGCCTTTCGCCCTGAGAGTGCCCGACGCTGTGATGCGGGCCATGTACCCTCTGCGGTACGAAGCGACCATCAGGCAGGCCAGCGAGGAGAACGACCTGGAGCCGGCGTTCGTTGCGGGTGTGATCTACACGGAGAGCCGCTTCAGGCCCGACGTCGAATCCCACAAGGAGGCCTACGGGCTGATGCAGCTCCTTCCGCAGTCTGCGCACTTCATCCAGCGCAAAAGCGGCATACAGGGCCACTACAGAGACCCGAAGGTCAACGTAAGATTGGGAACCTGGTTCCTCGGTTACCTCGAGGACCGCTACAAGGGCGATAAGAGGCTCATGCTTGCGGCGTACAACTCAGGAGAAGGAACCGTAGACGCGTGGGTCTCCGACGAGGGCTTCGACATCGCGAAGGATATCCCCTACAAAGAGACCCGCAATTACGTGGACAGCGCGCTCGAGGCCAGGCAGACCTACCAGGAACTCTACGGCAAGAACCTGCAACAGCATCCAGAATGGCCTGGCTAACTCCGTGCGCATGTTTCTTTGAGGACTCGAGCGAAAGCGAGCACCTTCCTACGCCCGGTAGCTACCAAACCGACCGGCGTAATGGATGTCTTCTCTCGCGGGTAGCCTATTGTTTGCTGATCACTGAGGGCTGATCGGTGGTTTGTTGATGTCGGGGAGGAGACCCAATTGCGACTCGGGAGAGCCTGATTTGTGGTCGAATGGAAGCGTGTTTGAGGAGCCGAGCGAGCCTATTTCGATCGATCTTAGCCCACATATCCCACTCCAACAAACCACCGTGAAAGCGAGTCCGTTAGAACGAGAGCGCGTTCGGGCTGCGGACGGACACCTTGAACCCCTCCCATACGTCATTCCCGCACAAGCGGGAATTCACTGCGCCGGGCGCTCCGGATGTCCGACCAGAAGCGACCTGCTGGATTACGTATGACAGCAGTTTTCGGACCTATGGACCATGGAGGTGGGTAAACATCGCCTTCTGGTCCAAATCTATTCCCAGAGAATTCTTGATACCTGCAACCTGATGTCTGTAGCCGTGGTGTACGGAAGGTCCAATCCTTGCGTACGCCGCTTTAAGACAGTAGCGGAAGAGGAGTAGCGGGTGAAGAAGGTGGTCCAGCAACCCATACTTGTAAGAAATATTCCAAAAATAGTCCATTTGGGGACGCAGGCGATCCCTCGCACAGTGTAATAATGGTTGCGTCGGCGGCGGGAAAGCTGTGCCCTACGACGGAAGCTATGGTGTCGGAGCACCTCAAGGAAACGAGCAGAGGACATGAGACGTCTCGTCCTTCTGTTAGCGGTCATGGCCCTGGGGCTGGTTTTGGCTAGCGGGGGTGTCTTGGCGGTCAACAGGATAGGCACTAATGGTCCTGGCACTTTGAAGGGGACCAACGGAGCAGACAGCCTCTTGGGCAAGGGCGGCAACGACGACCTCTTCGGCCTGGGTGGCCGCGACAACCTGTTAGGCGGGGATGGCAAGGATTGGGTCCTGGGCGGCAACGAGCAGCGCCTCCTGGGAGGCGACAACAACCTGGTGGGCGGTTCCGGTAACGATGGGGCTCAAAGCGGGCGTGGCTCAGACAGCGTGCTAGGCGGATCGGGCAACGACTTTGTGACTGGTGATAATGGCTC
>DASQWQ010000207.1:0-5149 GCA_035640175.1 Rubrobacter sp. | reverse complement strand
GTGAGGAGGTAATCGGGGCGCATGGCGTGGAGCTTGTGGATCGTGCGCCGGTAGGAGGCGGCGTCGAAGTAGCGGGGCGGCTGCAGGAGGTTGCCCTCTCGGTCGTAGATGCCCGCCTCGAGCGCGGCGTCGATGATAATGGCCGCGTCGTTCTCCTGGTCCCAGATGCCGAGGTGGCCCGGCGTGTGGCCTGGGAGGTGCAGGAACTCGACCCGCCAGTCTGGCCCCAGCCGCAAGGTCTCGCCGCCGCGCAGTCCCACGTCAACGGTGGAGTCGCCGCCTAGCCCCGTGCGGATCCAGTCTCTTGACTCCTCGTCGGGGCCGAAACCGTAAGGCTCGGACCAGAGGTAGATCTCCGCCATTATCCGCCTGGTGCTCTCCACCCATGCCCGGTCGGCCTCGCCGCACGAGAACCGCAGGGAAGGGTTCATCTCCTTGAGGGCGTGGTTGCCGCCGCAGTGGTCAACGTCAGCGTGGCTTATGATTACCTCGTCCACGTTCTCGACGCCGAGGCCGATCTCTCCCAGGTAGGGGACGATGACCCCCTCGGGCGTCCCTGCGAGGCCCGTGTCGACGAGGACCGTTCTCTCCTCCCCGAGGAGCAGGTATTGGCACATGAACCGCTCCCCGAGGTCCGACTCGATGCGATGTATCCCCGGCAGTATCTCCATCCCATCCTCCTCGGAAGACGCTGGTGGTACCACATTACCATCACCCTTGTCCCGCGCAACGGCGCCGGGATCGTGTTAGGTTGTGTTCACGAGGAGAGGAGGACAAACTACCATGTATCTGTCCCATCATCAGACCGCCACCGGCCACCGCTGGGCGCTGGAAGGAAGCTACCTACCGCGGGACTTCACGCTGGAGCGGCTGCTCGAGATGCGGGGCGCGGACGTCCGAAGCTTCCTGGAGGATCTGGGTACCGAAGGGCCAGCAGAAGACCCGCTCTTGCCGCCGATCGAGCCGGCACACGAGGTCTGGGCCAGCGGGGTGACCTACCTGCAGAGCAGGGAGGCCCGCGAGCTGGAGTCGACGGACGCCGACGCCTACCAGAAAGTCTACGACGCCGAGCGGCCCGAGCTTTTCTTCAAGGCACTAGGGTGGCGGGTCGTGGGCCACGGCGCCGGGGTACGCATCCGCCAAGACAGCCGTTGGAATGTGCCCGAGCCCGAGCTAGTCCTGATCGTCAACAGCGGAATGGAGATAGTCGGCTACACTGCGGGCAACGACGTGTCCTCACGGGACATAGAGGGCGAGAACACACTGTATCTTCCGCAGGCCAAGGTCTACGACGGCGCGTGCTCTTTAGGGCCAGGCATCGTGCTCTCCGGTCCTGATTCGATGCGGAACCTCCGCATCACCATGAGCATTCGGCGCGGTGACGCCATCGTCTTCGAGGACGAGGTAGACACTTCGCAGATGAAACGCTCCCCCGAGGAGCTTGCGGCCTATCTGGGCAGGGAGCTCGCCTTCCCTAGCGGGGCCTTCCTGATGACAGGAACGGGTATAGTACCCGAAGACGATTTCACGCTAGAGCCCGGGGACCTGGTCGGGATCTCGGTCGGAGATCTCCTCCTGGAGAACGAGGTGGCGTAGGTCGGCTCATAGAATGGGCGAGGATCGGGTAGAGAGAGAGAGAAGGCAGGCGTTTTTCCAGGAGGAAGACCTTGATCGAATCACAGATAGAATCTTTGAACTTCATCGGCGGTGAGTGGGTCCCTGCAGACACGGGCGAGACCTCGGAGATAGTGAATCCCTCGAACCCTTCCGAGGTCCTCGGGACCACCCCCAAATCGGACAAGGCGGAGACGCAGCGGGCCATAGAGGCCGCGGCCGAAGCCCTGCCCGATTGGAAGGCTACGCTGCCTGCCGCCCGCGGCGCCATCCTGATGGAGGCTGCGAACATCATCGAGTCGCGCGAGGACGAGCTGGCGCGGCTCATGGCGCTGGAGGCCGGCAAGCCGATGAAGGAAGCCCGCATGGAGGTGGGACGCGCGGCGAGCATTTTCCGCTACTACGGCTCCGAAGGTTGGCGCATGCCAGGCATAACCCCACCCTCCGCGCGGCCAGGCGTGAGCCACACCTCTATAAGGGAGCCCCTCGGGGTCGTCGCCCTCATAACGCCGTGGAACTTCCCGCTTGCGATACCGTCGTGGAAGATGGCTCCGGCCCTGATCTGCGGCAACACCATCGTCATGAAGCCTGCAGGCAACGCCTCCCTGAATGCGGCCGCCCTGGTGCGAATACTTGCGGAGGCGGGCCTGCCGGACGGGGTCCTGAACATGGTGACGGGCCCGGGCGGCTCGGTAGGGGACGCGCTCGTGACCGACCCGCGCGTCAAGGGCCTCTCCTTCACAGGCTCGACGAACGTGGGCTTAGGCATTCAGGGCCGGGCCGTGGGCAAGAAGGTCCAGCTCGAGATGGGCGGCAAGAACCCGTACGTCGTGATGGAGGACGCAGATCTCTCCGACGCGGCGGCCAAGGTCTCTTTCGGCGCCTTTGGGTACGCAGGCGAGAAGTGCACGGCCTCGAGCCGCGCCATCGTCGTCGAGGAGGTCTACGACGAGTTCATCGAGGAGCTCAAGAGCGCGACCGAGGCCATGAAGGTCGGCGACCCGCTCGAAGAGGATACGGACATAGGACCCGTCGTCAACAAGAGCCAGTACGACAGTATTCTCGAAGCCCTAGAGACGGCGAAAAACGAGGGGCGCGCGGTACTCGATGGTGGGGCAACCGGCTCAGAGGACGAGGGCTACTACATCTCCCCGGCCATCATCGCCGACGTAGACAACCGTTCGGAGACCGCGCAGGAGGAGATCTTCGGCCCTGTCCTCGCCGTCATAGGGGCCCGGGACTTCGACGATGCGGTCGAGCTCGCCAACGACACCCGCTACGGGCTGACCGCGGGGATAGCGACCAAGTCTCTGCGCTACGCCCACGAGTTCATGCAACGGTCGGAGACGGGCCTCGTGAACGTCAACCTACCTACGGCCGGCCTCGAGTTCCAGGTACCTTTCGGCGGCAACAAGGAGTCGGGCGTCGGCGGGCGGGAGCAGGGACCAGCGGCCCTGGACTTCTACTCGGCGTGGAAGACCGTCTCCATCATGCCGCTGTAGGGAGGGTCAGCGTGCGGGCGAGAGGGTTCACCCACATCAGCATCAGCGCCACCGATTTGGAGGAGTCGGTCCGCTTCTACAGGGACTTCTTCAGGATGGAGGAGGTCCCCTCGCCCGACTTCTCCGGGCCCGTGCGCTGGCTGCGGGTAGGTGATCTGCAACTCCACCTCTTTCTGGACGAAGACCCTGCGCCGGCCAGGCATCACTTCGCGCTCGATGTAGACGACTTCGAGGCCGCCTACAGAGGGGCTGAGGAGCTTGGCGTGAGGGACGAGGGACGCTTTTCGACCGTCAGGGAGCTGCCCGACGGGGCCGTCCAGATGTACCTGCGGGACCCTGCAGGCAACCTCGTCGAGGTCAACTGGCCCGACGTGACTACGCTCGACCGCGAGGTCATACCGGAGATCCACAAGATCGGCGGCGACCCTGATGCGGTCCTCTACCTCGAGCCGCCGGGGCGCTGAGTAGCAGGACGTTACGCCACAAACCGAAGGAGAAGTCCATGACGCAGGAGCAGACAGAGCGGGTCATCTCGGATCTCGGTCTCCCCGACCAGGCCATACAGAGCGACGAGTTGCCCTGGGTGCCGCAGGGGGAGCGGGTCTGGTTCAAGCCCTTGAGGTTCGACCTTGCGACGGGGCGTTGGATCAACGTCCTCAAGGTCGAGGGCTCCGGCAGGGTCAACCGCCACCGCCATACGGGCGGCCAGGTAATGGGCTTCTGCATAAAGGGCTCCTGGCACTACCTGGAGCGCGACTGGGTCGCGAGGCCAGGCACGCTCGTCTACGAACCACCGGGCGACATCCACACGCTCGTCGTCGACGAGGGCGTCGAGGAGATGCAAACGCTTTTCATCCTCGAAGGGACCGTCCAGTACATAGACGATGACGACAATTTGATCTACCAGGACGACGTCTTCTCCAAGCTGGAACGCTACCTGAAGTTCTGCGACGAGCAGAGCATAGAGCCCCAGAACCTCCGCTACTAATGGGCGTCCTCGACGATTTTAGCCTCGACGGCAAGGTCGCCGTGGTAACCGGGGCGGCGCGCGGCCTCGGCCAGGGGATCGCACTTGGCCTCGCCGAAGCCGGCGCAGACGTTGCGGCTCTGGACATCGTGTCCGTAGACGAAACCGGAGATCTGGTCCAGAACGAAGGCCACCGCTTCCACGCCATGAGCGTCGATCTGCTCGAGGCCGACGCGAAGCTCGCCGCCGAAGTTGTAGAGGAGTGCGTCTCGAAACTCGGTCGTCTCGACATACTCGTCAATAATGCCGGCATCATCCGCCGTGGCCCGGCGCTGGAGTTCGGCGAGGACGATTGGGAAGCTGTCATGAAGATCAACCTGAGCGCCGCCTTCTACCTCTCCCAGGCCGCCGCCAGGCATTTCGATGACAAGGGACAGGGAGGCAAGATCATCAACACCGCCTCTGTCCTCTCCTATGAGGGAGGCATGATCGTACCCTCATACTCTGCGTCCAAGGCTGGCATCGCCAACCTTACCCGCGCTCTCGCCAACGAGTGGGCGCCTCTGGGGATCAACGTCAACGCCATCGCCCCGAGCTACTTCACCACTGAGCTGACCAGCGCGCTTCGCGAGGACAAGGAGCGCAACACAGCGCTTCTGTCCCGCCTCCCCGCCGGGCGTTTCGGCGAACCGGAGGACCTCAAGGGAGCCGCGGTCTTCCTCGCCTCCGAGGCCGCGGATTACGTGCACGGCACGATCCTGCCCGTAGACGGCGGCTGGCTGGCACGTTAGCGACTACATCGAGACGCCGAGCAAGCCTCGGGTAAACTGGAAATCGGTGTTGCCAGCCTCGAATAGTTTGGGGACGTACTCGCGTGAGGCCACAGCCGCGACGGCCTCGAGCATCTGTTCGGTCCATTCGGATGCGTCCTCTTCCAGGATCACGTCGAGGTCTTCTGCGTATTTCTCCAACGTCTCGGGGTCGGAGGAGGCCTGTACTAGCGGGATCATACGGTGCGTCTGCAAAGGATGTCGCACCACGTGCGCGAGCATGACCTCGACTCCGG